>NZ_BBJM01000008.1 GCF_000740055.1 Secundilactobacillus oryzae JCM 18671 | reverse complement strand
AGATCAGCTCCTAAAAGATGGGTTTGTGGTAAACACCATTTTAAAGGAAGCTGATCTTTTTTGTCCGAACAGCGTTCGGATTAATTTTACAATCTACCAAATGGCGAAATCGAAAATCTCCTACATGGTGAAAAAGTCGCATACGGTTACTTGTGTGAATTAGTACTTGATAACGTGCCTGAAACCGAATTAGACAAGTTTATTGATTTCAACCAATCACTTGGTCTACCAACAACCTTAAAGGATCTCCATCTTGAAGACGTCAGTTATGAGGACCTTCTCAAAGTCGGAGAACAAGCCACAATTCCAGCTGAAACCATTCACCAAATGCCGTTTGAAGTCACTGCGGCGGACGTTGCCAACGCCATTGTGACGGTCGATCAATACGTAACAGCTCGTCATTAATGAAAAAACCTGAGCCCATCACTGTTCGGTGTTGGACCCAGGTTTTATTGGTTATAATATTCAAGTAAGGTAGTTCGGCGGTGCTAATCTCCAAGAAAGAAGTGATGCCTATGTGTATTGATTCGATCAGAAAGGATTGCGCTTGTGCAGGAATTGATGCTCACCTTGATTATTGCGTCACCAGCAATATTAGGTGGCGTAGCAAAGATAATCTTGGCCTATGCAGAAGTTTTGAAGGCAAGAAAAAAGAACCGCTAACCTTGGCCGGAAGACGGTTCTAAACCAGTAATAAAGCTATAGTCTTATTTCATTACCACGGTTGACTTTTAACGGTCTTCCGTGGTTTTTTACGTCTTGATTATAGCATAGAAATTTTTCAGTGCTTTATGAAGTTATCTAGCGCTAAAAAGGATCACTTATGATTACTCAATAAATTTTGGACAGTATTTTCAAATGAACGCCTTAATCAGGCTGCACATCTATTATTTTGTCATTTTTGCCATCTCATAGCCTTCATGCCTCGGATGCAACAAGGTAACGTCCTGATGCTCCGCTTTCAATTTAGCCACGCGTTGCTCGCCCCAAATGGACATTTTCACCAATAGGTCACTCAGTGTACGGCCATAATCCGTCAGACCATACTCAACTTTAGGTGGAACTTGTTGGTAGACTTCGCGCGAGATGATTTCATCTTCTTCTAGCTCACGCAACTGCTGCGTGAGCATTTTTTGCGTAATTTGTGGAATGGCGCGCCGTAGTTCACCAGTTCGCATTTCACCGTTACCCAAATGACACAGGATAATCGGCTTCCATTTGCCACCAATGACGTCCAAAGTGGCTTCGACTCCAATATGATAAGTTTTCATGTGTACTTCCCTGCATGGGTACTAAAAAGTGCCTACGATACTAAATAGTGCGTACTTGTTTTGAATCACCGTGCCACTATAATGGGAAATTGTATCAAATCGAGCCACTATTTGAAAGAGCTTGGTTTAATTTAATTCAAAACAGGAGAAAAACTCATGTCTATTACGTACAACAAACGCACCGCTGTTGGAACGTTGCTTGCTTTAGCCATCAGCGCTTTTGCGATTGGTTCTACTGAATTTATTAGTGTCGGCCTATTACCCATGCTGGCCAACCAATTTGCTATTTCAATCGAAACAGCTGGCCTCACCGTTTCCATCTACGCCCTCGGTATCACAGTAGGCGTACCATTGATGACTTTAATCACCGGCCAAATTCCGCGTAAGCAGTTATTACTTATCACCATGTTACTGTTTATCGCCGGCAATTTAACTGCAGCTATGGCGCCAAGTTTTGCCATCGTACTAGTGGGACGGATCATTGCCGCGTTAGCACACGGAATTTTCATGACGATTTCATCCCTCATCGCTGCTAATGTGGTGACGCCTGACCGCCGTGCAAGTGCCATCGCCATCATGTTCACCGGACTCACCGTTGCAACCGTAACCGGTGTGCCCTTGGGAACCTTTATCGGTCAATTAGCTGGTTGGCGGCTCTCCTTCATCTTCCTTAGTGTCATTGGGATTATCGGCCTGATTGCCAATTTCAGTCTCATCCCCAGCAGTTTACCTAATCCAGGGAAGACTCCACTAACCGGGATTATCACGGTCTTCAAAAACCGTAAAATTACCTATGCGCTTCTGATGACCGCTTTAGGCTACGGTGGCACCTTCGCCGTTTACACCTACATTTCACCTATTTTGGAAAATCTAATGGGCTACTCCACTTCGGCTGTGGTTTGGCTATTGGTGATTTACGGTGTCATGGTCGCCATTGGTAACACGGTTGGTGGTCGCCTCGCTAACTCCCATCCCGAGCAATCACTCATTAAAATGTTTGCCGGTTTGGCAGTCGCCTTAGCCCTCATCGGCTTCTTCATTCACTCAGCCATCTTGGGTTTAATTGCCGTACTGTTAATGGGACTGTTCGCCTTCATGAACGTCCCCGGCTTGCAACTCTACATTGTAACCGTTGCTGAAAAGGAAGCACCACAGACAGTTACTATGGCCTCAGCACTCAATATTTCCGCGTTTAACATCGGAATTGCGCTTGGCTCCATGCTTGGTGGGCAAGCTACCGCCCACTTTGGTCTCGCCCAAACACCTTGGGTCGGCATCGTCATGGTCTTAATCGCGATTTTCATTAATTGGCGGCTGATTCGCATTAATCACTAAAAAAAGTCCTCAATCGAGGACTTTTTTGCTTACATAAATTTACGACTAATTTTATCAAATACGCGGTTCGGCACTAGATGGGCAAGCACGACACTAGGCTTAGCGCCAAATCCGGTTAAGTATCGTGTACGCGGGTGTCGGCTAAAGCTTGCTTTGGTAATCACTTCAGCAATCTTGTCTGCCTTGGTCAGAAAACGGCTATTGTGGTACATGTTTTGAAAATTAGCGACTTGTCTTGCGACCGCTTCTTTATACGCACCGTCACCAGAAGTATTCTGCAGATTCTGAATTGTAATATCACCCCAGTTGGATTCAATCGCCCCTGGCTCAATCACAACTACTTTGATACCAAAGGGTTCCACTTCCAATCGGAGTGCATCAGAGAAACCCTCCACCGCAAATTTAGTGGCATGATACCACGCTCCGAACGGCGTCCACACTTTTCCAGCCATCGAGGAAATGTTGATGATCTTTCCGGATTTGCGGAACCGCATACTAGGTAAAACCAGTTTGGTAAGTCGCGCAATCCCCAAGACATTCACATCGAGTTGTCGCTTAGCCTCTTCGATTGGAACATCTTCCACCGCACCATACGAACCGTATCCAGCGTTGTTAATCAATACATCAATTCGACCCTGTTCAGCCAAAATTTGATCGACTGCTGCTTTCGACTCACTATCGCTGGTGACGTCTAGCGCGATAGCGTGGCCACCAGCTTCAACAATGGCTTTCATATTATCCACATGACGGGCACCACCATACACAATTGCCCCTCGTTCAAGCAATTTTAGTGCGGTTTTGAGCCCGATACCAGAACTGGCACCGGTGATGAGAATGACTGGTTTCATGGTGTGACCTCCCCTTACTTCGTTTTTCTAATTCATAGGTAAGCTTATAATAATCCTTCACGAAAACCAATGAATATAGTCAAAATAAGCAAGTCTGCCGATCCACCCAAACTAAGATTTTTTTTATCAAACTCTTCATTTAAGTATTTCAGGAAATTCATACCTTCTTCGGTTCGACTGCCACCTAGTTCAAAATATTTTGTTGATTGTTGTTTTGCCCAATCAATAATTTCAACTGAATTTGCTCTTTTTATAAGGTTTGTGTCAATTGAATTGCCGAGAATACTCATTAAAGTATCTAGTAGTCGTTCATTGGTTGACCCCTGGCTTCTCTTTAAAGCAGGTAGGGCAAACTCTGTAAGTACAGGAAAACCACTTTCTGCCTCCCCACGAATGCCTTTAATACCATGAGTTAAATATTCCCGTTCGCCAATTGTTAATTCTTCAGGATTCTTATTTTTAATATCTTTAAAATCATTTTCTGTTAGTCCTTTTAGCATTCTTTTAACAATTTCCATAATAGAAAATTTAAGTTCTAAATTTGAAATCCGAAATGACTCTGCAGTCACTAAGACACCCAGAGAAAAAATTGCGCCCTTATGCGTGTTAACACCTTTAGTGTTTTTAAACATTGTTTTTTCAGCATCAATTCCAAATGATCTAATGGCTTGAAAAAGTTTAATTAGATCATTTCCAGTAAATGTTGCGCCTGCATCAATACATTGATCAAAATAATGCCGAAGTCCCACAGAACTATCTATAAAAGTAAAAACGTTCATATCTGGATGAGGCCCTTGAGCAACAGGATCTACCAGTCCCGGTTTTGGAAAAGTAGTCACTTCATAGAGCAATGCTCTCAAAGCATCAGAACCAATTTGATAGTATTGTGCATTGATGACCGATCGTCCTCTGCTCATGCCATCTCCCCGTTTCCAAATTCTTTGTCATACACCTGAGTAATTTTTGCTTGTAGATCCGCAACAGTATGCCGTCTGGATCTCGCACATTCTCGAGCGGGTCTATTACAAATGAAGCATCTCCGAACAGGCAGATTTAACTCTGTCCGCGACATAGGACCTTTGTGACTGCTGGTCAAAACATCTAAATCAAATAATCGTCCCAATCTGTCAGTATCCTCAAATTCTGCTGCTAAGGCTTTTACTGTGAGTGCAGGTTCTCTTAGGAGAATAAATGCCTCGCTTCCTGAATCTTTATTGGCTTGCTTTAATATGACTGGTTCATATGTTTGTTCCTTCATAAAACTCAAGAATCGAGCCATTCCCGTTTCGAACAATTGATTAATCCACTGATTATTTTTAATTGGGCCCGGAATATTCAATTTAGCCGCAATGATAGTGTGTTTAGGATTCTCTTCCAAAAGCTGTTGCTGGTACGAAACCCGATCATCTTTATTTTTCAAAACGTCACTAATTCCCTGAGGATTACCTTCCCTGAAAATAGATTCCAATTCGATTCACTTCCTCTTAAAAAAGCACCGTTTATTCAACGGTGCTTCACTATTATATAACTAATCTTTAACTTCTCGAATTGTGTCAATCAATGTACCATCACGATATTCAATGAGTGCCACAGTACGATCTGTAAATTCTAGTGGCTTAGGTTCACCCACTTTATCTTGAGCCATTTTTTGTAACTCTTCAATAGAATAAACTGGCACACCTGGCAACGAACTAAGTGCAGAAATTAAGTCTTTTCTATTTGGATTAATCGCAATCCCATATTCTGTTACAAGAACATCTACAGATTCACCTGGAGTAACGACTGTGGTAACGTCTGGTACCACAGTTGCAATACGTCCACGAACCAATGGAGCAGAGATAATTGTCAATTTTGCAGTTGCTGCATCTTGGTGTCCGCCGATAGCGCCACGGATAACCCCATCAGATCCTGACATAACATTAACATTGAATTTTGTATCAATTTCTAGTGCACTTAAAATAACAACATCCAATTGATCTACCATTGCACCTTTGTTATCTGGATCTGCATACCATGAAGCATCAATTTCTTGTTGCTTCCCATTTGTGTGCATTGATTCAGCTGCACCTTTATCAAAATCTTGAACATCCATTACTCGGTCGATTAAACCTTCGTTCAACAAATCAGTAGTAGGCTTTGTTATTCCCCCAAGAGCAAAGGACGCATGAATTTGATTATCAATCATTGCTTGTCGTAAATAACGTGTAACCGCTAATGCTGCTCCACCGGAACCAGTTTGGAAAGAAAAACCATCCTTGAAGTATGGTGAGTTAACGATGACGTCGTTTACAGTTGAAGCAATTTTTAATTCCTTAGGATCTTTAGTGAAACGAGTAGCACCTGACCCAATTTTTTCTGGATCACCAACTTTATCAACTTTTACAACGTAGTCTACCTGTGTTTGACGGATAGAAGCTGGTGTATTGGGATATGGTTTAATATTGTCTGTCAACAATACAACTGTATTTGCATACTGAGCATCCATTAAAGCATAGCCAAGAGAACCAAAAACTGCATCCCCTTCCATACCATTGGCATTTCCTAATCGGTCTGCGTTTGGTACGCCTAGGAAGGCAACATCAATCTTAATGTCACCATGCTCGATTGCTCTGGCGCGATTACCATGTGAACGGAAAATCACTGGATTTTCTAGTCCACCATGAGATACAAAATCACCTAACGAGCCGCGCATTCCTGAACTTGTAATATTAGTAACTGTGCCGGCTTTAATGGCTTCAATCACCATATCATTCATTACATTAGTCAATGAGGAAGGCGCTAACGTCAAATCTTTAATGCCTTGGTCAATAATTTCTCGCATTACGGCATTGAACACAAAGTCCCCATTTCGGAAATGGTGATGGAATGAAATTGTCATGCCATCTTTTACAGTGTTTTTAACGACTTCCTTGATAGAATCGACAACTTTATCATCACCAGTTGAAACATGAACTGTTGGTGCGACACGCTGAATAGATGGATGGCCTATTTCAGTCGTCTCAAAGGCCTCGTAACTAAGGCGCTTCAATAACTCCTCTGGTAATTCGCGATTTACACTATTTTTCAAGATAATTTCCCTCCTCATCAAGTAAGTTAGATGCCTTGGCTAGCATCATAACTCTTTGTGCTCTTAGAACAACTGGCCGATCAACCATTTGACCATTCATTGAAATAACACCTGAGCCCTTTAACTTAGCTTCTTGAATGGCATTAATCACATTTTTAGCATTCTCAATTTCCTTTTCAGTAGGTTGATAAACTTCATTAACCATTGGAATTTGACGTGGATTAACTAATGATTTTCCATCAAATCCAAGTTGATGAATATAACGGGTCTCTCGATAGAAGCCTTCTGTATCATCCATATTTGTAAATACAGTATCAAACGCAGCAATTCCCGCTGCACGAGCTGCATGGAGAACCATGTTTCTAGCAAATTCAAGTTCCGCACCATCAGGATATCGGTGTGTCTTCATATCTGTTGTGTAATCTTCTGCCGAAAGTGCAACCCCAATCATTCTGTCAGATGCCGCTGCGATTTCTGCCGCGTTGATAACGCCTTTTGCACTTTCAATGGCAGCCATAACATGTGTCGATCCCACTTCACGACCAACCTCTTTTTCGGAGGCTTCAACATCTTTAACAAGCATTTGAATCATTTCTGCAGATTCTACCTTGGGAAGTCTAATAACATCAATACCAGCTTTAACCATTGCTTTAACGTCATTAGGATAATATGGTGTGTCCTGCCCATTCACTCTGACAACAAGTTCAGCTTCACCATAGTTTTGAGATTTCAGTGCTTCATAAACCAAGATACGTGCTGCGTCTTTTTCAGTCATAGATACAGCATCCTCTAAATCAAACATAATTGAATCTGCACCATAAATTCCAGCATCCTTCACCATCGCTGGATTATTTCCTGGAACAAACATCATTGTTCGGCGCAAACGTTCTTCAGTATCTGCCATGCTTACAGTACCTCCCATTCTGGTTTATCAGTAGTTCCCAATGCTCGTTGACCAGCAGCAATAGTTCTGGCCTTAATAACACAGTCTAAAGCGCCCTTATCTACGGCCTTAATTTTTGCACTTGTGACACCCAATTGTTTTAATGTATCTGTAATTACCTTAGTAATTTGATCACCAAATTGTTTCTTAACATCAGATTCCAGCTCAATTTCAAAATCGTTTGTACCTTTTGAAATCATAATTTGAATATCTGATGACTCTAAGGTCCCTGCGACTGCAGTTTGTTTAATTTCCATTAATATTCATTCCTTCCTGAATACGATGACTTAGTTGTTCTTGATTATCAGTAATAAATTGGTATGTCGGTGCTGGAACCAATGATTCAATTGCAGTAATTCTATTTTCTTGAATCAAGTGTCTAACCTCAGTGGCAGTGATAAAGTTCTGACTTTTTGATTTAAGACGCTCAATTTCCACTACTTGAATTTCCGGTGAAAGTTCCCGTTTCAATACCTCATTATATTTTTTGGTTGTTTTGGATAATGGCTCAGTTCCAACAAATCGCTTTTTTATGTTGAGGAATGGTGCGATTTGAGTTTTAAAAACCTGAGCATCTAAGGTGGTTTGATACTCTATTTCTTCGTCAGTAGACTTCAAGAAATATGCTGGAAATGTCGTATAGCTCACTAAATAGTCATTACCATTAATCACCGAAACATTTTCGAGATCACCGGTCCCCGCTTTAACCAGGCTAGTTCGCTCAACAGTAGTAAAAAGGGATAAATCTGTGCTTACAACGAAGACGTAAACATAGTCACTTTCACATGCTGCCTGTTCGACTAAATAACGATGACCATTCGTAAAGGGATTCGCATTCATCACAATAGCGGAAATACGCTTTTGACCTTGGTTACTAATTTGCGGGATTTCAGCAAGAAAATCTTGGATGCCTGGAGTTCCAGTTTCTAAAAACGTCCCCTCACTTGATCGTGCAAGCTCGTGAAAACCAAGGTGTTGAAAACTAGTAGAATATTTGACCTTGGTAAAAACAAAGATATGAAAAATTTTATTCTGAAATAAATAGTTTACTAAAGCATTTACGATTGTGTTAAATCGAGATCCTTGTGTGACGCCTTTGTTACAGACGCCAACATACTTTAGTGTGTTGCCAGCTAAAGAGCCAGTGGCAACAAGCTGATTATCCTCATAAATACCTAAAGTTTTATCAATTTTCTCAACTTCTTTGTCGGAAAAATTGCTAATATCTAGCGATTTCAAAAAATTTTGCCACCGCAACCTAACTTTAGAATCATGGAGATTTAATTCGACAATTTCGTTCAACCTACCACCTCCTCAACTATTTATTTTCAGAAGCATATTTAACTATTGCATTTACAACACTTGGCACGACTTTTTTATCAAAAACACTGGGAACAATATTTTTCTTTGTGGGCTTTTCTATAACATCAGCCAAAGCTAAAGCCACAGCTTTTTGCAAACTACTGTCAACCTGCTTAATGCCACTTTCTAGTAACCCTTTAAATAACCCCGGAAAAGCTAAAATATTGTTCACTTGATTAGGATACTGGCTTGAGCCAGTCGCCACAATTGCGGCCCCCGCTTCTGACGCTACTTGCGGGTTAATCTCTGGTTTGGGATTAGCTAACGCGAAAATAATAGGTTGGGCATCCATTTGTTTGACATCATCATCAGTCAAGACGTCTTGATCTGATAAGCCTATAAAGACATCTTGTCCTGAAATTACCTCTGAAAGAGATTTATGCTTGTCAGAACTGGGAGTGTCTAACTTTTGTGCTAAATTTTTCTGATAGTTATTGGCTGCTTCATCATCGCCTGTAATAACGCCATTAATGTCAACCAAAGTAATGTGCTTCGCACCTACTTCATACAATAGATTGGCCGTAGCAAGACCCGAAGCGCCAACACCATTAACAATAATATTGGCCGTTTCTAACTTTTTCCCTACTAGTTTCAACGAATTGATAAGTCCAGCCAAGACAACAATTGCGGTTCCTTCTTGATCGTCATGATACACAGGAATATCAAGTTCCCTTTTTAGTTTTTCTTCAATATCGAAACATCTTGGTGCTGCAATATCTTCCAAATGGATTCCAGCAAATGATAACGAGGTATTCTTAATAGTTGACACAAATTCATCAACATCTACCTGATCAATTGCAATTGGAATCGCATCTATACCAGATAAGTCCTTGTACAGAAGCGCCTTACCTTCAATGACTGGTAAGCCGCCTGCTGGACCTATGTTGCCTAATCCCAATACGGCTGAGCCATCAGTAATTAGAGCGATAAGTTTCCCACTCATTGTGTATTTATTTTTTAATTGGGGATTTTCCGCAATTAACTTTGAAATAACAGCGACTCCAGGAGTATAAGCCTGACTAAGATCATGTTTAGATTTCACATCCAACTCAGAATTAATATCTAGTACACCTGTATACTTTTCATGAAGCTTTAATATCTCATCCGTTTCAGTCAAAACATCATCCTTTTCTTTATGATTGTGCAGCATTTATCAAATCAATTAATAATTTAAGTTTACCTCTATTTTTAAATATTTTCAAATTTAGGATGTATTTTTAATAAATTTAAATTAGTTTCGACTTAAATGTAAGTTAATTAAACTTTTTTCTCAAAAATTGATATGATAGACCTTAATTAGGAGGCACATTATGGATGACACTAAAAATAAAGAGCAGCTAGCTAATCTGGCCAGAGACTTCTATCTCTCTAAAATGACAATCGCAGAAATATCGAAAAAATATAACCTAAGCCGTTACTTAATTTCAAAATCACTTGACGAAGCGCTTGAAACTGGTCTTGTTAAAATAAATATCAACGCCCCAATCGATCGAAATTTGGAGTTAGAAGCATTTTTTAAAAAGAATTTTAATATCCAAAATGCCTATATCATCAAGGATGCTGATTCTTCAAATGAAGACAGCGAAAATATTGTTGAATTCGCAGCTCAGACCATTCAAGAAATGATTACTCGAAATCGAATTATTGGTGTTTCCTGGGGTGGTACAGTTCTTAACACCATTAATCATTTTCAAAGCGAGGTGCGTGACGACACAGTTTTCACTCAATTTATGGGCGATAATTTGAAGTACAATTCCGTTTCTGGCTCGACGCCACTTGTTCAAAAGGCAGCATCCAAATATAGTGCAAAATACGTTACCGTACCAGGTCCACTATACATTCTGAACGACAATATTAGGCAATCACTTCAGGAAGAGCCTGCACTAGTTCCCGCATTTTCAATGATGTCTAAGATGGACATGCTATTTACCGGAATCGGGACCATCGCATCTATCAATTCAATCAGTACTTGGCGACAACACGTTCCTGAAATTCTTGAAAATGTTGATTTAGATAAGGTAAGCGGCATGCTGTACGGACGCCCATACGATATCAATGGAAATATTTTAACTTCCGGTAAAGATAAGTTTTTTGGCGCTTCAATGGATACTATTTTGTCTGTTCCTACTCGTTTGGGGATTATCAAAAGCAAATTCAAAGGACGTGCACTTCTTGGCGCCTTGCGTGGCGAACTTTTAACCGATTTTGTCACCAATGAGGGCGTGGCCAATCGAGTCTTAATGGAAATGAATAGTTAAGATTCTAGCCGATTCAAAAATTCCTCCAATATCTGGTTGAAACGTTCCGGTTGTTCCGCCATTACTAAATGCCCCGCATCTTCAACAATTTCGTACTCACCATGAGGTGCAATTTCTGAACTAATTTTTGCAAAATCTGGATTGAAGTATGGGGACTTTGCGCCAGCAACTGCTAGAAAGGGGACTTTCATGGTTCCTAAAACATCTCGCCAGTCTTGTGCATTGTGATCAAGCCGGAGCGGATAATTTAGTTCAGCATCGTAGGGATGTTTTAACCTCGCATTTTGTACTAAATCACGCGTTTCATCATCTATTTGCACTATATTTGCTTTTGCCATTGGAAGCCTCAATATTTCTGGAAATTCTGACCAGGTGAGCCCTTTATAGCCCAATTGCCAATTTTCATCATTTACCATCTTAGGGCTTTGATCTATATCCACAAAACCACTAAGTTTACTATCTCCAAACAAAGAAATATATGAAAAAATTGTCGCTACTCCCATAGAGTTACCTATAGCTATAAAATGATCTAACTTGAGCGCATCTAACACTTCAGCGAGGTCTTTCCCATGACGGCTCATGCGTCGCCCTAACACCGTATGCTCGGAACTTCCCTGATTACGCTCATCAAGGCAAATTACTCGAAAGCCCATATTGAGCAAAAATCGTTCAGTTGGATGCCATAGTTCTTTATAGCTTCCTAATCCCGCTAAAAGAAGAATCGGTACCCCTTGTCCTCTATCTGTATATTCTAATCGTACATTATCTTCCGTCATCAATTTCATTTTCGTACCTCAATATCTAATTAAAAAACAGCCCTGAATAATTCAGCACTGTTTTTTATTTTTACCAAAGACCGATAAGCTTCATCCATAAAGAACCAAAGCCAATCCAAATAATCAAATATACGATCCCTATAATGAAATTCATTTTCCACCAATCTTTTTGTGCAACATATCCTGAACCGAACATAGCTGAAGCAGAACCACTCGCATAGTGAGTCGTTGAGCTAAACAATGAAGCTGTATATCCAAGCATCAGCGCAGACATCGTTGCTGGTGCACCAGCAGCTATAGCAACTCCGAGCAAAGCACCATACATAGCCGAAACATGTGCTGTACCACTCGCAAATAGATAGTGAATATAGAAATAGAAGACACATAGGATAACCAACACAATCCCCCAGCTCATACCGTGAAGCGAGTTAGCAATTGTATGTGATAACCAAGGAATAAATCCGAGCTTTGTTAATTCATTCGCCATGAAGATTAAAATTGAAAACCAAACAACAACATTCCAAGCTCCACGTTCATTTAAAACATCATCAATGGTGATAACCCCAGTGATTAGCAATAATGAAACAGCAATAAATGCTACCAAAGTTGCTTCCATTCCGATGAAACTAGAAAGAATCCAAAGAACTAAAGCAATGCAGAAAACAGCCGCCATTAACTTTTCTGCAAGTGACATCTTGCCCATTTTCTCAAGCTCATCTTCAGCCCATTGTTTTGCATCTGGTGTATCCTTAATTTCAGGTGGATACATTTTATAAATAATATATGGCACAACCAAAAAACTAATAACACCGGGCAGAATACTTGCTGCCAACCAGCTAAACCACGAAATATGAACGCCAAAAGCAGTTGCTAACGATACCGAAACTAAGTTAGGCGCCATAGCAGTTAAGAAAATAGCACTATCAATAACGTTCCCGTGAAAGGCAGTATAAACAAGAAATGATCCAATTTTACGTCCTGTCCCATCCTCAGCTCTAGAACCAAATGAATGTGCAATAGAATCGACAATTGGTAAAACAATCCCACCAGAACGGGCAGTATTACTTGGAGTGGCTGGTGAAAGCACCAAGTCCACGCCCATTAATGCATAGGCAAGTCCCAAGGTTCTTTTACCGAATAATTTTACAAAGATAAGGCCAATACGCTTACCAAATCCAGTCTTAATAAATCCGCGAGACAAAATGTATGCCATGGCAATCATCCAGACTGTTCCGTTACCGAAAGCTAACATTGCATCGTCCAATGGCACTATGCCAAACAATACTGTTAGGGTAATCCCAATCAATGCAACAGCAGCAATTGGCAGTGGCTGTGTAATACAACCTAAAATGGTAGCAACGAAAATTGCTAAAATGTGCCAACCAGCCATAGAAACACTAGCTGGTTTTATTGGTGATGCAAACCAAACAATCAAACCCACGACAAGGGGTAAAATAAATTTTTTATAATCAACTTTAGACAGTTGTGACATTAGGAACACTTCCCATTTTTATTTTTGTGAATCAATTAACAATTGTTAGCAAAAAAATTTTAGGCTTTAACTTCCTCTAACACTTTATTCATTTCATATGCTGAATGCTGCATTTTTTTAGTTTCTTCTTCTGACAGCGGTACTTCTAGGACCTGTTGAATACCGTTACCATTAATGATTGATACAGTACCCAGATAAATATTCTTTAACCCATACTGACCATCCAGAGGTGCTGAAACCGGCAGTACCAAATCTTCATTCATCAGAATAGCTTTACAGATAATGCCAAGACTCATTGCTACACCATAGAAAGTAGCACCTTTGTAGCCAATAATTTTGCCACCTTTTTTCTTCACTTCAGACTCTAATTCTAGTAAATCATCGTCTGTAATATTTTGAATATCTCTAATTGCCTCTCCGGCAACTTTTGCCTCATCAAAATTGGCAAACGAACTATCACCATGTTCTCCCAAAACGTATGCGTTAATTTCTCGCACATCAACATCTAATTTATGAGCCAGCGCAACTTGTAACCGTGCTGAATCTAAAGAAGTTCCGGTACCAATGACTCTTTCTTTTGGAAATCCTGATAATCTTTGTGTCATGGTCGTTAAGATATCAACTGGATTGGCAGAGACTACAAAACAACCCTTAAATCCGCTCTGTACAACCGGTGAAATTATTGATTCTAAAATCTTAGTGTTCTTTTCAACTAGGTCAAGACGCGTCTCCCCAGGTTTACGCGGTACTCCGGCCGTAATAACAACAATTTGGGCTTCTGAAGCATCACTATAATCCCCAGTACGAACGGTAGCTGAACCAGAGAATGGTGTAATATCCTCTAGGTCCAATGCATCTCCCATAGTGTGATCTTTTTTTATGTCCACAATGACTAATTCATCAACGCCACCACTTTGCAAAATTGAAAAAGCAAAGGATGACCCAACGGCACCGTCACCAACCAAGATGACCTTATGCTTCTCTTTATTCATAAATATAAACTTCTTTCTTTTCCAAAGTTTGAACTATATTTCACATAAATTATAACATAATTATTTTATAAATGTTAAAAATATAAATAAATATTTATATTTTTAAAATAATAATTAATTAATTGACATTTATCTATAATTAATGACTATTTTTAAAAATCCAAAAAGTCAAAAAAATAAATAGCCTATCGCTACTATATTTTTCTATCAATCACTCAGTACAATTTGACTCATTAAATTAACGAACTGATCCTCTAATTCAGTCAATGGATAATCTTTTCGTATAGCGATTGAGATATTAAATCGTTCAGGTACCTCATCCTCCAACGGTATACTAACTAGTCTGTCTGTCGGATTAACTACATCTTTCACAATTAAACTAATACCCAGATTAGCGGCAACAAGCCCCTTTACCCATGCAATATCCGGGGGAGTATAAGTTACTCTAGGCGTTACTCCCGCAGATTCTGAATATGCTTTAAACGCTAAAGGATGTACATACTTACTGTCCAAATTAATAAAATCTTGATCCTTTAATTCAGCGAATTTTACTGAGCTTCGTTTAGAAATCTGATTATCAGGGCTTGCAATAATATTGAATGGTCGTTTACCTAAGTGAATAGATGTAAATTCTTCAAAATCCAAGGGTTTTATTGAACCCAACAATGCAATATTAATTTCTCCTTTTTTCAAGGCCGAAATCAAGTGACCGGATCCAGTCTCGACGACATCTGTCTGCTGCAAAATGCCACTTTTTAGCAATTTACCGGCTACTTGGGGAAAGTAAAGCATCCCAATAATTGGTGGTAATCCAAACTTGATTCTTTCTTGCTTAGCATCATTTATCTCAACATGTGCTAGCTGTAACTGTTTATTAATCTTTTGCGCATTCTTGTACAAGAGCTGGCCAGCTCTTGTTATATGGGTCTGCTGGTGAGCCCTATCTTGCGTAACTAATTCTACCTCAAACTCACGCTCAAGCCGCTTAACCGCCTGTGTAACTGCCGGCTGCGAGACAGAAAAAGTTGCTGCTACTCTCGTATATTTTCGTAATTCTACCAAGGACATAAAGTAATCTAGATCTTTTGTATTCACCGTGATCACCCATTTATCAAATTTATTATCAGAGTTATTCTAACACGATTGAATTTATTAGTTTTCTAAATACGTAAACACTTGTTGTCCCGCTTGGCGGCCAAAAATAACGGTTTCCGCAATGGAGTTACCACCAATTCGGTTGTTTCCGTGAAGACCACCAACAATTTCACCGGCTGCATATAGGCCTGGAATCGTTTGACCGTCTTCTTTAAGCACTTGCGTATCTTTGTTAATTGCAATACCACCCATAGTGTAGTGAACGGCAGGTGCGATATGGATTGAGTAGAATGGGCCATGAGAAATATCACGATCCATACCAGTTGTCCGACCGAATTCTGCATCATTCTTGTTTGCAATTGCAGTATTCCAAGTAGCCACTGCGGCTTGAAGGTTAGCTGCATCAACACCAGTCTCCTGGGCGAGTGCTTCAAGCGTTTCACCAGTCTTAACCAAACCAACGTGATCGTAAAATTCGATTGCTTTTACACGGTCACGAATACCGCGGTCGAATACTAAGTAAGCACCAGTACCACCGAGTGAATCGATAGCAGCTGTGACGTTCTTACGCGTATCAAGTTCGTTCACGAAACGCTTACCTTCGTTGTTAACCAAAATGGCACCTTCACCACGAACTGCTTCGCCAATCAAGAAAACATGGTCGAAGTCTTGTTGAACCGTTGGGTGAACTTGAACTTGGTCCATATCAACTGCTTTAGCACCCAATTTAGTAGCCAAGGCAATTCCGTCACCCGTAGCACAAGGTTGGTTAGTCGTCTTGTAGCCTTTAAGATCAGGACGGTATTTTGCCAATAAATCTTGGTTGGCACCAAAACCTCCAGTTGCAAGTACAACGGCACCAGCTTTGATTTCCTTTGGCGTACCATCAGCCGTTACCTTTAATCCACTGATTTTACCGTCTTGTTCAGTAATTTCATCCACTTTTACCTTATGGAAAATTGGAATTTCAAGTTTTTGGGCAAGTTTCAATAATTCGGTCACCAAGAAACCGCCGATTGGAGCCATTGAACTTGGACGATGGGTTCTCATCTTACTCATCCCACCGGTAATGGTGATGTCATCAAGCTGAATATCATGGTCAGCTAACCAATCAATTGCAAGCGCACTATGTTCCGTAAAGTACTTCAAGAGCTCAGGGTTATTGAGATTGCCACCACCCTTATAAGTTTCAGCATAAAAGTCTTCGAAACTGTCGACCACTTTGTGCTTTAATTGCACGAGTGTCTCAGCCGCGTTCATTCCTGATGAAGCCCGCGTGGTGTTGCCACCTAAACGGTCCATCTTTTCAAGAATAACGGGATTCAAACCTAATTCTTTTGCTTGGACAGCAGCTGTCAGACCCGCACCTCCTGAACCAATAACAACAAGGTCATATTGATTTTTTAACTCGCTAGCATCAGCGGGTTCGAATACAAATTTTTCTGGCATCGTAATGTCTCCTCTATTTTTAGTCTAGTTCATTGCGGGTTCTGCTAAAAAAGCCAAGTAGTTATCCATGCAAGTATCCAAGAACTTCAGAGTTCCTTCATCATTAAGATTGCCATTTTCGTCGAATTTATCCTTAACATTTGAAAGCATAAACTCGTTACCCGGTATCACCTTGGCGTTAACCCCTGGTGAGTCTAAAATCTGGCGTAAGTTCATTTGAGAACGAACCGTTCCCTGAATGCCGTATGAGGCGCCGACAATCATGACTTCCTTGTTATCAAATGGGTGACGTGAGCTAGATAACCATTCGATAACACTCTTTAATGCGGCTGGAATGGCATGATCATATTCTGGTGCTGCAATGATGACACCGTTAGCGGCTTCGATTTTATCCGCCATTTCGTTCACGATTGCTGGCGGATTCTTCATCCCATTTTCGCAGAACAATGGTACTTCGTTGATTTCTTGAATTTCAATATTAACTTTTTCCGCAAAGTGTTGCTTCATGAATTTTAACAGAATTCGGTTAAACGAAAAGTCTGCATTACTGCCGACAATTCCAATTAATGTTGGTTTCATTGATAATTCCTCTACTTTCTAATTCTCGTCTCTCAAAAAAACTAAAACGTGGCCGATACACAGGCCCATTACGCCAAGTGCTAATAGTAAAATACCTTCTACCATAGTTCAGGTCCTACTTGGTTTGATCGATGTTGGTCATCTTCAAAGGATCAACCCACTTGTCAAAGTCTTCAGCAGTGACTTTGCCAGAGTTGATTGCGGCTTCACGAAGCTTAACACCTTGCTTATCGGCTTCTTGGGCAATCACAGCACTGTCGTGGTAACCAATGTGTGGTGAAAGCGCCGTAACCGTCATTAATGAGTTATCGACCAATTCTTCCATTCGTTCAGCATTGACAGTCAAACCGTGGATCATCTTGTCGGCAAACCCGGTCATCGTTCCACGAAGCAAGTCAGCTGATTCCAAGAAGGCATCAATCATAACTGGTTTGTAGACGTTTAATTGGAAGTTACCTTGTGATGAAGCCATCGTCACAACAACGTCATTACCCATGACGCGAACAGCTGCCATTGTTAGGGCTTCTACTTGGGTTGGGTTAACTTTACCTGGCATAATGGATGAACCTGGTTCGTTAGCTGGAATGTTTAATTCGCCATAACCGGCACGAGGACCACTTGCGAGGAAACGAACGTCATTACCAATCTTCATTAAATCAGCAGCTAATGACTTGAAAACACCGTGGACCGCATTCATGCCTGAGTGAGCTTCAAGGCCGTAAAACTTGTTGGTATCAGCATCAAACGTAATGCCGTAAACTGCTGAAATACGTTTGGCAATTTCTGCATCGAAACCTGGTGCAGCGTTAAGTCCCGTTCCAACAGCGGTACCGCCCATTGGGAATTCGGCAACTGAACTGGCAAGTGCCTTCAGTGATGCAAGATCATGTTCCAACATGCTTGCCCAGCCACTGACCTCTTGACCAAATGTAAGTGGCGTTGCATCTTGCAAGTGAGTACGGCCAATTTTAACCGTTCGCCAGTACTTGTCTTGCTTAACTTTTAATTCAGCAATCAGGTGTTCAATCGCTTTTTCCAACTCTTGAACGGCAACACTTGCTGTGATGTTCATAGCCGTTGGGAAAATATCATTTGAACTTTGACCCTTGTTAACATCATCGTTTGGCAAAATTTCGATAGCTGAGTTTAACTTAGCAGCTTGGTGAGCCACCACTTCGTTGACGTTCATGTTGGTTTGAGTACCTGAACCCGTTTGGTAAACTTTTAGTGGAAAGTCCTTACGGAGGTCTTCATCAGACAATTTCAATAATTCGTCGATGGCTTCAACAATTAATTGACCTTTTTCTATGCTGATTTGGTTTAATTCTTGGTTAGCTTGTGCGGCAGCCTTCTTAATTTGAAGCAAAGCCCGAATAACATCAATTGGCATCAATTGACCAGTTGGAAAGTTGTTACGACTCCGTTCTGTTTGAGGACCCCATAAAGCTGAGGCTGGAATTTTAACTTCTCCAATGGTATCTGATTCAATTCGGTAATCGTCGACTGTTTGCATAATGATTCCCTCCAATAAATATTTTGGTATTTTATAAATGTGAAATTAGTAACATGAATAGGCAAAAAAACTTTACGCTGGAATAATAACTTACTTGTGAAGTTATAGTCAAAACCTGCCATACCTATAAATTTAACTTATGAGGTTGATATATCAACACTTTCGGTCGCTTTTTTAAATTGTGAAAACTAATTCAAAAATTTCATTTAAAATAAATATCAGTTTTTTATTGTATAACTATCGAACAAATCATTCCGAACAAAAAAAGATTCCAACCCTCATCCGAGGATTGGAACCTTCATCTAACTATTCAATTATGATTACTTCGTTGTAGTCGTTAATACCAGCGTTTCAGTCGTCACGTCATTTGCAACAGGCTTGAACTTCATGATACCAACAGCATCCATATTGGTGATAATCACGATCATTGCGGTGTCCTTACCGGCTGCCTTAATGGCATCCAGGTCAACTTGCGCCACAACGTCACCGTGCTTAACCGCTTGGCCGTCACTGACTTTAACGTCAAATGGATCACCCTTCAATTCAACCGTATCTAGACCCATGTGCAACAGGATCTCTAAGCCAGCGTCGGTCTTAAAACCAATCGCATGCTTAGTTGGGAAAACCGTCATCACAGTACCGTCAACTGGGGCCGTAATGGTACCAGTGGTTGGATTGATTGCAAAACCATCACCCAGCATTTTTTCAGCAAAAGTCTTGTCAGCAACATCTGCTAAATCAACGTAGTTACCGGTAGCAACACTGTAGAAGCTTTCAGTGACGCCACTAGTTGCAGTTGATGCAGCTGGTTCAGTAGCTGGTGCTGCCGTAGTTTCAACCTTGGTGATAGGTGCCTTAGTCTTGTACAAACGTTCCAACTCATCGGCGACGAATTGAACTTCGGTACCAATAACAATCTGCAAGTTGGTCTTATCAAGCTTGTTTAAACCAGGTGCCCCACTCCGCTTAATGGCGTTTTCGTTAATGGCATCTGTATCTTCTAGTTGTAAACGCAGACGAGTTGTACAGTTATCAACTACCTTGATGTTGTCTGCACCACCAATAGCTGCGTAAATTTTCTTTGCTTCAATCGTGTACTTATCATCACTGTCACTTGTCTCAACAGCATCTTCGCTATCCTCGTCATCATCAGTCACTGCCTCACGACCAGGGGTCATCAAGTTAAACTTCTTAATGGCGAAGTTGAAACCAAAGTAGTAAATAACTGCCATGACTAATCCTTGAAGGATCAGCATGTATGGCTGGTTAGCAATTGGGTTCTTGAAACTCAACACAAAGTCGACTAACCCTGCTGAGAAGGCAAATCCAGCCGTCCAGTGCATAAATGCAGCGAGCGCCAATGATAAACCAGTAAAGAGTGCGTGAATCACGTAAAGTGGCCATGCCACAAACATAAATGAGAATTCAAGTGGTTCAGTAACCCCAGTAAAGAATGAAGCTAAGGCGCCGGCTAACATCAATGAACCGACTTCCGCTTTTCGTTCTGGACGGGCATTTTTATAAATGGCGAATGCACCAGCTGGTAAGCCAAACATCATAACTGGGAAGAATCCAGCTTGGAACATCCCCGTAACCCCTTTAGTACCCTGTGAGGCAAGGAATTTACCAATATCATTGATACCAGCAACATCAAACCAGAAAACAGAGTTTAAGGCCTGGTGCAATCCAGTTGGAATCAACAAACGGTTGAAGAAACCGTAGAGTCCGGCCCCAACTGCGCCCAAGTTCACGATTGCTTCACCGAAACTAACGAGTGCTGAGTAAACAGGTGGCCAGATAAGGAATAAAATAGCACTAACAATCATCATGACGAATGCTGCCATGATTGGTACGAACCGTTTGCCACTAAAGAATGAAAGTGCCATTGGCAACTTAATCTCGTGGAAACGATTATATAATGCGGCCGCAATCAAACCGGCCATAATCCCGATAAAGACGTTTGAAATTTGAGAGAATGCGGGATCAACAGCGGTCAATTTAGCACCGGTTAACGCTGCAATAGTTTCTGGTTTCAAAACGTTGACTGGCAGTTCAAAGGCAACTAATCCGGCAAAGGCTGCTGCCCCGTCTTTGTCTTTAGCCATCCCCAGGGCCACACCAACGGCGAATAGGATTGGTAATTGGTTTAAGACCGCCAATCCACCTTGTAAAATAAAGGTCGCAACTGAATTTTGACCAAATGACAGCCAGTAATTAGCAATACCGACCAATAGTGCGGCTGCCGGTAATACGGCAACTGGAAGTTGCAGTGAACGTCCTAACCTTTGTATGTAAGCTTTCACGATGATTCCTCCTCGGGTTTCTTTCTATCTCTTGCTATCATGAGGTTTACCATTCTATGAAAGCGTTTGCAATTAGATTACAATTAGGATTTTTTTCGCTGTCATTGAAGTTTCGATTGATTGACTTCCATATAGGCAGCTGTATAATTTCCTTAACTATTATAAGCGTTATTTTATTCATTACAAGTCCATAGATAGGAGTGTTTATTCATGTCCTCGCTAAACCCAACGCATCGTTATTCACAACAAGCTGATCGTCGAACTAAGCAATTATTCAATACCTCCAATATTTTGATTTTACTGGCCGTCGTTTTAGCCATTGTCCTCAAGTCTTAGTGGTACCTGCTCATCATCGTGGCAACAGTGCTCTTTTGGCCAATTTACGTCCAAACTCGCAAGACGGTTGCTGTTTACGATTTAACCGACCAACAAGAACTGACCGTTAACAATCGTGAATGGATTCAATTTAAAAAAGACCATCCCGACCAAATTGGTAAGAATGGCGAAAAATAAGCATATTTCTTTTAACCCGATTCCGTCCTCCCTTACACTTGAGTCAATCAAGCAAAGGAGGACGTTTTTTATGCCATGGAGTATGACCGACTACCCTAATTCAATGAAAAATATGGATAACCTAGTTCGTAAAAAGGCCATTGATATCGCCAACGCCCTTGTTGTAGACGGCTATGCCGAGGATCGCGCCATCCCCATCGCCATGAAACAGGCCGAGCGCTGGTTCGAACACGCCTCTACCTCAGAAAAGACGGATTTCGATGAGGAACCTAATCCCACCAAACGGGACCACCATGAAAAGGATCCTTCCAAGGCCCGCCTTCTCGATGCCGATGAGGTGGTGCAGCATCAAGAAGATGGTTGGGCCGTTTTTGCGAAAGGCGCAGAACGCGCGAGTGATGTTTTCGAAACAAAGGCCGAAGCCGTTAAACGTGCACGAGAAATTGCTAATAACAAAGCATCTAACGTCCGAGTCTACCGAAAGGATGGGACGTTGCAGGAAATTCAAACACCTTGATGAGCGGACAATCAAAAAAAAACTAGCCTCTAAAGGCTAGTCAGCTTAAATCATCTATACTTGTATCAGGGACGTTGGTGAAAAACCAGCGCCCTTTTTTCGTCCAAGGCAGTATGACATCATAGCTAATGGGTTACATTTCCCCATTTAATCTGGATTATTTACTCCTATTCAGAATAGTCATCAGAAACTACATTCCATTCATCGCCATCCACCGTAATCTTATATTTTTCTAATTGCCCATTTTCATTGATTCGATAAAGTGCAGCTCGTGGAGATACAGACGGGGCAGCTCCTGCTGCCTTCATATTCTTTGAATCATGATTTTCTCGTACATCTATATACAGCAAGCCATCCTTTTGAAATTGTTCAAAGTAATAATCTGCCATCGTAAATTCATTATTCTTTCTAACATCGGACCACACCCACTTTTTAACCTGTTCCTTTGTTAGATTCGTTGTATCTTTACCCACTGAATTTGAAACTGCGTAACTTTGACCAGCTCCTACTTTAGTTAATGAAACCAACTTAGATCCAAAGCGAGTTCTAATCTTGCGACTACTTACATATTCAACCTTATATACGCTAAATAGCTCATTTCCAGAATATGATTTTAATAAGTAGGTATTCAGTGCAACCTGTTTAGACATTAAATGGTCGTTAATTCCCCAGCCATTCCCCTCAAGTTTCGCTTTTTTATCAGATTTATATAACACATTAACGCCCGTCAGACTGTCTGGCATGATACTAAATGTCACCTTGATGTACGGGTAGGTTGAATCATCGTCCCCCATAACAGTTCTTGTTTTCTCGAATCCTGACCGCCAACTAGCCTGTAACTTTGCTGGTGCGCTATCAGTCCATTTTCCATCCGTATCACCTACGACATAGCTCCCTTTGATATCCTTGTAGGTTGTTTGAATAGTGTAAAATTCGCCAGTAACTGAAAGTTTCAGCGAATAATTTTCCCCGGACGAACTGACCATCCGCAGATTATCTGGATTTCCAGCCTTTCCAATAGAAATAGAATTCACTTTACCATCTGCAATTACGCCGCGTTTTTCAGATATTAACTCCCAATGCCATGCCGAATTTTTCCAGTAAAAACTCGAGTACGTGAGCTCTCCACCATTAGTCCTAGTTTGTTGATCTTCGGCAAACTTCCCCTTGATCCGATTCAACGTGGACGTAATGTCAGAAGGTTTGGGACGAGCTGTTTTCGACTTTTTCGCTACCTTGGTGTCACTTGAAGACGAGTTAGCTTTATTTTGAGTTTTGGTCTGACATCCACCTAAAATAAGTGCAATCACGACAAAACCGGTAATCAATGAAATTTTCCCCTTCATAATATCTTCCAAATATCATTAATATTTTCTTCTTAATTCTAATATAATCATAATACAACATAATGTTCCTTTATAGCGATCAAACCTGGAATGACTTTCGCTATAGGGCTGTCAAAACCAAAACACCGTGGTAACCACATTGGCTATCACGGTGTTTTCTATCTAGTAAATCAGCACTTGTGCCACCAAGATACTGCCACCAAATACGAGCACGAAGACCACAACCGGCCAAACAAAACGCAACCAGTGAGAATACTTCATATCTAGCATTTGCAGCGTTGCCATCACTAACCCGGTTGGGGCCAGGAATAGCATTGCGTATTGACCAAACTGGTAGGCCGTCACGACGACGAACCGAGGAATGTTCACACTATCGGCAAGTGGTGCCAAGATTGGCATCGAGAGCACTGCCAACCCTGAAGAAGAAGGAACAATAAATCCGAGAACAAAGAAAATTAACAACATGACAATAATAAACATTGGACCGTTCATGTTCTTAACTAAACCAGATGAGAATTGAAGCATGGTGTCTGAAATCATCCCTTCATTTAAAACGAGGTTGATACCACGTGCCAATCCAATAATGAGTGAAACCCCGACAAGACTTGAAGCCCCATTCACAAAGGCATCCACAACCCCTTTTTCGCCGATTCCAAATTCACCGGTTGCCGTTAGGAACATGATTAAAATGGCAAAAAGTAGGAATGATGAGGCCATGGTTGGAAACCACCAACCTTGGGACATTACGCCCCAAACCATAATTGGGAAAGTAACAACAAATAGAACTAAAATAATCTTTTTTCGAATCGTGAAGGCCGCTTTTTTTACTTTAGTTTCGTTCGATTCGCCGGTAAATTCCTCCTCTGAGGTGACCGACCACATTTTATCGAACGATTCCTTGTCTTCATATGAATATGAAAACTCTGGATTCGCTTTGACCTTTTTGCTGTACCAGTGCAGGTAGACAATGATGAAGATGGCCGCAACCGCACAACCAAAGATCCGCCAATCTAGTCCTTGCGTGAAACTGGTTCCAGCAGCATTAGATGCAATCACAACTGAAAACGGGTTAATCGTTGAAAACGAGGTCCCGACCGAACTGGCCAGGAAAATGGCCCCCACGCTGACAATCGAGTCGTAGCCCATCGCAATGAAAACGGGGACCAAGATTGGGTAGAATGCCACGGCTTCCTCTTCAATCCCACACAGAGTACCACCCAGCACCATTAGAATCGCAACGAAGAAGATAAGTAAGAACTCATGACCCTTGGTTTTTTTGGTAAGTGCCAGGAGGCCGGATTCAAACGCCCCGCTGGCCTTAACGACACCAATTAATCCACCAAGTACGAAAATGAAGACCATAATATCTACGGCTTCAATCGTACCCCGGACCATGCTACCAGTCACATCCCACAAACTAGCTGGTCGCTGTTTCAACCGTTGATAGGTATTCGGGACTGATACCGCCTGCGTAATACCGCCGTTAGTAAACTGGGAAATTTTAATTTTAACACCCAATTGATCTAGCGACTTTTGCGTTGCCGGCAGCTTCTTATCGCCACTGTTGGGCTGTTGAACCACCAGTGTCGAACTAGTAGAATCGTATGAAAGTTTTGAATAGGAACCGGCCGGAACCGCCCACGTTGCCAGAACGGCAATAATGGTTAATGCAAACAAAATGACAAAAGCCCCGGGCATTTTCAGCTTAAATTTTTTCTTCTTATTAACTGTCGCATCCATGATTTTCCCCCATTTGAGATTTAATAATAGCTAAATAAAAACACGATTTAATGACTTTAGGGTAAGCCCATTAAACCGTGTTATTTGAAATGACAGGTTTTATTCCCCTAAAGTGGCTACCATCACAGATTTGATGGTGTGCATTCTGTTTTCGGCTTCTTGGAAGACGACAGATGCTGAACTTTCGAATACTTCATCCGTGACCTCCATTTCAGTCAAGCCAAATTTCTCCGCAATCTCTTTGCCAACGGCCGTTTCAGCATTATGGAATGAAGGCAAGCAGTGTTCAAAAATGACATTCTTGTTCTTGGTTTTAGCCATCAAGTCACTATTAACTTGGTACGGCTGAAGCAATTTAATTCGATCAGCCCAGACAGAATCAGGCTCACCCATTGAAACCCAAACATCGGTATAGATGACATCAGAATTTAGAACACCCTCGTCGATATCGCTGGTCACCAGAATTTCTGCCCCAGTGTCCTTAGCGATAGCTTCACATTGCTTTAATAACTTTTGGGTTGGTCGTAATTCTTTCGGACAAACGATGTGGAAGGTCATCCCCATGATAGTTGCCCCAATCATCAGTGCGTTGGCCACGTTATTGCGACCATCACCCACGTAGGTAAAATTGATTTCACCGTATGGCTTCTTTAAAACCTCTTTGGCAGTCAAAAAATCGGCTAATACTTGAGTCGGATGGTCCTCATCGGTCAATCCATTCCAAACTGGAACCCCAGAAAATTCAGCAAGTGTTTCAACCGTGCGTTGTGAGTAGCCACGATATTCGATACCATCGTACATACCCCCGAGCACTCGTGCCGTATCCTTCGCAGTTTCTTTTTTGCCCATTTGTGTTCCAGTTGGTCCGAGGTAAGTGACATGAGCACCCTGATCATAGGCCGCCACTTCAAAAGCACAACGAGTTCTAGTAGAATTTTTTTCAAAAATTAAAGCCACATTCTTACCTTTTAACTTAGGCTGTTCTGTCCCCGTATACTTGGCTTTCTTTAAATCTTCAGCTAGCTCCAATAAATAGCCCATTTCTCGTGGTGTGTAATCCAATAACGTCAAAAAACTTCTATTTCGTAAATTAAACATTGTGTCGTCCTCCTCTATTCTTTACACTATCAGTATAGAAAGCGGTTTCAAAAAACTTCATAAAGTTTCAATTTGTGAATAATTTATTTTAGGAGCTCCCAATGTTTAGACAAAATCGATTCATCATGCACGAACGTTATCAACGGATTCTGATTGCTGCAACCTGTATTGCTCTCGCTTCACAGGTTAACTTTCAAACCTACACCCCGGGATTTATTTTGACCCTATCCGTTTTTTTGCTGCCGGTATTTCTGTACTTCAACGCTGACTTAAATCCACTCCAATTAACTGCGGCCATTGCGTTCGCCTCACCAGTTTTCCGGGGCTTACTACTGTTCATTGGTCAAGATGCTAGTGTCGGCAAAATTTTACAATTCATTGCAACTGACATGGTTTTCTACCTCAGTTACGGCGTACTTTATTATTTTTTGTATTGGCGGCACGGTCAGCGCAACAATAGCTCGTTTCTCCTGACCATCATTATTTGTGACTACGTTTCTAATCTATTAGAAGTCAGCTTGCTGACCGGATTCACTGATTATAGCTATCGTTTATTTCAAATCTTATTCGTGGCGGCACTAGTACGGAGCCTCTGTAGCGGCTTATTTGCCATTTTGTACCACTATTTCACGCTCATGCTTCGTGACGAAAATCATGAACGCAGATATTACCACTTTATTTGGATTTCATCTTCCATTAAAAGCGAAGTCTACTTTATGCAAAAGAATATTACCGAAATTGAAAACATCATGAAAAACGCCTATTTATTGAACCAAGACCTCCAAGAATTAGCGATTGGTCAAAAACAAAAAGCAATGGCGTTGGACATTGCCCGCGACGTTCACGAAGTCAAAAAGGATTATCAAAATGTGATCAGGGGGTTAGGAGATTCCTTTAGTGATGAGCAAAACGAAGCCATGCCACTCGCCGACATTTTACGGGTGACGACTGATTATATTCGCGAGTCAATCAAGACTAAAAAACAAAGCGTCGTCATCGACGTCCATAATCATGTCGATTTAGTGATTCCTAGTCACTACTACGTTGTCTCCATCCTGTCTAATCTGATTTTTAACGGCGTCGATGCGCTTGACCACACTACTAATGGTCGAGTACGAGTAACGGTGGTAGATGACGGCAGCGATATTCTCGTTGACGTGTCAGATAATGGTAGCGGTATGGATGACCAGACCCTAGGCATGATTTTCCAGCCCGGTTTTACGACCAAATTCAACGAAACGACCGGCAATGTTTATCGGGGGATTGGTCTTTCACATGTTAAGATAATTGTCGAAGAGCAGTTTGGCGGCAACATTACCGTTGATTCAACACTCGGCAAAGGCACCGTTTTTCATTTAACCTTGAACAAACAAAAATTAATGCAGGAGGTGACAGCATGAATTTCTATATCGTCGATGATGACCCTTCAATTCCAATGATCTTACAGCGGATTTTAGAAAAAGAATCTTCGAATACTGTCGTTGGCACGGCTGCCGGAGCGGACAAAACCCTGGCGGACCTCATGCATTTGGAGGTCGACATCATGCTAGTCGACTTACTCATGCCGGGCACTTCTGGTATTGAACTCATCAAACAAGTTCGCCAACTCAAACCAGCGATCCGATTCGTCATGATTTCGCAAGTCAAAGATAGCGATTTACGCGCCCAAGCTTACGAAGCCGGCATTGAATTCTTCATTGATAAACCCATTAATGTCATCGAAGTCAAAACCGTCGTTGAAAAAGTTGGTCAAAGCATTCAAATGGCGCAAAAACTGGAGAATATTCAATCCCTTGTGGGCGGTGGCGCTACAGCGGTAGCTACCCCAAATCCACCATCGACTAGCCGAGCCCAGGTTCTTGCCATTCTACGCTTTCTAGGCATCACCTCGGAAGCCGGATCATCCGATATTCTATCTGTCAGTCAAATCATGCAGGAACAACGCATCAGTTTTCGGGATATTGACTTTGAAGCCCAATACCACATTGATGACCGAGAGAAAAAAATCATGTTTCAGCGAATTCGGCGGGCCATCAAGACCGGTTTAACCAACTTGGCCACCCTTTGTATGGATGATATGGGGGACGAAATAGTGGTCGAGTACGCGAACACGCTTTATGATTACAAAAACGTTCGAGACGAGATGCTATATCTAGAAGGCAAACGCAGCACTGGCGGAAAAACCTCACTCAAGCACTTCTTTGATGGTTTAGTCCAAGAACGCTAAAAGCACCACCCGAGCGGCATGACCGCAGAGGTGGTGCTTTTTCAATTACTTGTTGATTCGCTAATAACGTCTTCGTTGTTTTGACCAGCTTCGCCCATGTAAGTAATCTTGGCAAATTCTGGAACAACGAGCTTTGGATAAGTTTCGTACTTTTCACGTGATTCTTCCATCAAATCGATGTGCTCGTTTTGGTAAGTAACCGTGATTTCTGGATGTTCTTCAACCCACTTAGGGAAGAAGATCGTGCCGTGTAACTTGCCTTCATTTGGTAAGAAGTCCAATGTAACGTCAGTTCCAGTTGGTTCCGTCCATGAAATCTTGTAAACGCCGGCAGTCAACATCACGATGTCTGCTTCTTGATCCGTTACCCAACGGCCAGCAACCATACCGCCATGGATTCGGTAGTCAACTGTGTGGTCATTTTTAGCGTACCCTTCGTATTCCCAACCGTTATCGTAAGTGTAAATAAAGTGAGTGCCCAAAAAGTCATCAAGTGATTCAAATTTCTTTGTCATATTTAAAGCCTCCGGTTAAGTTTATATATGTAAATATATACATGTTTTTGATTACGTGATTATGTTAAACTGAACCTAACTTAAAGTCAAGGGGGAAAATCGTGTGGCACAGCGAAATCAGTTAAAATACATTATTTTGGGGTTACTCAGCGAAAAAAAGCTCACTGGGTACGATATCACTAAGGCTTTCGATTCAGACATTGGCGAATTTTGGTCCGCTAACCACAGCCAAATCTACCCCTTGCTCAAACGATTAGAAGACGACGCCCTCATCACCCACGAACTGGAACTTGTCGGCGAAAAATTAGAAAAGAAACTCTATTCCATCACATCAGCTGGGAAAACGGTCCTGAGAGAGTGGCTGAGCGAACCGACACCAGAAATATCCGCTACTAAAGACGAATTTATCCTGAAACTCTACTTCATTCACTCGGCGGACGATCCCTTGTTGCTCCCGATGCTGACTGAACAACACCAACTTCATCAGGCCAAACTTACCCATTTGAAAAACCAAATGAGCCGCAAGTTCCCTGACGAAACCAGTCAAAATAACCTCGGCCACTTTCTGATTTTGCAGCACGCGATTCAGCGTGAAACCCGGTATACCGCCTGGCTACAAGATATTATTGATAAGGTAAGTCGGTAAAGGCGAGTCCATCAAAAAAAGACGTCACCAAGCTACACGCTTGATGATGTCTTTTTTTGTTAATCGCATTTGATTAGATTAGGAGAACATTTTCTTCGTCGCTCTTGCCAATACCTTTGGATCCTTATCGAATCTTGGATTGGTCACTAACTTATCCATTGGGACACCGGCAAAGTGGTAAGCTGCCACTTCACCCGAACGAACAGCGCTTTGTTCCGTAAAAATCATCTGATACGGTTGCTCCACGAATTCACCCGTAAAGGCGAGGTTCGTGGAGTGCTCTGGAATAATTTCCGGACGGTCGCTCTTAGCCCGGTTATTAAAGAGGGCTGAAGCATATGGCATGTAAACTGGGATGTTGTTGATGACACTATCGTAAATGGCATCAGCCTTTTCCATGATGTTATTCGGGCCGGGATCCACTTTCGACAATTGCCCCAACAATTCTTCTAACATTTCCTTCCCTGTCATCTTAATGTACTGCTTATCGACGAACTCACCGGTTCGGCGTGGATACAGGAAGTAGCCCCAGATGACGGATTCATTAGCCTTTTGGGTCGTGAAGTGCGGTTGGTGGTGCACCACAATCGACATATTCACGTCCTTTTGTCCAAGTGGCGTAATCGGCGTGGTTGATAAGAATGAATTCAAGGCATTCCCGGGAACCTGTGTGGTAATTCGGGTAATTTCATTCAGTAAAACGTGATCCTTGGTTGTCAATGTGAAACTGACCCATTCACTGGCATCACGATCCGCAAAGAATTTATCCGGATTGCCCAGATTGTAGAAGTGCTCCGTCGCTTTCTTCCACAAGCCTGCAGCAGCACCATAGTCCATATTTTCGGCAGCTGGGGTATCGTAATCGCCCAGTGTTGCTGAATCAGTAATCGAGCCGTTGGTGAAAATCACTGCCGTATCATCCGGTACTTCAACGGTTTCAGTTTCACCGGTTTCAGTATTTTCCATCACGAGACCAGTCACCGTAATTTCATCCTGCATTGGCGTGTCCTTAAACTGCCAGTCCGTTACCCGACGATTGAGTACGATGTTGCAACCTTGATCTTTCAGATAATTAATCAGTGGCAACATCATGCTTTCGTACTGGTTATAACGTGTCCGGTTAACGCCCACAAGGTGTTCAATTTGCGTGAATTCGTAAATCATTTGGTGCATGTAACGTCGGAGTTCTTGCGCCGAACTCTGAGTTCTAAAGGCAAACGTGGTCTCCCACATGTACCAGAAATTAGTTTGGAAAATGTGCGGGGTCTTCTTAAAGTATTCCGCGATGGTTATGTTATCGAGCTTTTCTTCCTGACTATCTGGCATCAAAACTAGGCGACTCAAATACATCCGATCAAGATTATTCAAGCCAAGGTGACCACCATTAATGATGCCCTTCCCCCCTTGAAGCAAACGCGCCTTATCAAAAGTCCGATGTTTACTATCAAAATCACGGGTATCTTCGGCTGCCGTCATATGAGGTTCAGTCGCCGAAGGAATTCGGTCCAGTAAATCCATTAAATCGACGTACGTCCGGTAGTTGAGCATCCGGCCGCCTCGGGCAACATAGCCTTTGGTATTGGTCATTGGATGATTCTTGTTCCAATACTCATCCGTCACCGTATCGGTTGGCGCACCATCGTTCGATCCGTGATCATCCAAAGAATAGAACGTGATACGATCACCTTGCCAGTGACCCTCTTGAATTAAATAAACGGCTGCTGCCATGTTTGAAAGACCGGCACCAATCATGATTGCTTTTGATTTTGTCATTATAAAACACCTCCGCAAGTTAAATGGAATCGTTTTTATTTTTATCATAGTTCCATGTTAGACACTTGTCCAGTAAAATTCATAACCATTTTATATTTAGCTGTTTCGTAACTATCTGAAAATACAAAAAAATCGCTATCCAAAACTGGATAGCGAAACAGTTAAACCGTTTTTGTTTTGAAAATATACCAAATTGATATGAGTAGTAATAAAACCCCACAGCTGATGAATAGCCAAACCATCGGAAAGACATCGGCCAGTGGTCCCAAGCCCAAACTACCAATCAGTAACATAATATTCCCAATCATTTGAAAGGCGGCAAAAGTTCGGCCCATAAATTCTGGGGCTGATTCCGTTTGAATAATCACGGCTTGGTTCGTGTAATAGTACGGCGACGCCACTCCCAGTAAGAACATCATCGCAAGATAGAACCAAATGGTCGGCGACAGTGCGGTTACGACCATGACGGCTGCAAACGTCCCAACGCCAAGTCCTAGCACCGTGGCATTATTCTTAAATTCTTTGTGTTTAGCCACCAATAGTCCGGCAATCACCGAGCCCGCCGCCCAGGCAATTTCTTGAAGCGTCAAGTTGACCACCGAAGCCCCAAAGTGTCGTTGCACGAACAGTAGGCTCAATACATTAACCGGCGTCATCAATAAGAAGCCCGCCGCGTAAATATAGAATAAATAGCGAAGACTATCATTTTTGAAAATGTACTTAAAGCCAGATAGTAATTCCTCTTCAGTCACTTTGGCCGACTCTGCTACAGCTTCAGCCTTTGCTTTAACGGCTTGCAGCTTAATTTTAGTCATACACAAGAGTTCAATGGCGGCGGTGAAAACATCGACCATCAAAGCCCAATATAGATTAAAATTAGCCAGGATAATACCGCCCAGAACCGGTGATAACAGTGTCGAAAGCGACATAATCGTTTGGTTGATGCCATTAATTCGCGTTAACTCGTCTTCCGGTACTAATTGCGGGTACGCTGAACTAACAGCAGGTTATTGAATGCCTTGTCCCAACGACCGTAGCCCTGCAAAGAGCAATAAGAGCCAAATCTCTTGCACGCCCAACGACCAAATCACGGCCAGTAAAAGCGTCAATAGCGCGATTGACCCATCCGCCCCCATAATCAGCCATTTCCGGGAATACTTGTCTGCCCATGCACCCCCGACCATACTGATCAAAATCTGAGGTAACAGGTAACAGACCGTGGCAAAGTACGCTGACTTGAGAGCAGAACTGAAGCGTAATCATGATTACGTAGGGTTAAGTAAGCTCCCACGTGATGCATCCCCTACACGGATGCACAACCGTGACGAGCTGGATGGTCGGCCACACGCTTACATGCGTAAGTTTAAGCTATCTCGTTTGAACTTTAGAAAGTATGCCCATGCTGGACAAATTCCCGGTGTGAAAAAGGCAAGCTGGTAAAACCAGAAGAGTGACGGCAATCGATTGATTCTGAGGATTAGTATCACCTGACAAAAATCATCGACTTTGGATGATTGTCAGGTGGACTAAACGCAAGAATTAGATTGACGGAACATGATCAAGAGTGTGAATCGGCACGGTTCTCACCTGAGGATTAACATAGTCGCGCTAAAATCATCGGGTTAAGATGATTGCGAGACTGGGTTAAACGCAAGGTGTGGTGCTGAGAATCACGTTTATGACTAAGTGTGACAGCAATCCGTTGATTCTGCTATCTGTGAGTAGCACCTCACACAACATTTAAATAAGCCTCTCCGTGGACCGCGACATCAGCCAAGATGTTGCGGTTTTTATTTTGGTTTCGTAAATAAGCTGTCCCTTCGGTCCCCATGCGACCTTAAGCAGTGGTCACAAAGACCGAAGTGAACTGGCTATATAGTGGCAAAAAAACGGCATCTCCAGTTATAGGAGGTGCCGTTTCGTGTTAATCACTTTACTCATTTTTCAAAGTATTTTTTCGCTATTTGATAAATATCTTTCCTATGCCCAATAAGCACGATATCGATTGTGACAACGTCGTCATCGATAGAACATATCAGTCGATAATTTAATACTCTATAACGCCATAATCCAGTTAACTCTGCACTCAGCGCTTTCCCATGAAAATATGGATTGATGGATCCCTGCAAATTTTTGCCAATCCATTCCACAATAATTTTTGCGGTGTTTTTGTCCAATTTTCTTAACTGTTTGGTCTCTTTTTTAGAAAAAACAACTTTATAGCTCAACGTTGAATTCCTTGGCAACTTCTTCAAACGGAATTTTAGTCCCATCATCCGTTTTCAGGAATTCTTGGTAGGCTTTAATATCGATTTCATCTTCAATCTTGTTAACAATATTTTCATGGACTAACTGGCTAAAAGTTTTGCCAGTAGCTTTCAAATAAGCATTAACAAGTTCTTCATCTTCTTTATTAAATCGTACCGTTTTTGTCGATCCCATCGTTGCACTTCCTCTCTTTAAATTCATTGTAACACAAATGTGTTACCACCTCCTGCTCTATCTACTTTGATGGTACGATTTTAGATACGTAAATTCTCTGATCTTTCTACTACGGATAAAAGTTTTTCAAAAGAGAGCCACCTAGTTAATCCAAAACTAAAGGGTGTGGAATATCACCCCAGCTGGCGAAAATGATTACACGAGAGCTTATTTGAAATAGCGTGAAACTTCGGTCTTTGCGACAAGCAGTGAAATTGGCGTTAGCGATTTGGACTCGCAATCTTCGCGGTAGTCCTATCGCTTAGGCCAACTAGCAATGGTAAGACCGCCTTTTGGCTTGGCATTGTGCCCACTGCGTAGGTCGCATGGGGACCGAAGAAGACAAAATGGTACTCTTCCTCAAATTACTTGTCACAGTTCATTTTTTAAAATTCATTTGACAACCAGTTCTTCAAAGCCTATGATGTGATTTAACAAAAACATCTAATCTCATTTTAATAATTACACGTTGATAAGAACAGTACGTCAGTCCCGCACTCTTAGAGACCTCCGACTTTGGTTGAAACGGAGGAGTCGCGCGACTGACCGAACATCATCTTTGAGTGTTAGGAGCGAATCATTGAGTTCCTAATGGGTACGCCCACTACAGCGTTATTCGTTGATTGACGAAGAGAGTTCAATTTTTAATTGAAAGTAATAGGTGGTACCGCCACAAAGGCCCTATAGGAATTTTTTCCTGTAGGGCATTTTTATTTGAATTAGATTAGAAAAACAGCATTGGAGTGATTAATTTGGTATTAAATCCAACTAAAGTCGTAACTAAGCAGCACGAAGGCACAAAAATTCTAACCCTTTCAAATGGATTCCACCTTTTCTCACGCACCGTTGGTCAAGGACCTATCAATCTACTTTGTCTTCATGGTGGTCCTGGTAGTAACCATGTTGAGTTTGAAAACTTTGCAGAGGAACTATCTAACTACGGCGTTCGCGTTTCCATGTACGACCAGCTAGGTTCCTTTTTCTCAGACCAACCCGACTTCTCGTTACCCGAAAATCAAAAATATCTGGATTTGGAATACTATCTGAGTGAGTTGGAAGAAGTTCGGCAACAACTTGGCCTCGAGAATTTCTATCTGCTAGGCCATTCATGGGGCGGCTTATTAGCCCAAGAATATGCGTTGCGACACCCTGAACATTTAAAGGGATTGGTTGTCATGAGCATGATCGATAGCATCACCGAATACACCCCATACATAAATCACCTTCGCGAAACCACACTGACCGATGATCAAGTTACCTACATGAAGCAAGTCGAGGCCGACGAGCGTTTCGACGATCCGTATTACCAAACACTGGTCGATGAGTTAAACCGAAATTTCGTAATGCGCCATCCTGAAAATGGTCCTCACCATTTGGTTAATACCACGGCAACCGCCGTTTATAACACTTTCCAGGGCAATAATGAATTCGTCATGGTCGGTAAATTAAACGGCTGGGACCGGCGTGGCGACCTCAAAAACGTAAAGACGCCGACACTCCTCACATTTGGCGATCACGACACGATGCCACTCGATACGGCAATGCGAATGAATCGCGAATTACCAAATTCCCGATTAGTTCTTACTCCGGACGGTGGTCACTGTCACAGCGTTGATAATCCCAAAGCCTTTTTCCATAACCTCGGCACTTTCCTCACGGATGTCGAAACCGGCAATTTCTAACTTAGTTCATAGCACATAGCTTTAATCATTTAGGGGGAGACACATATGAAAAACACACATAAATTATTACTTGGTGCAGCACTGCTCACCTTATCAGGAACATTAGCCGCTTGCGGTTCTGGAGAAGCCAACAGCGATTCGAATCACAACAAGGTCACTCTAATGCAAAATACCGAACTCTTGTCACTAGACAACTCTAGCGTTGCAGACTTCACTCAGTGGAACACTTTGGAAAACAGTATGGAGGGCCTCTATCGTCAGGATAAAAATAATAAGTTAGCACCTGCAATGGCTACCAAGGTAGTTCAACCGACTAACAACGGTAAAACCTACACCTTCCATTTACGAAAAAATGCTAAATGGAGTAACGGTGATGACGTCACTGCGCAAGATTTCGTCAAATCATGGCAACGCTCCGTTTCTGACAAATCAACTTCCGGTTATAACTACATTTTCTCCGGCGTTAAAAATGCCGACAAAATCAGTGCTGGTAAAGCTGACGAAACGGCTTTAGGAGTTACCGCGGTCGACAAGCACACCCTACGCGTAGACTTAGACCATGCAATGCCATACTTTAACAAAATGATGATTTTACCCGCCTTCTTCCCACAAAACACGGCAGCGGTTAAGAAATATGGTAGCAAGTACGGTACCACTTCAGCCAAAATGGTCTACAACGGTCCGTTTAAAGTGACAGGTTGGACCGGTAGCAACAACAGCTGGAAGTTCCTACGTAACAAGCATTACTACAACCAAAAGGCCATCCATTTGAAGGAAATCGACATGAAAGTGGTTCAAGATCCAAACACCGCCCACAACATGTTCACCAAAGGCCAACTGGATGACGCCCAAATCACTGGTGTTACTGCACAAGGCCTACAAACCAACAAAAATTTACGTCACGTCACGAAGGCCGGAACCTACTACACGCGTTTGAACGTTGCTAAAAATAAGACCCTCTCCAACAAGAAGTTGCGTCGGGCGTTGAACCTCGTGCTTGATAGAAAAGCCCTGACCAAGAAAGTGCTAGCTGATGGCTCGGAACCTGCCTACACGTTTGTCGCAAAAGGGTTATCCACTGACCCAACGACTGGTAAAGATTTCGCCGAAGAAAATCAACCAGCTGAAACTCACAACGTTAAAAAAGCTAAAAAGCTTTGGGCTGAAGGCTTGAAGGAAACTGGAAAATCTAGCGTTACCCTTTCACTTCTCGGTAACCAGGATACGGCCACTAAAAATGTGAACCAATACATCCAAAGTACCGTTGAAGAAAACCTAGACGGCGCCAAGGTTAACGTTGAAAGTTTGCCTAAAAAAGCTTTATCTAGCGATGTGGAATCAGGTAAGTTCGACATGGAAACCCTGTTCTGGCTCGCCGACTTCGGTGATCCTAGCAACTTCCTCTCCATCAACCAATCGACCAACCCTCAAAACTACGGTAGTTACAACAGCAAAGCGTTCGATACTGCTTTGACAAACGCTGCTAAAAAGGATGCCACTAACACCAAGGCTTACTGGGCCGATATGCGGAAAGCCCAACAGGTCATGAATAGTGAAGTGCCATTGGTGCCACTCTACTCAATGACAGAGAGTCACCTAGTTAATCCAAAACTAAAGGGTGTAGAATATCACCCAGTTGGCGAAAATGATTACACGAGAGCTTATTTGAAATAGCGATTAAGCCTCTTTCTACAACTTCCTTAAAGTCATTTTTCAAAATTCATTTGACAATCAGTTTGTCTGCCAGTAGGATGAGTAACATTAAATAGAGATGAGAAACACGTGTTGAAATTTTCATGGAGTATAAACTAGCGACTTGTCAGAAAGTGCTTGGGGCTGCGAAAGCACATTTCCTAGTTTAAAAAGATGTTAACGAGCGGAATCATCGTTAAGATGATTATGGTTGCACCCAATATCGTACCAGTTTATCAACTGCTTTTTGTGGTTCGTACATGGCAAGACAGGTTTCGTGAGAGGCTTGTAAATTAAGGTGGTAACGCGTGCAAACGCCCTTTGGATTTTATAATCCGAAGGGCGTTTTTTATTTCTCGTTGTGAAGGAGATGTTATTGATGGAACAAACACGCAAATTTACGTGGAAAGAATTGATTGTGGTGGCTTCAATGTTATTCGGAATGTATTTTGGTGCCACAAACTTAACGTTCCCAGTTCAAATTGGCCAACAATCCGGTTCCGCATTTGCAAGTTCAATCATTGGTTTTATTATTACTGGTACGATTTTGCCATTATTAGGTGTTGCCGCTATCGCGATTACGCGAACGAGCGGGGTGTTTGAGCTCGCTCGACCCATTGGCAAAACCTATGTCCTTATTTTTACGGTTATTCTGTACATTGCGATTGGTCCAGCCTTTGCAACGCCAAGAACCGCAACCGTCCCTTTTGAGTTTGGGATTGCCACTCACGTGAGCGCTGCATCGGCACCTATGTGGCTATTCATTTATTCAGCTGCCTTCTTCGTGTGTGTGACGCTATTGTCACTTAACCGCCACAAGATTGCCGACTACCTTGGCCGTTATCTCAACCCATTGTTCATCTAGATGGTGGTCATCCTGCTATTGGTTGCCATCTTCAAACCCATGGGATCTACTGCCGGCCAAGTCGTAACCGGCGCTTGGCGTCACGGTGCCATGACAAACGGGATTATCCAAGGCTACCAAACTATGGATGCCCTCGCTTCCGTTGAATTTGGCGTAGTCGTTATCACCGCAATCAAAGTCTTTGGCGTTAAAAACGAGACCAGGGTTGCTCATTTGACCATCAAAGCCGGTGTCATTGCCGCAAGTGCGATGGCTGTACTGTATGCCGGTTTGGCCTACATCGGCGCAACTAGCCTAGGCCATTTTAAAGTCGCTGCGGATGGTGGCGTTGCCCTTGGTCAAATTACCCAGTACTTCTTTGGAAATGCCGGCGTGTACATTCTCGCCATCATGGCCACCATTACCTGCATGACCACTGCAATCGGTGTCACCACCTCATTTGCGACGGCCTTCAGCAGTATGTTCCCACGTTTTGGCTATAAAACTTACGTTGTGATCGTTTCGGTGATTTCTTTCGGAGTTTCTAACTTTGGGTTTGCCACCATCATCAACGCCGCCGTTCCGTTCCTGATGTTTATCTACCCACTCTGTATCACCTTGATTTTGCTTTCGTTGGCTTCCCCATTCTTTAACCGGGCACGAGTTGTGTACATCATGACGACTATTTTTACCATTGTACCTTCGATTGTCGACGGTCTTAATGCTGCCCCTGCATTCATCGCTAAATCAGCATTCGTGCAAACTTTGATCCAACTGGACAGCAAGTATCTTCCCTTCTTTGCGCAAGGATTAGCCTGGCTTGTCCCAGCCATCATCGGTTTCGTTATTGGGATTGGCATCTATGCGGTGCAACGCATCCGTGAAACCAAAGCGGTGACTGCAGGCGAATAAATGAGGTTGCCTTTAGTGGTTCATAGCCAATTATGATAAAATAATTAGAAATGCTTTGTTGGCTATTGGAGGTCATTCATCATGAAAATTCTTGTCACCGGTTTTGATCCGTTTGGCACCGACATCATTAATCCCTCAATTGAGGCAGTTAAATTACTGCCCGATATGATTGCGGGTGCGGAAATTGTGAAGTTGGAAATCCCGACTGTCTTCGGTAAATGTGCCGAGGTGGTGCATGCCGCTATTTTAAAAGAACACCATGACTATGTCCTAAATATTGGCCAAGCCGGTGGTCGCTTTGGCCTCACACCTGAACGAGTGGCGATTAATTTTGACGACGGCCGAATTGCGGATAATGCGGGCTATCAGCCAATCAATGCAACTATTCATGAGGATGGTCAAAACGCCTATTTCACCCAACTACCAGTAAAAGCAATGGTGCAGGCAATTCGTGGTGTAGGCTTGACAAGCAGCGTTTCAACAACCGCCGGAACATACGTCTGCAACCACATCATGTACCAGGTTCAATACATGATCGATAAAGAATTTCCAACTCTAAAAGCCGGTTTCATGCACATCCCCTTCCTACCAACACAGGTTCTGACACGACCAAATACGCCATCATTGAGTTTGATAGATGACGTTAAAGGGATTCAGGCTGCCATTGAGGCGATAGTGGGAAGAGATGGCTTGGAGGATGTTGAGAGTGTGGAAGGAATAATTGCATAGAAAATTGGACGAAAAAACCGGAATCCTGTTTGGGGATTCCGGTTTTACTTGTTTATGAGTATTGAATACCACCGTCAACCATGATTGACTGTCCGGTAATGTAATCTGACTTCTTGTCTGCAAGGAAGGAAACTAAATTGGCAACATCAGCTGGTTGTTCGCCACGACCTAAAGCAATGCCATCAATATACTTTTGCTTGGTTTCGCCTAGCGGAACATCATATATTTTAGCCATTGCGGAATCAATTTGATCCCACATTGGCGTCAACACAATCCCTGGGCAGTAGGCATTGACCGTAATCTGATCCTTAGCTAATTCCTTCGCGGCTGCTTGCGTTAAACCACGGACCGCAAATTTGGTTGCCGAGTAAATGCCCAAAAGTTCAAAACCTTCGTGTCCTGCAATAGAACAAGCATTGATAATTTTACCGCCCTTACTCTGCTTCTTAAATTGTGTAGCCGCGGCCTGGATGCCATAAATATCACCATTAACGTTAATTTGGAAAATCTTATTTATATCTTCTTCAGAGGCATCAATGACTTCGCCAATTTCTGCAATTCCAGCATTATTGACCATCACATCGAGTTGACCGAAGTCTTTCACTACTTGATCAACTAAATCAAATACGGCTTGCTTCTTTGAAACATCGACAAAGTAACCCTTAGCTTCTCCACCAAGTTCTGCAGCAACTTTTTCGGCATTGACCCTGTTTAAATCAGCAACTGCAACCGTTAAGCCATCTGCTGCAAGCTGTTTTGCAATCCCTTCGCCAATACCTTGTCCGCCACCTGTAACAATTGCAACTCTTGCCATAACGTGTGCCTCCTAGAAGGATAATTTTTATAAATATTAACGCTTTCATTATGGCATAGTGAAAAAAGTAAAACAATATCATTCTACTTTTCTCTATAAAGAAACTCGATAATTTATAGCATCAAATTTCAGGTTATTTAAATCCTCATCTTTTATAATTCGAAGCCGTGCAGGCCTGATCGCTACTGCATCTAGTTCAAATACTCGAAAAATTTGATAATCTTCTACATCGGAGTTTTTAGTTAATTTCATTTTAGCTACTTCATTCGCAGACATGAAAAATGGGCTATCTTTACCAGTGGTAGTTTTGACTTCTATATAAATTTTATGACCACTTTTCTCATGAACTAGTTCTATATCATATCCTGCACTATCGTTCCCACTGCTTCCATCCAGATTACTCGAAATTGGTTTTATTTGATAACCTGCATATTTTTCATTTTCTCTTAGGTATTTTAGAACAGATTCTTCTCCACTTAATCCAACTTGTTTATTAACTTCGTTGTTATCATGGAATACTTTCTTAGAGTTCGTTAATGCATAATATGATTCAGTCTCACGCAAATTTCGTCCCGAGTTCATCTCTAATACCAATTTGGAGACAACATGTGTGTCAGTCTCCGTGCTCAGTAAATCGATAAGAATATTTTCAGATTTCTCAGTAATTAATTTCAGCAACATTTCTCCTTGAGTTTGGGAAAGTTGCATCAAATACCGTTGCTTATAGGTTCCGTTTTTTGCAAAGATACTGCTTAATTGGTTCATTTGAGAATCATTTAAGCTTGAAAACGGGATTTGTATTTCATGCATTCTGCAGTTTACTTCCCAACCATCATCATTCCATGTTTGATTAGAAAATGCGGATGGTTTGGGTGCACTATGCGATCCTACTATTACCCGGCTGACTGCATATATAACCTTTTTATAAACATGAAACACAATATCGCCCTTCTGGACGTCTCCCATCAATGTATACGGACCATAGTGTTTATTATTAGCATCCAATTTAGGAGACCACATAATTTGTCTTTCCGACTCAAACTTCTTTGTCTGATTTTGTGAAACGATATAGAATTTCGACATACATTCCCCCCTAACTATTACTGATAATCTTTTTCTTTTTGCAGTTGCAGTAATTTACTTTGAAGTTCTTCATCAACGGCGTAAATATAAAGTCCTCTCATACCACGAGTTAACAAGACGTTCAGTTCATTGGCTAATAGTTCATCTGCAACCTTAATTTTCGAATGATCTTTTAATGTCCGATTTTGAATTGCCTTACTGTTAAAACTAGCTTCTGGATCATAAATAATTCTGCCGTTCCGATATTTAACTGATGGACCAATAATGACCCCACTATAATTCAAATCAAAGCCTTGGATAGTATAAGTTGAGCCAACCTCGTTAATCGTCTGAGGTTGCTCTGCCCATGATAGAGATTTATTGTTTCGTTTCTCTTCCTTACTTTGCTTCAGCTGTAAATTCCAGGCTTTCTTCCAATCACCAATTTCGACATTCCAGTATTCATCGCCATTGTCAGGATGTTTCTGTTGAATATACTTCCAGTCATAGGTTGCAAGCATTCGAGATAATCCATTTTCTTTAATTTCTTTATCACTGACATGCTTTCTAATTTCGTTTTCTAAATTCTCTGGTGAAGTCATGATCTTCAAATCATACCCGCGTGAATCTTTGGGAATATTACTTAGTTTTCTATCGTAAACCATGGATTTTACCCATTCTACAGTTTCTGGATCAGCGTCCATTCGCATTTGATTTCTTAATTGAATTAGATTATTCTGCCGCTTAGCTGATTCCCGTAATTCATCCATTTCAGAATCTTCCCAATATTCCTCGGTTGTTAAGGTCTGATGCTTGTCGAAAATTACTATTACAACTCTTGCTCGTTTCAGCAAATCTACAAGTTGGTTCTCCCCTCGATAAGACATTTTTCCTTGAGTCCATAGTAAATGAGCTTCATCTACCAGAATAACGTCTACTGGATCATTAGGTGAATGTGTATTAATGAAATGTGTAGGTTTGCTGACTGCGCCATCGCCTTTCTTAGTTAAACCTAGCTTCACTGCAATTTCTTGGTAGACCTTAAGTTGCTGATCATGATTCACTAATAAATAGTTACGCATGCTAACGTCAGTTTCCAAGGTGCTTAATAAGTAAAACAAACTACTCAGAAGAACCGTTTTTCCAGAACCAGCTTCACCTTCTACAAAGATTAATTGGCCCCTTTTTTCTTCTTTTAATGCCTCACTCACTTTATCCATAATCCGTTCACGGGATACAGATTGCTCCTTAGTCAATGAATGAAACGGAGAAGCTTTAAAGATTGCCTTCTCACGTATAATACTTTCTAAAGGAAATAATTCCTGATTTTGCTTATTTAGCTTTCTCCAAAGTTTGGTAAATATTTTCTCCATTTCAGTACTAGTGTAGTATTTATTTTGACTATTAGAACGACGATTATTTAATTTTTTAACAGCATCCACACTACTCAAATAAAGCATTAGGCGATTCTCGATATCTAAAGTCAGCGATTTATTGAAATGCTCGTGACCTATCACCAGCATCTTAACCTCATCTACGTTTGCTAATCTTTCCCAATCTTTTCTTTCTCTTGGGTCATCATCTAAATGTTGCAACGTTCGCCGCCCTATGTTGTTTGTTTCACCAACGTAAACTTCATATGTATTGGCTGTTTTACCCTTTTTTGAATAATAAATGACATAATCTGTGGGATAGTCCATGATCAATTCTCGTTTCTCATCACTATCTTCCAGAGAATGGCTAAGTGAGCTAACGACGTTGTGATCATACTTCACTTCTTCTACAATTGGGCCTTTCATAAAGATACTCCTTCCTTCTCTATTAAATGCATCAATCAAATTTCCATTTTCTGCCTTGATTTTCATCCATCTTATTCCGAATAATTTCGTAAGGATTCACATTTAACTTCTCACACATATAAAAAGCATAAATTAATGTATCTGCCAGCTCATCCTCTAAGTGTCGCTGTTCTTTGGAAGAGAGTTGCTTCGACTCATCTTTCCATTGAAAAACTTCAAGCACTTCACTAGCTTCTAAATTTAAAGACAAGGCAAGGTCTTTCAGATTATGATATTTCTCCCAGCCTCTATCATTCCTAAATTTAATAATCTCATTTTGTATTTGCTCGTACTCCAATTACCGACACCTCCTACGTTCTTTATGCTGCATGTATCTTATTATATAACAGGCCTTGACATAAATACTGATTGTTAACGATTTCCCCCTTCCCTTTCTCCCCCTTCTCCTATACAATTCAAAATAAAAAAGGAGCTTCACTCCCATGAAAATCCCCAAGATTGTTTGGTTTGATTCGATTGGCGTCGGTCTCTTCACATTCATATATAGCTTAATCATGACTGGCTTCTCACTGTGGATGGGTGCCGCCGCATTTATCGCAGTATCTTTCTTCTTCGGCGCCGGTTTTCCCAAGGATAAAATCTGGAATATCATCGCTAGCTTCATTGCTGGTATCATTTGGGGACTCATCGCCTATAATTTGCTGCAGATACCCGCTATTTCGACGATGTGGGCCTCTGCCATCATGTTTGGCATTATGACCTTTCTCGCCCTCTTTTTGCAGGGAACAGTGCTTAAATTCACGATTGTCCCCGCCTGGCTGATTACCTGGGGAACGTTCATGCTGATTGTCAGTAATATCGCGGTCAACAACTGGCCTCTGTTCGTTTTCCAGCTACTGGCTTCGATGCTACTTGGCATCTTCGGCATCGGCTACACGTCTCACTATTTAAACAAGTGGTTGTTCCACCTGTTTCCGGATAAAGACGACCAATCTAAATAAATCGGCAAAGAGGCCCCGCTCACTATGATGTGAACGGGGCCCTTTTCAAGTCCATTTAAATTTTTTTAATCATATAGTCTCTCTTATTGTGCCGTATATCCGCCATCAACCACGAATTCTGCACCCGTCGCAAACTTAGACTCATTTGAAGCAAGATAGACACAAATATAAGCAATGTCGTTTGGTTCACCAATGTGTCCCATCGGCGTCTTAGTGCGTTGTGACATTGCTTCTTCAGCACCTGGCAGGTCATCAACTAGTGGCGTCTTAATGTAGCCTGGGTGAACGGTATTAACTCGAACATCGTAGTCCTTCAGCGCACAGTCTACGGCGGCCGACTTACTCATGATTCGCACGGCACCCTTTGAAGCGTTGTAGGCACCCAAATTAGGATCTCCAACAAATCCTTCAATTGATGACATGTTAATAATTGAAGCCCCCAGATTCTTATTCTTCATTCGTTGAATCCCTAGACGAGTTCCAAAGAAGACACCATCAAGATTGACTGACTGCAGTTGACGCCATTCCTCAGTAGTGGTTTCTTCAAGACTCTTATTCACGGCCATTCCAGCGTTATTAACCACCGTTGTAACTGGTCCAAAGACCTTTTCGGTTTCATCAAACAAATCAGTCCAGCTTTGCTCGTCGGAAACATCCTGTTTGAAGTAACGAATCACGTCATCCCCGCCAATTTGCTTCGCGGCAGCTTCCAAAGCGTCAACGTGACGGCCAGTGATCATTACCTTGGCGCCTTCTTCTACAAATTTATTGGCGATTGCTGCCCCAATGCCTAAGCTACCACCAGTTATAATTGCCACCTTACCATCTAATCGATGCGTCATCTGTATTACCTCCGTTTGTTTGGTAAGCTAAAATCAATACCACTTGTTCATTATTTCACTAAGATAGATTTACTTCAAGTGCTTTATTTTTTATAACCGTCGTTTTTATTGCTACCGCCACCATACCAATTTCCTCATTAGCGTCATGCAAACGACCAAAACTCTCGTCCACACAACTCAAATGTTACCTCCATCAGTGGAACCTCCCCTAATTTTACGGTATACTTAAACTTCTGTGCGTGGCTTCATACAAGCCATGTAAAATTAGGATGATTCAACAGAAGGAGTACATACATGAAAGTTTCGAAACAATCTTTATTTGACAGCATCGGCATCGGTCTATTTACCTTAATTTACAGCATCGTGATGAGTGGTTTTTCACTCTGGATGGGTGCGAGTGCGTTTATTGCCGTCGCCTACTTTTTCGGTGTCGGTTTTCCAAAGGACCAAGTTTGGAACATTATTGCTAGCTTTACCACCGGAATTGTCTGGGGACTAATTGCTTTCAGCCTGCTCCAAATGCCAGGTATGGATCAAACATTACCTACCGCTATTATTCTTGGAATCATGACGTTCCTAGCCATCATTCTTCAAGGTTCCATCATGAAATTCACTATCGTCCCTGCTTGGTTTGTTAGTTGGGGAACGTTCATGCTAATCGTATCCAACGTTAAATTTGATAGCATGCCAATATTCATGCTTCAACTCTTTGCAACGATGTTACTGGGTATTTTTCTCATTGGCTACGGATCTGATGCGCTTAACAAAGTGCTATATCGCTTCTTCCCTGAAGAAGGAACAGAACCCGAAGTAAAAATCGAAGAACTTGATGAACTCGGTGAAATAGAAGATTAAATAACCAGCGTTACTACAAAGGCCCCGCTCACACGATGATGTGAACGGGGCCTTTTCAAGTACATTTAAATGGTTTAAATCTTAACGTCCAGTAACTGTTTCAGCTGCTTCGGGAGCTTCAACGGCTTCTGCACTTTCCTCAGAAATGATTGCTTTACGGTTCCAGACCATCAATGCCAATGCGAAGACAACAAGGACAGCGGCACCAACGACAGCAAAGTGAGTTGACAATTCATATACGGCCCATGCTAATGGACTCGTTGCAAAATCAATACTGCCAACATAAGTAGTACCGGCAGGAATCAAGTTTGCTTGCACCATCTTGACAGATTGTGTGAAGATTTGGCCAACACTAGTTGCGAACAACAAGCCAAAGACCATCATGATTGCACCAGTGATGAATGAACGGATTAAGTTTCTCTTCGTGTATGGCAAGATTAATGGGAAGATGTAAATCAAACCAGCTAAGCTACCAAGTGGCAGGAATTGGTTTCCTGGAATGATAACGGCAAGTAACAAGATTACTGGTACAAGGAATAATGAAGCAACAAGGGTTACTGGATGTCCAACAAGCAACGCTGGTGTCATACCAATGCTGAATGAACGACCAGGAAGCTTAGTGCTAATAAGTTCTTGTGAACGTTTTGAAATTGGGCTCAAGCCTTCAATAAACATACTGGTAATCCGAGGAATCAAGACCATTACAGCACTCAAGATAATGGCGAGCTTCATGATCTTGTCCACTGGATATTGGGCCAAAACACCTAGGATAGCCCCGATGACAAGACCAAGGAAGATTGGGTCACCAAGAATACCAAAGCGCTTTTGCATCTTTTCAGCATCCAAATCAATACTACGAAGACCAGGAATACGCTCGATTACCCAATTAATCGCAATTGCGAATGGTGCAAAGGCGACTGTGTAACCGTGAGTAATTGAGATACCCTTCAAGTCTTCGCCATAGAAGTTTTCCATCTTCTTCTGGGTCCGATCGGCTGCAACCATCGAAATAATGTAAGTAATCGCAGCAGCGAATGCGCCCCACCAGAAGCTGTTCGTTTCAATAGAAACTAATGAACCGACAAAGGCATAGTGCCAGTAGTTGAACAAGTCAATGTTCAGCGTCTTAGTGGTTTTCGTCACCAACATCACAACGTTTAACAGTAGTCCCAAAGGAATGACCAAGGCACCAATTTCAGTACCGAATGCAACCGCTGACGCAGCTGGCCAACCAATATCCAATGTTTTCAAGTGCAAACCATAAATCTTGACCATGGCGCTAACCGCTGGTCCAATGTTGTCAGCCAATAATGGCGTTAACACTGATGCTTTGATTCAAAAAGCCCACGAATATACCGGTTTTTACTTTAAAAATCGTGTCAGCGATGGTGATCCTCAGGTTGCCTATTTCCGCAATAATTCAGCCGTCAACCGTCTCCAACCTGAGGACATTGACGACGCAATTTTTGACGGCCTTAAGGTGCTTCACATCACTGGAATTTCGCTGGCACTTAGTTCTTCGTGCCTAAAAATGGCCGAATACTTAATTGATAAAGCGCACTCTTTGGGCGCAATCGTTACATTTGACCCCAATATTCGTCCACAACTTTGGGCTTCCAAGGAACAAATGCGTGAAACGATCAACCACATCGCAGATCGATGTGACATCGTCATCCCAGGCGTTTCTGAAGGAACGCAACTGACAAGCGAAACAACATTAGAAGATATCGCTGATTTCTACCTCAACATGACGACACCTTCAATGGTCGTCTTGAAGAATGGGACAGTGGGCGCATTTGCTAAGGAAGCGAATGGTGACATCACTAAAGTCCCTTCCTTCCACGTCAGCCACGTCGTCGATACGGTCGGCGCTGGAGACGGATTTGCAACTGGTTTAATCTCCGGATTAATCGACAACCTCTCTGTCAAAGAAAGTTTGGTTCGAGCAACCGCAATTGGTGCCTTAGCTATTCAAAGCGAGGGTGACAATGCCGGCTACCCAGTTAAATCTGATCTTGAAGCCTACATCAAAACTAATGCCGTAACTGATTAACCAGGAATCCATTTAAGATGGGTTCTTTATTTAAAGATTTATGTAAGCGTTTACATTACGATTAACTAGGACTATACTAATGGTGTACAAACCATTAATGGAGGTCCTAATCATGGGTAGACTAGATGGAAAAGTAGCAATTATCACTGGCGGCGTCAAAGGCTTTGGCTTAGCAAGCGCCAAAATATTTGTGCGCGAAGGTGCTAAAGTCGTCGTCACCGATGTTGACGAAACCGGCAGTTCTGATGTGTTAAACGAACTCGGTGGCGTTAATGCCATCTTTGTTTCACAAGACGTTTCCAAAGAAGATAGTTGGGAACCCGTTTTTAAAGCTGCGGTCGAAAAATTTGGCCATGTTGATGTTTTGCTCAACAACGCTGGTATTTTGTCATTCAACGATGCGGAACATGTCGATATTGATGAATGGCACAAAATTCTTTCGGTCGATTTAGATGGCGTCATGCTAGGTGTCAAGTACGCCATCAAGTACATGAAGGACGGCGGAGGCTCCATCATCAACATGTCGTCCATCGCTGGCCTGATTGGGATCTCTAATCTATATGCTTATAATGCCGCTAAGGGTGGCGTGCGGATTTTGACGAAGTCAGCTGCCCTTTACTGCGCAGAGCAACACTACCCAATTCGCGTTAACTCGATTCACCCCGCCTACGCTCATACACCAATGGTTGATGCGTACCCTGAAATGCGTGAGACGTTAGAAAAGCTGCATCCAGTTGGCCGTTTGGGAAGTGCTGAAGAAATTGCCAATATGGCGCTTTACCTTGCGTCAGATGAATCATCCTTCTCCACAGGTTCCGAATTTGTGGTAGATGGTGGTTACACAGCGCAATAGATTTTAATTGAATCCCCCTCCTAAAAAAAACAATCCCGTCACTCAAATTGAAGTGGCGGGATTGTTTTTTGAAGTTCATTCGCTGATCAAGAGATGCCGGAACTTTATCATATCTATTATTTCCTATGCCACGCCATCTCATAATCATTTTGCCCAGTATCCTCATCTATTCCCGTATTGGTAATTTTAAAACCTTCTCGCTCGTAAAATACGATTGCTCGCTGATTTAACTGGTAAACATATAGTGTTAATTCGTTTCGAATTATTTTAGCGTGATCAAGTAATTGTTTGCCGACACCCTTAGAACGTGCATTTTGGGCAACAAAAATCCCTGCAATATAATTGTCCATTAATCCAACGAATCCGTTAATATTTCCATTTTCAACGTTAACAAAAACCTCAGCCTTAGGGAGCATTCCCTCAATCAAATCATAGTTGCCTTGCCAATAACTGGTCGAAATAAAATCGTGTGCCTCAATGTTAGCCGAAAGCCAAATTTGCATCACTTGTTTAAGTTCATCTTGTTTCATTAGTCTAATCATAGGAGTACCGCCTTTGCTGAGAGTATAGCATACCGCCTTCAATCTTAATCATTATTAAATTACCAGTTCCCCCGCGCTAAGCTTATAATAAAAGCATCAAAGGGAGGAACCACTCATGAAAAAGCAACTCAAATTATTACTCGCCATTGTTACAATGGCCGTTTTTGCCATCGTTGGAGTAAGCGCCAGCCAGCAAAACGTACATGCAGCCTCAACCTACGTCCAGGTTGGTAACTGGAAACTATATCGCAACGGACTGCAAACCCAGACCTACTATAAAACTACAGCAAAAGTTTCCGCAACCGTTGAATGGTACACCGAATCTGGCACAACGCTTCACACCTCAAAAGTCTCCCTACCAAAGGGAACTGTTGTGGCCGGCCACAAGTATTCTGGTGGCAACACATTAAATGGGCAAAACGGTGTCGATATTGCCTATGATATGCTGAACTATTCTATTTTAAAGACTCACGAAAATAATCAGCATCGCATCATTTCAATTTTTGCGACTAAGAACGCCAAATTTACGCATGTTAAAGCGCCAACCTACATGCCTACCTAGAGTAAAGGGGCACTTCTACAAGGTAGCAAGAGTACAATTGCCGCCGGGAGCAATAAGCAAAAGGTTCAAATTACTTCGAACGGCTACATTGAATTACACAAGAATAGTAGCAAAAAGCCTTCTGCCTCAGTTAAGATCAACAAAACGCTGGTTAAGGGCAGCACCCGCTACCTTTATACCAGCAAGAAAATTTCAGGAATTACGTTCAAACACGTCAGAACAAGTGGCAAATATCAATATCGCTTGGCTCTAAAGAACCTGCACAAGCCTTTCAAAATCGCTGGAGATTCATCCAACGATATTAACAACACCTACTACAGCACTTATTCTGTAGGCGGCAAAACGTACTCCGTTTTAATCTCAAATAACGAAGAAAATTAGATAGTTCGTAACCGAAACGACAATAAAGTGAACCCCCAAGATTGGACAGAAAAACCAATCTTAGGGGTTCACTTTAGTTTACGGTGTTTCTTTTGCACTTTTTATGCTGGTTGGTAACTTTCATCAATGACCAATACTGGCTTGATGGTCTTACCACTGATTGAATCAGCATTTGCTTGGTTAATTTCACTAAACTTGTAGAACTTTTCAGTCTTATCGAAGTCAAACATGCCCTTACGATAGAACTTGATCAAACGAGGAATATCGATTTGAGGAATTGAATCACCCATGTTAACACCAATAACGGATTGATCGTTCACACATAAGTCGTTCCAAGTGTCCAAATCAACGTGGTTTGGTGTAACGGCGATGCAAGCAGAAGTGCCACCTTGGTTTAAGGCGTGAATGGATTGTTCCATCACGGCACTAACACCAGTGGTATCAACAGTAAAGTCAACGCCACGACCTTCTGTTAACTTCTTGATAGCTTCGACAGCGTCTTCCTTTTTACTGTTAACAACGTCAGTAGCGCCAAGTTCCTTCGCTAATTCCAAACGAGAATCAACGATATCGACGGCGATTACCGTTGTACAACCGGAAATTCGACCGGCCATCATTGCAGCCAGGCCAACGGCACCAATACCGAATACGGCGATTGTTTGACCTGGACGAGGTTTCAAGGTGTTTAAAACCGTTCCTGAACCAGTAACGTAGCCACACCCAGAGGTCCGAGTTTACGTAAATCGAGGTCCTTTGGTACTTTAACCGCATTCCGCTCACGGACAACCGTGGTCGTCGTGAATGATGATTGGTCAAACATATCGGCGACATCATGGCCATCTTCGGTGAAGTGTGCCGTTTCATCAGGACGGACACCTGACAAATTATTAGCAGCATAGTGTAAACACTTGGTTGGTTCACCCTTCAAACAGTTTTCACAGTTACCACAAGCGTAGAAGGATAACACAACGTGGTCACCGGGGACGAAGTTTTGAACGTTCTTGCCGACTTTTTCGACAATTCCTGAACCTTCATGCCCTAATACGATTGGATATGCAATTTCTGCATCACCCTTACGTAAAGCTTCATCCGAGTGGCAAATCCCACTGGCGACCATCTTAACTTGGATGTCGTCATCAGTCATATCGGCTAATTCAACGTCATCCCTAATGTGGAAATCTGAACCCTTTTTGTCCACAATAGCTGCACTAATTTTCATAACAGATCGCACTCCTTATCATAATGAAAACGCTTACTGAAATTCAGTTATAACAGTTTGTGAATGAAAATTCAAATGATTTTTCCAGTGTTCATTCTTTCGGAATCTGATTTGCCCCGTTTTCAAAGCAATCTTTCATCACCCGTCGTTTGAATTTGTTTCACATGAAACTTTCAACACACAAAAAAGGCATTCATCTCTGAATGCCCTCTTCCATTCTATTCACCAAAATAGCTAACCGCCTGTTTTGTATCGTCCGTAAACAAGCCATCGAAATCACTTAAAATCTCATTCACATAAGCAGCATGACCATCAAGTACGTAACCGACCGCCTTGCGATGGTACTTATGGATTAACTTAGCATTTTCCGATGTCACCCCCGGTGTATAAACGGCCACAATATTAACGGCCCTGGGTAAAGTCTTCAATCGTTTTTCTAAGTAGGTGTAGTTCGAATTGGCGCCATTCACCAGTAACATTTCCGGCGCTTTGGGTAACTTTTTGTGCATGTAGTTCAAACTTGCAAGGCTAAACGACTGGAGAATCACATTACTCTGGAGTTTATGCTTCTTAATTACCGCAATAATCCCCTTTTCGAGCTTATAACCACCCTTGGCCGTTTTCTTAGTTTCGATGACATAGTTGATCTTGTTTTTATAGCGGCCCATCACATCTTTTAGCGTATGCAATTTTTCACCATTTTTGAGCTTGGCCTTTTTAATTTGCTTATATGTCGAACCGGTAATCGTAATGTTTTTACTCGTATTCTTTTTCAAGTTGTTGTCGTGAGACACCACTAACTGGTTATCCTTCGACAAAATAATATCCTGTTCAATGAACTTGCTACCATTCTTGATGGCAAAATTATAACCGGCAAACGAGTGCTCTGGATAGTTTAACGGGCTTCCTCGATGTGAAATAATCATCGGCTTTTCTAAATTGTAATTGTTCAACGAACCAACTGTCGCCGCCTGGACATTCGTTAACCCTAACGAACCCAATAATAATGCAATCAAAACTAAATAACGCTGATGCTTCCTGTGCATGTGTCTGTTTCCCCCTGAGAATTACAATAACTCTTCTCAGTTTACATGAAGATATCATAATTGCCAGAATAAATTGAAACTAAATGAGACGTTAAATTAGGCTTCTGGATACTTTGCAACTCTGTCAATGATAATTACATTTTTTCTTACATAAGGTTAAAAAATGTTCATGTATGCTTTTTAAACATATGTAGGACGGCATTTTTGTATTTAATTCTTTGTGAAAAATTGATATGATTAAGTTCCAATTAATGGGGAGGTTTTTAAATTGGATATCACAGTATTGCGTCACTTTCTAGTAATCGTTGAAAAACATAGTATTTCTAGCGCTGCACATTACCTACATATGTCTCAACCAACGCTTTCACGCCAAATCGGTGAGCTAGAACGGGACCTGGGTGTCACTCTTTTTACACGGGGTCCACGTGAAATCACGATGACTCAAGATGGTCATTATTTGGTTGCACGCGCTAAAGATATCATTGCACTCGTCGACAAAACCACTAATAACCTTCATGCAGGAGAAGGCACTATCCGTGGTGAATTAAATATTGGCGCCGTTGAAAGTACCAAATTAACGAGTTACATGAAAGTCATCGACGCCATCATTCAGGATTTTCCGGATGTCCGAATTCAACTGCATACCGGTAGTAACAGTGAGGTTCAGGCTCAACTTGATTCTGGTGTATTAGATTTTGGAATTGTGGTCGGTAAAATGCCACTTCACCAATATTCCACTCTTAAATTCCCAGAAACTGAGTGTTGGGGACTCAGTTTACCGAAGAATCACGCCTTGGCAAAAGAGTCATCAATTACAATCACGTAAACGGCTGACCTACCAATTTTAATTCCAGAAGAAATCGCTATTCACGAGAATCTACAACAATGGTGGACAAAAACGCCAAACCAAACTAGAATCGCTGGTACTTACAATCGAGTGTTCAATGCTCTGTCTCTGGTTAATAATGGTCACGTAAGCGCACTAAGTCTGGAGCAACCAGTCGATACTGAGATTCATCCGAACGTGACGTTTAAAAAATTAGATCCCGAAGTCAATGAACCTGTTGTCTTGATTTGGCAAAATAGTCTGACAATGTCGACCGTGGGCCAAGTTTTCATTGAACGAATGCAAGAAGCCCTACAAAACAATGAATCCTAACACAAAGACGTCTCCCGATTTTAATCGAGAGGCGTCTTTTTACATGGTAAATACTAACCGCTTATCCGGTTCCCTTTGCCAGTCCTCACTGACATCGGCGAGCGGAACTGCTTCAGTCTCAACAATGAAATGACCGGCTGAAATCAATTTGGCCAATTCTGGTAACTCTTTTAAAAATTCAGTTGGCGCTACAGAGCCCATTCCACTTCCAACTAAATTCAAAGTAACTGCCCTTAAAGCAGCTGCCGGTAGCTTAATATCGGCACCGGCCATGCTGCCGATTTCGACCCAAGTTATCGTCTTTTGTGGCTTTACAATCAAGCTTAGTAAACTTTTCCACCCAGTTTGCGAGGCCAATCAGATTTTCTTGAACCGCCTGAGCAAATGCATCGGCACGGGCTTGGTCACCCCAACTCGAAACCGTGACCACGATATGTTCCGGCATCACGCCGTAGTAAACGCCGAGACCGTCTGCCGATGTTGGTGCGAATGAGAAGGAACTCACCAACTCATTAGGCACTGCCGTCGTAGATAGGTAATCCGTCCTTAATTTAGCCAATTCTGGTGACTCAAACAGGGCGTGGGCTGCCACAAACTTTTGGCTAGTATCAGCTTTCATCATGTTTTCCAGCCCCAATAAGTGTCGTTCCACTCCTTTTATATCTCTTTAAATTCGATTTTTCCATTATATCGAATTTATAAAATGATTTTTACACTTAATTATTCGATTTTAGCCGTTTATCGAATTTATATTTAGATATTAAGTTTCATAAAATTGATTTTCGGTGTTTTTAGGATTTATATCTTCAAAACGATAATTAAAAATTCGATTTATCAGAAACTACAAAAAAGCTCCCAACCGAATTACTTCGATTAAGAGCTTCCATAATTTATAAATTTTAAGCGATAACGCCGACTGTTTGGAGGATCAAGTAAATATTTAAAATAATCAGCACAATCGTTGCAGTCCAGGCACTGTAATTCACCCAAGGACCGTTCGCGAATTCCTTCATCAGCTTCTTGCTACTTGTAAAGATAACCAGCGGTACGACCGCAAATGGTAATGCAATACTCAAGAAGACTTGCGAGAAGGTCAAAAGGTTTTCAATCTTGGCTTCGTCACCATGGTAGTAAATGGCAAATGCCAGCACTGGGGCAACTGAAATTCCCCGAGTAATAATCCGTTGAGCCCAAAGTGGCATCTTCAAGCGGATGAACCCTTCCATGATGATTTGACCAGAAAGCGTTCCAGTAATCGTTGAGCTTTGACCAGATGACAGCAAAGCAACTGCGAACAGCATACTCAATACTGGACTGGCAATGGCACCAACGATTTGGGAATTGCTTAAAGCGTTGAACAAATCAACGAAACGGCCGAGGTCACTGCTAGTACCGTAGAACAGTGAAGCTCCTAAAATCAGGAGCAAACTGTTAACAACGAATGCGACAGTTAGTTGTAAGTTTGAATCAATCTTTGAAAAACGAACTGCTTGAGCCAGGCCCTTACGATCTTCACGATCAACCTTCCGAGTCTGAGAAACGGATGAACCCAAGTACAGGTTATGAGGCATGACCGTTGCACCAATAATACCTAATGACAGGTAAAGCATTGAATGGTTCGTTAAAATCTTATCTGAAGGAATGTAACCCTGGATAATACCACCGATACTTGGGTTAGCAAGTAGTACTTCATATGCGAAAACCAGTAAGATAACGCCGACTAGTGTTGCGACAATAGCTTCAATCTTCCGGAATCCTAAACGCATCAGTAACAGCAGGATTAAAACATCCAACGTTGTAATAATGATACCGACAATCAACGGAATATCGAATAATAACTTAATTGCAATCGCAGATCCAATAATTTCAGCAATATCCGTTGCCATGATGGCTAGTTCGGTAATCACCCAAAGGAAGAAACCCATCCCCTTTGACGTATGTTCCCGAGTTAATTGTGCAAGGTCCTTTCCCGTCACAATTCCCAACTTAGATGCCATGGCTTGCAGTAGCATCGCAATCAAACTTGAAATCAGGATAACCGCGAGCAGCGAGTACTTGTACTGTGCCCCACCAGCGATTGACGTAATCCAGTTACCTGGGTCCATATACCCCACGGCAATCAATACGCCCGGTCCCGTGTACGCCATTAAAGTCCGCCAGAAACCGGCTCCTTGTGGCACGACAACGCTACCGTTTACCTCATCCAAACTTTTGCTTTCAGTTGGATCCAACGCAAACTTCGATTCTTCATTAACACTCGTTGCTTTCATAGTATTCCCTCTTTTCTATTGGCTTAGAAATTCAGGTGATCTCAAAATTGAACAAACTGATAGATCTTGATTTATAGAAGTTTAAACTCAGCTAGTGCTTCAAAACTAGTTATTTTTAAACCGCCATCAATCGCCATCACTTCAACAATCCAAAACCTCCTCAAACTGCGGACTCTTTAAGCCCATGATTAATATAACACGAAAACTTGCTAAGTCAATATAAATTGGTTAACTATTTTGTGAAAAATGAAAATAGTTGTGAAAGCGCATACTCTGGGCAATTATTTGCCATTAGTTTTTTAATTTCACAAATCAAAAAACCGATTATTTTTTTGTTATTCTGGATTAATTTTCTACTTATTAATAACCAATCCACTTTAAAGTTTTAGGGACTAAAAAAGAGCTAACCATTTAGATTAGCTCTTTATGCATACCGCACTAGATTTGCGAACTTGGCCTCACAATAATCGGCCCACATTTTTGAACATCCAACTATCAATCGTTTGGTCAATTTTATCGATTATTGTGCCACGGTCTGACTTAATTCGACTAAGGTTTCACCAGCTCTTTGGGTGCCATGCTGGAAGACCAACTTTTCGCCCTGCAGTTGTTTGAGATCAGTTAGTGGTGACTTTTCGGTAATAATAAAATCAGCAAACTTTCCAGTTTCAAGCGTCCCATAGTCGCCATCAATCCGTAACAATTTGGCACCGTTTCGAGTTGCAGACTGCAAGATTTGTAGTGGGGTCAGATTACTTTGCGTTTGCATCAGCTCCAGTTCCCACATGCTGTCATTGGCAAAGTCGTTAAATGGCGTCCCTGCATCCGTCCCCATCGCGATTGGAATACCAGCTTTAGCAGCTTTTTCAACACTCGCTTTATGTGCTAACCAGTGTCCCGTTGCCTTTTCCATCATCCAATCCGGCAATAAGCCTTGCCCACGATTGATAATGGCCCACATCGCGTTAAGCGTTGGAACCAGCGTTGTACCGTGTTCCAGCATTAACTCAACCGCCTCATCATCGATGTAAAAGCCGTGCTCGATTGAATCGACACCAGCGCGAACAGCATTCTTAATACCTTCATTTCCTTGGGCATGGGCCGCAACCGGAATGCCCTTATGATGGGCTTCAATAACGCCGGCGCGCATCTCTGCTTCGGTTAATTGAATATCATTTGGTGTCTCACCATCCCAAGAAACACCACCAGTAGCCATAAATTTGATGTTTTTAGCGCCCATCTTGAGTAATTGACGAACGCCCTTCCGCATCTCATCAGGAGAATCCACCTCATGAGATGATTCACTGAAATGACCACCCGTCATGGTGAAGGCACCACCAGATGCAATTACACCTGCACCGGTGATAAAGCCTTCCCGTTGCATGGCCGAAATCGCAATATCAATATCGTTTGCCACTCCAACACTTCGCGTGTATGTAATCCCGTTTTCAAGTAAGCTCTTCATATTTTTCATCGCAAATTGGGTTTGCCAAGCTGGGGTTTCAAATCGTGCGTCAGCGGACGTCATCCCGGTTGGGCCACTTGTAATGTGAGAGTGAGCGTTAATCATCCCCGGCATCAAGAATTGCCCGTGCAAATCAAACGTTTGATCGTAAGTTGCAGTTGCCGTGCCTTGACCCGTTTCAATAATGCGACCGTCCTCATTGTTAAAGCCAATAAAACTGTTGGCCTGAAAATCATCGTGATTGCCATCAAATAAGTTTGCGTTCATTAATAAAGTTTTTGTCATAAAGGTTCCCCCCAATTGTTATTTCCAATAAGCGTATTTATACAAACTGTAATTCAACATGCCGTAGTGAATACCGCCGACTTTAGTGCTCAACAGGTGCGCAGTTGCTGGTTGATAAAGCGGAATCGTGCCTTGAATGGCCATCAAGCGCTCATCAGCCTGCTGAATATAAGCAGCCCGCTCTTTGTCACTATACTTACCGAGGTTGTTGGCTTTTGCCATCAGTGCCTCGTATTTGGCATCCGTCCACTGAGTAAAGTTGATGGTGTTGCCCTTAGTGGCCAAGTTCATCATGTCGGTTGGATCTGGATACTCAGTGGAATACCCGGTTAAATTAAATTCAAACTTCCCAGCAAAATCACGTGAAACGTGCTGGGCGTGCGGAATCGACGTCAAATTGATTTTCAATCCGGGCAAGTATTTCTCAAGTTGGCCCTGAACGTACTGGCCAACCTTCTTGTCGGAATCCGTATCATCCGTCAATAGTTCAACCGTCAAACTCGTCTTACCGGTCTGTTTCTGGAACGTTTCCCAGTAAGCCTTTGCCTGCTTCAAATTGTAGGTTTGAAGCTTATGACTACCGTAATAATCCTTGCCAGTTCGTGGATCTTCATACTGATCCTTGATAATCTCGCTTTGGGCGGCAACGGAACCGTCCTGTAGTACTTGTTTGGTAATCGCGGTTCGGTCTAGCGCTTTGCTAACCGCACGAGCTAAGTTTGGATTGTTCAATGTCTTGTTTTGAGCATTGAACATCAGGTAGTTCAATCGATTTTGTGGGGTGATGTAAAGACTTTTATCATTTTCATCAGCCTTAACAAACTGGCCTGAGACTTGCGTTTCTTGAACCTGACCGGATTTAAACAGGTTCTGTGCGGTACTTGGATCCGATACCACCCGCGCCTTGATTGTTCGAATCTTGGTTGTCTTGGCATCCCAATAGTCATCGTTGGCCTTATAAGTCCAACTATCCTTAGACACATTCCAGTCAGCTAATTCATAAGCACCATTACTGACCGTCTTTTCACTGCTTGTGCCATATTGACTGCCATACTTGGCAATGGCGTTTTGACTCAGTGGATAAATTTCCGTCAGTAGGAAGTCAAACCAAGTGGTCCGCTGATTCAACTGAATTTGCAATTTGTGCTTGGATAACGCTTTGATACCTAGCTTGCTAGTGGGTAATTTACCTGTGTAAACCCCCTGATAATTCTTGATAGCCTTGAGACTATCTGTATTTTGCGACTTCGTTTTCGGATCAAGATGCCGTCGTAATGAGAACACGAAATCCTGAGCAGTAACCGGGTCGCCATTGCTCCATTTGGCGTTCTTTCGAAGGTTAAAGGTATATGTCTTGCCGTTATTAGTCGGTTTGACAATCTTGGATGCCACCCCAGGAATGATCTTACCGTTAGCGTCCATTGAATAGATGCCCTCGTAAATTTGTCGTTGGATCAAGGATGAGTTTGTATCCAACGCTTTATCGGGGTCGGCCGTCATTGCTTTACCGGGAATGGTAATATTTAGCGTCTTGTTACTACTCGCCTGCGAGTTACTACACGCGCCTAATAAAAGACTACTCGCTCCGAGAATTAAAATACCGATCAACTGATTGTGTTTCATGAAGATCCCTCCAAAAAATGAATTTTGGCAAATAATCGATTACTGCTCAAAAAAATAAACAAAAAACGCCCTGCCAGGTCTAAGCCTAAACAGGGCGTTTACACGCGGTACCACCTGATTTTGAAGTCCTTAAGACTACCTTATCCGTACAGCAACTTTCGTTACGATACGTCAACACGGTAATGGGTGTCACCATCGCGAACTTTGATTACTCATCGCTCGCGCCACTCAAAGGCTACTTTCATTTAGCTGACTGGGCTTCCTTTCACCGACCGAAGCTCGCTTCACCAGTCTAATTAAATGTTCTCCTTATCTGTGCGTTTTCTCATTTATTTTTAATGATTGTAGTATGCGACTATTTAAAAGGCTTGTCAACACTAAAAATGAAAAATAAATGAGAATCCTTCTTCTTAGTCTGCTGATCCAAAAATAACTTGGGTAAAATATCCCCCTAACTATCTTACCCAATCATAGCCTTTATTTTTTCCCAGTTTGGATTATCATAAATATGAAGACCGATTTGAGGAGACTTTTAAATGAATTCAAACACACGTCCACAATGGCAGAAAAATTTGACTGCATTGTGGCTAGGTAACTTTGTAACCGGAGCGGGGTTCAGCATGAGTTTGCCGTTCCTGCCCTTATTTATTTCGACCATGGGCACCTATTCCAAAAGTGAGCTCGCGCTGTATAGTGGACTGGCCTTCTCGGCAACCTTTCTAAGCCAGGCGATTGTCTCACCACTCTGGGGTAAACTCGCCGATCGTACTGGACGGAAACCGATGCTAATCCGAGCAGCTGCCGGGATGACGATTACCGCCACCTTAACCGGACTGTCACAAAACGTATGGACATTGATTCTTTTGCGATTAATTCAAGGAACCTTTTCGGGCTATATCAATAATGCGTATGCATTAATGGCCAGTGAAGTGCCAATGACCAAGAGTGGTAAAACAATGGGCACCCTCACGACCGGAAACGTTGGCGGCCAGCTGATTGGTCCCATCATTGGTGGTTATTTGGCCGGTTTTCTCGGCTATCGCGTCCCATTTTACTGTTTCGGGGGCTTGATGCTGATTGCCACCTTGACGACCCTGTTCTTCGTCAAAGAAGACTTCACGCCAGCCACTAAAAACAGCAAATCGAAAGAATCACCTTTCAAACGGATTAAGAACCCAACAGTCGTTTGGGCCATGATCATTTCGTCCATGCTCATTCAAGCAGCAACGACTTCCATCAACCCCATTCTCAGTTTATTCGTCAAAGAACTGATGCATGGCACTGGAAACGTCGCATTCGCCAGTGGGATTATTGCGGCTCTCCCCGGTATTGCGACTTTAATGGCCGCACCAAGTTTGGGAGCCCTCGGCGATCACATTGGTGCCCAACGTGTGCTGGTAGCCGGTCTGATTTTCTGTGGTCTCGTCTTCTTCCCGATGTTTTTCGTCGCTTCGGTCATTCAGCTCGGCATTCTGCGATTCCTCGTTGGTATCTCAGACGCCGCATTGTTGCCCGTGACCCAAACCGTTATGACGCTAAACACCCCAAACGATGTGGTGAGCCGAATTTTCAGCTATAATCAATCGTTTCAGGCCATTGGTTCCGTTATTGGACCATTATTAGCCTCGGCGGTCGCAGGCGTCTTAGACTACCGATACGTCTTCTTAATGACCACTATTCTTGTCATCATCAACTTAATCATCGTCGTTGGCGCTTATCGCCACGATGCCCAACAAAAAGAGCCGATCGCATAACGATCGACTCTTTTGCGTTATTTTGTAGCTGTGACAAACAAACGATTAGCGGTAACGTAATGGCCGTTCGTCAATTGAAAACGAGTAACTGATCCAACTGTTACAATTCGCTTAACTCGCATTGCGACACCCTTTTTGAGTAGGCAAATTACAAGTTTAATCCGAACAAGCCCGGAATCTTTCAACGGCAGTCTGTTGATGATGTATTTTTAATGGTCGTTGATTAATTAGTTCAAGTGCTGCTAGGATCTCATCAGTCGTTACTTGGCTAAAATTGGTCTTTTTCGG
>NZ_BBJM01000009.1 GCF_000740055.1 Secundilactobacillus oryzae JCM 18671 | reverse complement strand
GTTAAATATTGTGTCACAATAGAAATTCGTAACTCTAAATTAAATTTAGTCATAATAAAACCCCCGAGATTGTTGTCCAATCTCGGGGGTTCACTTCAAGGCGGATGCTTTTTTGATCTAAATGTTAGTTATCTTAGTACTTTTCCTTGCCAAGCACGTTCAACTTGTCATCGAAGTCATAAACAACTGGTTGGCCAGTAGCCATTTCCAAGTTGATGATGTCTTCGTCACTGATTTGTTCGATGTACTTGCTCAAGGCACGTAATGAGTTACCATGGGCTGCGATAATGACGTTCTTGCCATCAAGCAACTTAGGTGCAATTTCATCTTCCCAAAGAGGCATAACGCGTTCCAAAGTAACCTTCAAGTTTTCACCACCAGGGATCAAACGTGGGTCTAAGTTAGCGTAACGACGGTCTTTAGCAGCTGAGCCTTCGTCGCTTTCGTCCAAAAGTGGAGGTAAAACGTCGTATGAACGACGCCAAGTATGAACTTGGTCATCGCCCCATTTTTCAGCGGCTTCAGCCTTGTTTTGGCCTTGTAATGCACCGTAGTGACGTTCGTTTAAGCGCCATGTTTTAGTTTCAGGAACCCAAAGTTGGCCTGATTCTTCCAAAGCGTAGTGTAACGTCTTGATCGCACGAGTTAAAACTGATGTGTAAGCATAGTCAAATTCGATACCAGCTTTTTTGATTGATGCACCGGCACCCTTAGCTTGCTTAACGCCTTCTTCGCTTAAATCAACGTCAACCCAGCCTGTAAATTGGTTAGATAAGTTCCATTCACTTTGTCCGTGACGGATTAATACTAATTTTGCCATAGTAGTCAATGACCTCTTTCTCTATGAATTCAAATTTTAAAATACCTTGCCATTTTACACCAAACGAGCAGATATTTCAGCATCTACCTTAAAATATTGCTCACTCATTATCTTGTCGTTCGGACGCTCGTTTCTCACGCATCTTTTGAAGTGCTTGACCATGCAGTTTGACGCTCTTGACGCCTAGAATATCTAGGAAAAAGGTAAAGATTGGCACACTGACAATCAGTCCCCAAATACCAAGCAGCGCTTCCCCACCAATCAACAACACGAAGGTGTAGAAAATTGGGAGCTCGGTGCGACTCGACATGAATTTCGGATTCAAAATGTAGGCCTCAATCGTGTGTACGACAATAATCGTAATGATGACGGCAATCACATCATTAATCCCACCCACTGAGTAGGCGATGATGCCAAGAGGCACAACGGAGATAATCACACCAGCCACCGGTACTAAACTCAAGAAGAAGATCATAATCGCCAAGGTTGGCAACTGTGGCATCTTCATTACTGCCAAGACGATCGTTGTGATGAACGTATTGCAGACGGCAATGAAGAACTGCGCCTCCAAGACGACGCCAAACGTGTTGATAAACTTTTTGGCGAAAAAGGTAATGTCCTGGAAGAACCAGCCGTAATCACTCGTCAAAAACAATTTTGAGAACCGTGTCATCGACTTCTCTTCGACTGTAAAGAAGAAACTCAGGATGAGTGATAATAGCAGCGTAACTCCCATCGAGCCGATTCCGGTCACGTACGTAATCACTATCTTAATGCCATTTTTAAATTGATCCAGCAACTCTGATTGACCAATATAATTTCCAATCCATTTGACGATTTCATTAGAATCATTACTAGGATCCTGGTAAAAATTGTAAATCGTTTCAACTGAGTGCACCGCTTGAACTGCCATCTTTGGTAGGTACTGAGTGACAGCCAGGTACAACAACCAAATGATTAGGGCATAAACGGCCACAACGATGACACTCGTTGGAATTTTGACATAGCGCTGAATAAAGTGCACCAACTTGATAACCAACAGCGTAAAGATGAAGGTCAGCAATATGGTGTTCATTTCCCCGCGCACTAGGTATAGCACCAACATGATTAGCAGTAAGACGGTGAATCGTCTTAACCTAACATTATCAACAAATTGTTTCCAAGCCTTCATAATCTACCCCCTTGTAATGCGAAAAGGGCATGGTCAACTTGACCACGCCCTTTCCTGGATCACGTTTTAACTTTTATTTGTAAGTCTTTTCTGCGTACGCTTTAAAACTAATTCCCTGCTTGTTAGCAGCAATGAGCCCCGTACGAATATCTTGATCTGAGAATTGTCCCGGTTGAACCCCAACGCTTTGGAGCGTAGAACGTGCGTCATTAATCTGAGCTGCCGTAATGGTCTGACCATTAATTTGGGTCTGGCTCTTTGGCACCGTGTACTCGTTACTACCTTGATAAGCATCCGCTGCTTGCTTTTCACTCTCAGTGAGTGCGGTACTACTACTGCTGCTAGAACTGTTAGTTGATGGCGTTGAACTTTCACCCGTCATCCCTTTATTGTTAGCTTCCTGCAGATTCTTAGCCTTCTCATAGATATTCTTGTAGTAAGCCTTTGAGAACTCAGTATCTGAGAAGAGTTGATTTAGTGTGTTATTTGAGGCTTCATATTCCATGGCCTTGTTTTGAGTGACAGCCTCGCTATAAAGCTTGTTGTACTTCTTCACGTTGGCCATTACAATCTTCAACGTCTTTAGGCGACTCTTAGCCCGTGAAACTAAGATACCAGATGTGTTTTGAGTATTCTTAACCGTCGTAAAGTAGTCCTTAGCAGACTGGAAGTGACGATCTGTCATCGCGTTTTTACCAGAGACAAACGCTTGTGTCTGGTCGAGATAACGCTGTGCTGCCGAATCATTCGTCTTGCGCTTCAAGGCGTTTTCAAAATGGCTCTCAGCCTTAGTATATTGTTTATCTTGAATAGCGGATTTCCCGTTACTCATCTCGGTGCGATATTGGTTTTCGGTGATTTGGTGATTTGAATAGGCATAGCCCCCAACTAAAACGGCTACGACAACGGCCACTACAGCCCATACCCATCGTTTCAAATGTATCCCCTCAATTCATGTAAGCTATTTTTTGTGTTGAGATAATTATACCATGAAGCACTGATAGCAACCAATTTTGGCTTTAATAATTCAGTTCTTACATAAATATTTAAGAAGCGTATAATGTACTTTGTATTTTTTATTAGGCGAGGCCTAATTTCAGAAAGGAATGTTAACATGCTTGAAAAAACGTTTTACAAAGCTTTTCTGAGTCGTACCTTTAACATCCCCGTTTCCGTAACATATTGGGATGGCAAAACCGAAACTTATGGCGAGGGAACCCCAGAAGTTCAAATTATCTTTCATGAGGTCATTCCTGTGAAAGAGATCACCCGTAATGCCTCAATCGCGTTAGGCGAAGGTATTATGGATGGCAAGATTGAAATCAAAGGTAGCCTTGAAAAATTGATTCAAGCCGCCTATGAGAACACTGATAGCTTCTTCCATAACAAGAAGTTCATCAAGTTCTTGCCTAAGCAAAAGCACGATGAAGCTGAGAGTAAGGAAGACGTCCAAAGTCACTATGACTTAGGAAACGACTTCTACAAAATCTGGCTCGATAGCACAATGACTTATTCATGTGCCTACTTCGAAAAGCCAACTGATGATCTTGAAACTGCTCAAATCAACAAGGTTCATCACATCATCAAGAAATTGAACCCTAACAGTGGTCGGACCCTTTTGGATATTGGCTGTGGCTGGGGAACCCTGATGTTAACTGCTGCTCGCGAATACGGGCTCAAGGTAACGGGTGTTACTTTAAGCCAAGAACAATATGACTACGTAAATCAACAAATTAAAGAACAAGGCCTTCAAGACGTTGCCGAAGTTCGTTTGGAAGACTACCGTGAGCTTGGTAACGAGCAATGGGACTACATTACTTCCGTTGGTATGTTCGAACATGTCGGCCAAGAAAATCTTGGCGAATACTTCGATAAAGTGACCCACTACCTTAAAGAAGACGGTGTCGCTTTGATTCACGGAATCACGCGTCAACAGGGGGGTGCCACTAACGGTTGGTTGAACAAATGGATTTTCCCTGGTGGTTACGTGCCCGGTTTGAACGAAATCATGGGCCACATCATCGATTCTGGTCTTCAAGTAGACGATATGGAACCACTACGTCGTCACTACCAAAAGACGACCGAAATCTGGGATGCCAACTTTAATGCCCATCATGACGAAATTGCTAAGATGTTTGACGAGCGCTTCATCAGAATGTGGGATCTTTATCTCCAAGCCTGTGCCGCTTCGTTTGCATCTGGTAACATTGATGTCATTCAGTACTTGTTGACTAAGGGTGCTTCTGGTAAAGTCTTACCAATGACCCGTGACTACATGTACAACTAAACTTAAGCTTATGAACGACCAAAGGAGTCTGACAACTGTCAGGCTCCTTTTTCTGTGAGTTCCACCCACCGTATTTCATCCAGCGCAAGCTTATAGTATTCTTTTCCCACTTGTAACACGATCACTTCATCAGCCATGCCAATCACCATGCCGGTGACCGTAGTCAATTGGCGTTCTTGTTCATCGGTGACGTTAAGTTGGACCTTGATGGTTTGTTTTTCCTGCCAGCTTACCAGTAATTGTTCACTGATTGCTATTAAACTCATTGCTTCGTGACGAGGTTCGACCGTCTGATTAGCATTATGTTTTAGTGCCGCTGTGTGATCCGATAGGAAAAAGCCACCCCACTTCAACATCCCTCGATCATGATAATCACGTTGAAAGAAATGCGCCGCCAGTTGCTCGGAGGCCAATTTGCGTCGCCTACTCATAACTATTACCACCATTATGACCACCGACCAGCGAAGCGCGTTCAATCATTGTACCACCCTTTAATAGACTGCTAGCCATCACTAGTGCGGTAGTCCCAAACCGTTGACGAATAGCGTCCGTCACCCGGTCATAGTTATCACGTTTGATTTGCTGTTCAATTCCGCCATCTAGCAAATCCAGTTGTTGTCCACTGTCCGCAGCAAGTTGACCACAGGAAACCGCCACGTTACGTACCGGTTCTCGCTCCCAGTACTTTCGAAACATCGTAATGACCGTCTCCGCAATTTCTCGATTACTGTTAGTTTGTGGAATTGTCACCGTGTGTGAGAAGCCACCACGTTCGCCTTCTGCTGCGTAAGCGAACCCAATCGATAAACTGACGCGCCTAGCTTGTTTGCCGTGACGACGGACTCGTGAGGCTACCTGGTTAGCCAGTTCTCGTAATACCAGTTCAATTTCTTCTTGACGATGGTAATCACGAGGCAAAACCTGGGAATTGCCTAAACTCGGTTCGCGAACCTTAATCCGTTGCGAAAGCTTTGAACGATCAATTCCCCACGCTACCGCAAAGAGTTGGGTGCCAATCACGCCCATCTCCTCCTTCAGCCAGTAAGGATCCGTATGCGCTAAGTCATCCATGCTATAGATGCCCAATCGATTTAAATGTGCCGCAGTCCGGCGACCGATACCCCAGACTTCAGTCAAATCCTTAATCGGCCAAATCAGCTTGGGAACTGTCTGGTACGTCATCTCGTCGATAAAATCAGGGTCATGCTTGGCATAGACGTCTAATGCAATTTTGGCCTGCACTGGCGTTTCCCCAATCCCGATCGACGTATAGAGGCCCGTCCGCTGAAGCACCATGTGCTGCACCGCCAAAGCTGCCTCTCTGTGCGTTTGACCAAATAAATGCCACGAGTGGGTCATGTCCAAGATAGACTCGTCAATTGAGTACGGGTAGAGATCTTGATCAGTGACAAATTGGCGAAAAATATTGTTAATAATCAAATTCTGTTCAATATACAAATTCATGCGTGGTGGGACAACAATCAGTCGATTATCTTCCGGCACATCTCGGACTCGACTGACGTTCGACACATGGAAGAGTTTCTTTGCCATCGGTGAAGTCGCCAAAATTAAGCCTCCATTAGTGTTGGCAGCTTCAGACATCACAACTAGCGGCGTCCTTAGCGGATTCTCATGGCGCTGAACACACTCCACACTTGCGTAAAAGGACTTGATGTCAATTAAGAAGAAAACGCCATGTGGCTCATTAGCGTAATCCATGTGATTCACCTCTTCGTTTTTGAGTTAAATTCATTATACGAACAAACGTTCTTGTTTTCAACTCAAACATTTCCCCAGTGACCGACAAAAAAGGCCATGACGTTGTCGTCATAGCCTTTGAAATAGTTAAATTAATTTTTCAGATTACCATTGCCAGTAAGAAGACCGAGATTAAACCTAAAATAACCGAGATGGCCATTGACCGCGTCCGATACGCAATGACGATGACAATCAGTGAAGCGGCAAGCTCAGGCAAATGAGTCATTGGTGCCAAGTGATAGTTCGCATCGATGAAGACATCCTTCACAACCAAAGCCGTAAAGAGCGAAACGGGCACGTATTTCATCCATTCGTTAAACCAGTCTGGAATTTTACGTTTTGTGAAAACAAGTAATGGTATATAACGTGGTAGAAACGCCACGAAAAAGCCAAAAATGATAAGCCAAAAATGTTGAGTGGTCGTCCATGTGTTAACAGAATTCATATAATATCCCCTGCTAGTTATTGTCCGATTTTTCTACTGCTTCCTTACGACTACCAGGTCCCCGTACTTTCCAGAACCAACGTGTATCCGGTGACTTCGTCTTAAAGTGATGTTCAAGTAAAAAGCCAATGAAGGAAGCAATCAATGTTGAAATGACTAACCCAAGCGTACTCTTCGTAATGATGAGGAAGAAGGCCGCCAGAAAGGCTGACAAGACACAAATCAATAGCGTTAAACGATTCTTAATCTGCATCACGATCATGTATAAGAAGAGCGCCGTCAGAGCAAAATGTACCACGGAAAGATCAATCTTCAATGCACTCCCGACCAGGCTACCAATAACGTTACTGACAGACCAGAACAGTAAGGAATAGTGCTCGACCATTAACGCCTGCCGGCCATCCCATTTTTTGTCAGTCGCAAATTTTAAATAATTCACGGCGTAGTTTTCATCGTTCATTGAGAAAGCAAACGTAAAGATAAACTTATGCGACTGCCCTTGTAGGTATCGAGATAAACTCGACCCCAGCAAAGCATATCGTAATTCCAAGAAGAAAAGCATTAAAACGATGGATAGTAGTGGCGCATTAATGGTCAGCATTGACGCAATCATAAATTGTGCACCACCCGAAAAAATCACAACGGAAACCATCGCTGTAAGAAGCGTATTAAAGCCAGCCGCGTGCAGTAAAATCCCACACGCCAAACCGATAGGAATGTAACTCAAATTGAGCGGCATGGATACCCGAAGTGTGGATAACCAAAGGGGCTCATTTGGGTTTCGGACCTGTTTAGCCAAGAATAATTCCTCCATCAAAAAACCTGCAGTGAAGTAACTGACAACAAAAGCCTCCAACGGCTGCTTTTGCTCGAATCTAATTGCAACACTCATTTGCAAACAAATAAGTGGCTTATTGGATGAAACCGATTAACTTGTGAAAATATATGTAAGATAGGCGATTGTACCGTCTTCGCCTACCTATTATAAGAAAGATTTCGAGAAATACCAACTTTATTTTCAACATTCATACAAAAAAGGACGAAATTTATCATTCTGTCCTTCTGAAAACCTTTTCTTGATTAGAAGAGTGAAATTAAACCGCGCCACATTCTAACAAAAATGTTAGCTTTTTCCACTTTAGTGGCAGCCGTTACTGGTGTACTTGCACTCATCTTGCCAGAAACAAAACCTAGCTTGTCACCCTTCAAGGAAACGTTGGCCGTTCCAATCGTTTGGCCCTTCTTCACTGGTGCAATCAACTTGTTGTCCTTGTTCAAAGACTTTTTGATCTTGATTGAGCCCGTAGCGTTACTTGCCACTTGGTTGTCGCGAATCCATAAGGTCAACGGCGTCTTGAAATTGGTCTTCACAGTCGTCTCTTTAGCGTTACCCGAGGTTACTGACTTTACACCGTCAATTTGGCTACTCTTGTAAGTCACCGTCTTGAAGTTCTGGAAGACGTATGACATCAAGTGTTGGGTCTGAGTAAAACGGGAGGTATCCGTATCAGACTTGTGAGAAGCCCCCATCACAACCGTGATAATACGGTGGCCGTTCTTCTTCACTGTTCCAGTAAAGTTAGCACCTGCAGCATCTGAGGTACCAGTCTTCAAACCGTCAACTGGAAGTTCCTTGTAAGCTTTTGCCAAACCAGGGAGCATCCAGTTCCAGTTTTCCATCTTGATCTCATCGTCAGTTCCCTTTTGGAATGACAAACGAGTAATCGATGTCGTCTCGAGAACTTCAGGATACTTGTTCAACAAGGCCATTGAAAGCTTACCCATGTCACGAGCAGAGAATTCATTTTCGGCTGAGTCTGCAACGTCATCATAACCAGCATCCCCAACTTGTTTGTTCGTCAATCCAGATGCGCTGTAAATCTTGGCATCCTTGATGCCCAATTTTTTAGCCGTTGAACGCATCTGGTTCACAAATGCGTGTGGCGTACCAGAAATTGCATTTCCTAACGCTGTGATAGCGGCGTTAGCTGAGTAAATAACGGACGCTTGGTACAGTTCCTTAACTGTGTAGGTTTTGTCCTTACGAAGCGAAACATTTGACAGCTCCTTGTTTTGACTCATCTTATAAATCGTGTTATCGATACTAATTTTTTGGTCCCACTTCAGTTTGCCGGAGTGGATGTTTTCCAAAACGATGTAAATTGCGAGCAACTTGCTCATTGAAGCGGCTGGTAAGACCTGTTTTGAATTCTTATCATATAAGATCTGACCGGTCTTTGCGTCAATGGCCAAACCTGCCTTCGCCTTTAAATTGACTGTTGTAACGGCTTCTGCAGTTGCTGCTTCCGTCGTTGCAGTTGGTAGACTCACCCCTGCAGTCGCTACCATAAGGGTTGTCGCTAAAATTGTGCCCAATTTCTTTACTGACTTAAACATGCCTAATTCCTCGCTCTAATTATGTAATATGTAATAAAGGACGGTGAAAAACACCGTCCTCTTATTTTACCACATGAAATTTTGATTCTATACCATTTGTGAAGTTTCATTCTTTAATTTAAGGAGCCGGTCTTCTCCTGCAGTATTTTCATCCTGCTTAATCGGTAGCACCACATTAAACGTCGTCAATTCATCATCAGATTGCACCGTAATGGTCCCATGATGGAGCTTCACAATACTTTGCGTAATCGCCAAGCCCAAGCCGGTGCCACCCGTTTCTTTATTCCGTGATTCTTCTACACGATAGAAACGCTCAAAAATGTGGTCTAAGGACTCCTGAGGAATCTTAGGGCCATCGTTAGAAATCTGAATTTGAATCTGTTCATCATTCAATTTAACGGCACTCATGTAGATATGCTTGCCATCTCCACCATATTTCAAGGCATTTGAAATTAAGTTGTTAAACACCCGACTCAACTGTTCTGCATCCGCATCGAGTGTCAGTGGCTTAGCATCAGTTGTGACCTCAATCGTCTTATCTTGCTTTTCCGCTTCCAATTCAAAACTGGCTGCCACCTGCTCCATCATTTGCGATAGATCTAGCTTGTTAAACGTTGCCTTAGCAGCCGTCTGTTGCACCTTAGTGTACTCAAATAAGTCCTCAACCAAGGCCTTCATCTGGGTCGCCTTCAAATAAGCCGTATGCGTGTACTTCAGAATATCCTCTTCCGAACGATACTGCTTATCTTCAATGAGGCCCAAGTAGCCAATAATGGACGTTAACGGTGTCCGCAAGTCATGGCTAACATTGGTAATCAGTTCATCCTTGGAACGCTCGATTTCTCGTTCCTCAGTCATTGATTCCAGTACCGAGTCAACCAGTGAATTAACAGACTCCACCACGTGTTGGATATCGCCACTCAATTTGAATGGAATTCGGTGGCCAAAGTTGCCTTCCGCAATAAAATGCAGCTCATCAATGATGTGATATAGCTGCATTTGGTGATAGCGGCGCATAAGTCGCCAATAAACAACCCAGATATCCAAAGCGCCCATCAATCCAATGAACAAGTTCTCCCAGCTCCACAGCTGAAAATGTTCGGGACCAATGACGATGGACTGCTTAATGATGAAAATACCATCACGCAAACCCGGGTTCAATTGAATCGCCTGGGTGATGATCACTAAAACGGACAAATTCAAAAGCAGTAACAGAATAACCGTTACGACACCTTCGAAAAATAATTCACTTTTTTCGCGCCCAGTAAGTTTCAAGTGTGTTGACTCCTTTAAGTAAGCTAACTAATGTGACTCAATCTTGTAGCCAACGCCCCAAACAGTTTGGATAACCTTTTCACCGTTGGTTGCCTCTTCAATCTTATCCCGTAAGTGAGAGACATGGACCATCACGGTCTTAGCAGAAATGATGGATTCTTGACGCCAAACACGTTCAAAAATTTCATCCGCTGAGAAAACCCGATTTGGATGGCTAGCTAATAGGTATAAAATACCGAATTCCAAGGCGGTTAACGAAATCACCTTTCCGGCAATGGTCTTAACTTCATGGGAATCCTTGTTAATGATTAATGGTCCGATATCTAATACATCAGGTGTATCGTCGGTCACATTATCTTGACTTCGACGGAGTAATGAACGCACGCGTGCCATTACTTCAAGGGGATTGAAGGGCTTCGTGACGTAATCGTCACCACCGGTAATCAATCCCTGAATCTTATCCATATCAGCTGTTTTGGCTGACAAGATTAAAATTGGAATTTGGGAGTCCTTCCGTACTTCCTTGATGACCTCCATTCCACTCATTTCAGGCATCATAATGTCCAAAATCATTAAACCAATGTTTGGCGTTGTTCGTAGCTTGGTCAAGGCTTCACGGCCGTTATAAGCGGAAACGGGTTCGTAGCCTTCATTTTTAATGTAAATTTCAAGTAATTGCGCAATTTCTTTATCGTCATCGACAACTAAGATTTTCATGGTTAACGCTCCTTCGCAATGCAAATGCATCCTTATATTTCTGAGATAACTTTACCAATTTTTTCGATAAAAGTCGCAAGATTAGCTAAAACTTAATCGAGTTTAAACTTAATTAACAATTAGCCATGACCAAGTTTCATTATAAGCTAATCTTGGCACATTTTAGTGAAATAGGCAATTTCGTTGCTGTTTTATGGTAGCAAAAAACGCCCACAGTGTTTGTGGACGCTCCAATGGTTTAGAATAAGAAGCCTTTTTTCAATCCGTATTGACGACGAATCCATAGTGCACCAGCACCAGAAGCCACACCGACAATGATTGATGGCCAAGTCTTCAAGATTGGATTTGCAACTGGTGGAATAGCGCTCGTTAAGTAGAAGAGTGACATCCACACAATGAACAGTGCGATCACAATGAGCAAACGCGTCCAAATTGATTGACTGTGCTTACGCTTTGGATCGAAAATCGTTGACATGTAAGGTAATGCCAACCCAGCTAATGCTGATGAAATCAAGATTGATACGATTCCGACTGGCTGACTACCAGCAGCCGTTTTAGGTGAGAATAGCATAATCGCACCAAACATGACGTTGAAAATCATGAAGAAGATGAGCCCGTTGTAGAAGGCGCTAGGCCAGTAAGGATCGTCAGCACCAGGACCCTTGGCGGGACCGTTCACCACGTAGTCAACCCGTTCTTGAACTGATCCGTACATTCCCTTGGCGGTCTTACCACTCTTTTGACCTTCAAGTAATTCTTGGACCATTTGGTTGACGGCTTCCGCCTTCTTTTCGACGGAAAGTTTGCTCTTTTCTATCTCGGAATTAAATCGAAACATGTAATCAGCGTTACGTTTTGTGAGTCCCAAGTTGTCAAAGGCGCTCCGCTCATTTTTTGCTACGTTATTTCGATCTTTTTGAACACCTGCGTTACGTTTGCGGTTTTGATTATCGCTCACGGGAGAACTTCCTTTCTCAATCTAATTTTTAAACGTTGAAACGGAATTCGACAATGTCACCATCTTGCATGACATAATCTTTACCTTCAATCCGAAGTCGGCCAGCTTCCTTAACGGCCGCTTCACTTTCATATTGGTCCAAATCATCGAATGCCATGACTTCAGCACGAATGAAACCACGCTCAAAGTCGGAGTGAATAATGCCGGCTGCTTGAGGAGCCTTAGTTCCAGCTCTGTAAGTCCAAGCCTTGGTCTCTTTACCACCAGCGGTAAAGAAGGTTTCAAGGCCAAGCAAATGGTATGAGGCACGAATCAAACGGTTCAAGCCAGGCTCTTCAACGCCTTCAGCTTCAAGGAAATCAGCCTTTTCAGCATCGTCCAATTGGGCAATTTCCTCTTCAGCTTCAGCAGCAACCGCAATGGCTTCTGCCCCTTCTTTTTTCGCATAAGACTCAATGACATCGAAGTACTTTGAGCTCTCAGGATCAGCCATGTCATCTTCAGCAATGTTTGCTACGTAAAGGATTGGCTTTGACGTCAATAAGAAGAGACCCTTCACAATTTTTTGCTCGTCTTCGTTAAATTCGATTGTCCGAACACTGCCACCAGCTTCAAGGACTGGCTTGATCTTTTCAAGCACGGCCAATTCAGCTTTGGCTTCTTTGTCGTTCCCTTTAGCCACTTTAGCAACCTTAGCTAAACGCTTGTCAACGGCTTCAAGATCTGACATTCCCAGTTCCAAATTGATTGTTTCAATATCATCAACCGGATCAATTTTACCAGAAACGTGGGTGATGTTATCGTCATCGAATGCACGAACCACGTGCACAATGGCATCAACCTGACGGATATTTTCAAGGAACTTGTTACCAAGACCTTCACCCTTGCTAGCACCCTTAACGATTCCGGCGATATCCGTGAATTCAAAGGTCGTTGGAACAACCTTTTTAGCTGGAATCAATTCTTGAATCCGATCCAATCGTTTGTCTGGCACTTCAACCATTCCAACGTTGGGGTCAATCGTAGCAAACGGGTAGTTCGCCATTTCTGCGCCTGCTTTAGTAATTGCGTTAAATAGGGTTGATTTACCAACGTTTGGTAAACCAACAATCCCTGCCGTTAATGACATTAAATACTCACTCTTTCCTTTTATTCAGCGTTATCTGCTTTTTCGAGCACACGCTTTAATTTCTTTTCAAATTCACGACGACTCAACATGACCACGTGACCGCACCCGGTACACTTGATCTTAATATCTGCGCCCATTCTGGTGATTTCCCAGCGGTTCACACCACAAGGATGGGGCTTTTTCATTTCAACAAAGTCACCTAAATCGTACATCAGCAACCATCCTTCCGTTAGGTTAGTCCAAGTTCACGTCCAAAATATCTAATATGCGACTCAAATCATCATTGGTCAAATAATCAATCTCGATCTTACCCGTACCCTGCTTAGCGTTACTTTCAGTAATCGTGACTTGAGTGCCGAACTTCTCTTGAAGTTGGTCCTCGCTAGAACGGATATAAGGTGATTTCCGTTTGGCCGGTTTGTGGGTTTTGATCTTCTTTTTCGCTTGACCATTAATCTGGTTCACGATTTCTTCAAGCGCTCGCACCGTCAATTTTTCGTCAACCGCACGCTTGGCTAAATCACCAAGTCGGCTACGATCTTTCAATGACAGCAACGTTCTAGCCTGACCCATCGATAATTGCTTTTTGTTCAAGTATTCCTTGACCACGATGGGTAAACCAAGTAACCGCAAGTAGTTGGCAATATATGGTCGACTCTTACCTAGTCGTTCTGAAACCTGCGCCTGTGTTAAGTTCAAACGCGTCATCAACGTGTTATAAGCTTCTGCCTCTTCAAGTGGCGTTAAGTCTTCCCGTTGCAAGTTTTCAAGAACGGCAATTTCCATCATTTGTTCTTCAGAAACCGAGCGAATGATTGCTGGAATTGTCTTATTGCCGACGAGCTTAGATGCTCTGAAACGCCGTTCACCAGCTAGAATCTCAAAGCGTTCTCGCTTAGGATCCGGTTGCCGAACAATGATTGGTTGAAAAACACCCGATTTTTTAATTGAAGCCGCTAAATCATTTAAAGCCGCTTGATCAAATTTTTGCCGTGGCTGGTAAGGATTGGGCGTAATAGCCGTTAGGACAATATCCGTAACTGTTTCTTCTTTCGGATCTACGCCATTGTCCGCAAAAAGCGCCTCAATACCCTTTCCCAAGCCTTTTTGGTTTTTATTTACCATGAGCAGCTAGCACTTCCTTTGCAAGTTCTGCGTAAACAATTGCACCCTTAGACTTCTTATCGTAGTCCATAATAGGCATCCCGTAACTTGGCGCTTCAGACAAGCGAACGTTGCGGGGAATAATCGTCGTATAAACTTTATCACTAAAGTATTTACGAACTTCTTCATTAACTTGACGGCCTAAATTAGTCCGAGCGTCATACATCGTCAGTAAAACCCCTTCAACGGCAAGATCCTTATTGAAGTGCTTTTGTACGAGTTTGACAGTATTCAATAGTTGGCTTAATCCTTCCAAAGCGTAATACTCACTTTGAACTGGAATCAAAATTGAATCACATGCGGTGAACGCATTAATGGTGATGAGTCCCAACGAAGGTGGACAATCAATGAGAATGTAATCGTACTGATCAGCGACCTCTTCTAACGCGCTCTTTAAACGCGTTTCTCGTGCCATTTGTGGCGTTAATTCAATTTCAGCACCAGACAACTGAATGGTTGCTGGGACAACATCTAAGCCTTCATGAACAGTCGGTAAAATTGCTTCTGTAATTGGTTCTTCATTCACGATGACATCGTAAATATCTTTTTCAATCGTACTCTTTTCGATACCAACACCACTCGTGGCATTCCCCTGTGCATCGGTATCGACTAATAAGACGCTCTGATCAAGATCGGCTAAACTAGCACCTAAGTTAACTGCAGTAGTCGTCTTACCGACCCCACCTTTTTGATTCGCAAGCGCAATGATAACTGCCATGCTTAATCCACCCTTCTTTTAATGAGTCTCATTTCCCAATGGTTCCTTTGCAGGTGTACCTGCTTTACGCGGATACTTTCCCGGCGTCTTTTTGACTTTGTTAATCACGATGATGTTACGTTGGCCTGCATCAAATGGTAAATCAAACGACACGTCGTTGCCCATTTGACCTCCGAGTAGCTTAACGGCTTGAACTGCATCCGTAAGTTCCTGGTCGGCTTGTGCCGCCTTCAAAGCGACAAATTGGCCCCCGACTTTAGTCAATGGCAAACAGAATTCACTTAGGACACTCATTCGTGCCACAGCTCTTGCCGTCACAAGATCAAAGCGTTCACGAAATTCTGACTTCCGACCGCCAAATTCTTCCGCTCTTGCATGGTAAAAATGCACGCCTTCCAATCCAAGTTTCGCCTGTAGCGTCTTCAAGAAGTTGATTCGCTTATTTAAAGAATCCACAATCGTAATATCTAACTGAGGAAACGCAATCTTTAGCGGAATTGAAGGAAACCCAGCACCCGCTCCCACATCACAAATTGTTAACGGTTCTGTGCGAATTGCTTCTATATAAAAAGCCGGAGTAATGGAATCAAAGAAATGCTTCAGGTACACGGCATTCTTTTCCGTAATGGTCGTCAAGTTAACGTGCTCGTTCGTCTCAACTAGCAGTTGATAGTAAGTATCAAACTGGGCGAGTTGATGCTCATTCAAAGTGACGCCGTGTTCGGCTAAAAGTTGCTGAAATTGATCTGGATTCATACTGTTCTCCTAATCTGTGAAACATGTTTCACGTACCGTTCTACTGTAACGTAAAATCGTTCGGCACGCAAGCGTCTGCATTAATTATACTAGAATTCAAAGCCACAAAAAAGAGCGATCCCAAAACTCTCGTTAAGGAATCGCTCTTATTTGATGGCGACTTGGCCTGTCATTTTACGACATCATCCAATTGATATTGTCGCATCGCGTAATTGGTACTCAAAAGCTGACTGCTTTATCGCGCACCTCTTTATTTTTCGATTGCCGTAATTTCTTCAATAAACCACTTGTTGAAGGCTTCCGCATCGATGTCTACACAAACTGCTGTGTTCGTGCGACCGTTATGGTAGGCACCACGAATGTCACCAACTGTTTCACCATTTGCTGGACCTTCAGTTTGAACATCCACCCACATTTTTTCAGTTTGGATAGCTTCAGGGTGAAGTAAGTAGAAAATGGTGTTCACATCGTGCATTGCGATACCGTCTGATGAATTATCACCATCATGAATAATGATGTCATGGAGCATCTTTCCGGTTTCGTTAAGGGTTGGTAACTTTTCGATACTTTCATGAGTCAACAGCGCCTTCATGGTAATATCTAGTCCCACCATGACAATTGGCACACCTGATTCATACATAATTTTAGCCGCATGAGGATCGGTAAAGACGTTAAATTCAGCTGCGGAAGTCATGTTCCCTTTGCCAAGGGCACCGCCCATTGCCACAATCCGTTCGATGTTTTGTTTAACTTCAGGATATTCAGAAAATAGTAGCGCAATATTGGTGTACGAACCTGTTGGTACTAAAGTAACGGGTTCCTTAGCACTTAAAATGGCATCCCGTAATGCAATAACTGCTGATTCGGCCATTGGCTTTGGTAAATCAGTTGGAAATTCGTAACCAGGCATCCCTGACTCACCATGAATTCTTGCAGCATCTTCAAATTCCTTCATTAAAGGCTGCTTGGCCCCCATGGCAACTGGAATATCTGCATCAAAGAAGCGGACCAATTTCAACGCGTTCTTAGTAGTTTTATCAACCGTGACATTTCCCGCAACAGTCGTGATTAATTGCAAATTGATCTTAGGATCATTAATTGCCATTGTAATTGCTGCCGCGTCATCGATTCCTGGGTCTGTATCCATAATAATATTGATTGCCATTGTTCATTTCCTCCTTGTATTCGCAAATCATATTTAACCCTATAGCAGGGTACTAAATATCAAATCTAATAAGAATAGAATGCCCAAAACACAAATGGGTAAACTGAGTTGACGCCGTTGACCACCAGCCAATTTCAAGATTGGATAGCAAACGAATCCGAATGCTAGCCCAGTAGAAATACTGTTGGTTAACGGGATAAGCACAATAATTAAAAATGCGGGGAACCATTCCGTAAAGTCACCAATTTCAATATTACCGATGGCCCCCATCATTAAGGCCCCTGTGATAATAATGACCGGTGCGATGGCAGCCTGTGGCACATATTCTAGCAGTGGGATGAAGAACAGTGACAGTCCAAACATGACTGCCGCTGTGATAGTCATCCATCCTGTACGACCACCTAGCTCAATACCTGAGGCACTTTCTGCTGCCGCAACCGTTGGTGAGGTCCCAAGAAAACTGGACAGGAATGTTGTAACCGAACTACCCTGAAACGTTTTTTTGAACTTTCGCTGTTCAGGTAGGATGCCTTGAACCAAGCCCATTGACTCAAACACGAGAATCATGGTCATTGAGAAAGTTGCCAGGATAAATGGTGTTGAAAGAATTTGAGAAAAATCACCTTTACCCACAATTTCGTGGTAATTAACCAAGTTTCGTAACACGACGCTTGGCGTGTCGGAATCCTTGATGCCAAACAGAACACCCACAATTGAGGTGATAATAATCCCGATGAAAAAACTTCCCTTCACCCGGCGTAGATAAAGCACCAGACTGATGACGAGTCCAAACAGTGCCAAAAGCGCAGCTGGTTGAGTTAAATCACCCAAAACAATTAATGATGTCTTCCCGGCCACGATGAGTCCTGCCTTTTCTAAGCCAATTTCGACCAAGAACAAACCAATTCCTGCGGTGATACCGTGCTTCAGTGAACTGGGAATTGCCTCAGACAAGATGTCGTTCATCTTGGTGAAAGCAATCGCCATATAGATGACCCCGGAAACAGTCGCAATTGCGACGGCCGTTTGCCACGAAAGACCCATGTTCACAACCAGCGTGTAGGTGAAGAAGGCGTTAACCCCCATCCCTGGTGTCAGGATAACCGGCGAATTAGCGTAAAATCCCGTGATCAAACAGCCAATAATTGAACTGAAAATCGTAGCAAAAACACTTAAATCGGCCGGAATCCCCGCATCCTTTAGAATCATGGGATTCACAATGATGATGTACGAAATGGCGAAGAATCCAGTAATACCGGCGATAATTTCATTTCGTAAAATCTCTTTGTGCTTAAGAACCTCCAAAAAACGCATATTATCTGCGGAGGTTTCCGTTGATTTTGTTTCCATAAAGCTCCCTAGCTTTCAATACTCAATCACGAGTATTTAGACTTGTCGGGCTATTGCAACCTGGTGGTCTCACGCACCAGACTGGGTTTCAGCGTACCTAGACGTTTCGAGCGACCCTTCACAATAACAGCATACCAAAATTTAGTAACCGCTACCATAATTTTTGTCAAAAATAGCCCAGACCAGCTGGCCTGAGCTATGAAGTTTTGAATTATCTTACCAAACGAATAATCCAACGATACCTGCTGACATCAAGGATACGATAATTCCTGATAACAGCATGTAACCTACGTTTTTAGAAATAAGGTCGTTCTTTTCTTTATCCACTAAGCCCTTGAACGCACCGATAATCATACCAGTGGTACTAAAGTTAGCAAATGAAGTTAAGAAGACAGTCAATTGTGCTTGATAGTGAGCTGGGAAGACCTTCAAGTCGTTGATAGTTGGGGCAATCTTACCCATAACAACGAATTCGTTGGTAACCAGCTTTGTTCCCATGTATTGCGCGAATTCGAACGCATGAGAAACATCCATACCCATCAACCAAGCAACTGGGAACATCACGATACCTAAGATGTGTTCCAAAGTTAACCATGGGTTGAAGAGTTGCAAAATCTTGTCAATCAAGGCAGCTAAAGCAACGAATGCGATAACGTTAGCAGCGATGATTAAGATCAAACGACCGGCACCCAAAATTGAGTCACCCAAGAATGAGAAGAATGGTTCTTTCTTACCATCTGCTTCAACACCTTCAGCAGAGGCACCTGAACCGCCCATTTTAGCGATTGTATCTTCTTCAGGTGAAACCTTAACTGGGTTCAAGATGTTCGTCACAATAATGGCGTTTAAAATGTTCAATGGTACAGCAGTCAAGACGTATTGACCTGGAACCATTTGCGTATAAGCACCTAAGATTGAGGCAGTGATACATGACATTGACATCAAGGCTACCGTAACACTACGTTCTGCGGACATTTGCTTCAATTGAAGACTTGAAACAGCAAGTGCTTCAGTGTTACCTAAGAACATCATTTCAACTGAGAAGAATGATTCGAACTTAGGTTGACCAGTAATGGCTGAAAGGCCACGACCAACCCATTTGATGACCCATGGTAAGAATCCGATATAAGTTAGAATATCGAATAATGGGACAATCATCAGGATTGGAAGAAGTGCACTCGTAACGAAGTCCATTTGCTTCACGTTAACCCAACTTGGTAAGGCGAAAGCGATACCTGTGTAGGAAACCTGAACCAGCCAATTGAAACCGTCAGCAGCAGCTTTAACGGCATCTCGACCCCAACTGAAACTAGTAAGAACCCAAGCGAACAATAAGTTAAGAACTAAAACAATAATGACTGATTTCCAGTTAATGTTCTTGCGGTCCTTAGAAAACAGAATGGCGATACCCAGGTAAACGAGGACACCAATAATGTTGACAAGTAAATACATTGACTTATAACCTCTTTTTCTAAAATTTAACGTAGGCTATCAATTAGCCGAAAGCGAAAAGTTTCCAATACTAGGTTAACTAAAAATGTTAGTGAAGTTCCGAGATAAAACTAGTGCCGGGTCCCTCTTTAAAACCGAAGTTATCAAGAATGGTTGCCCCTAGGTCAGCCATAGACTTCTTAATTCCAAGTGATCTACCAATCTCGATTGCTGGTGTATAAGCAAATAATGGGAGATACTCGCGTGTCAGAAGCTCTGGATGATGAGGATCAGCCGAATGATTAGCAGTAATCAACAGTAAATCAGAATGCTTCATCACTCGCATGATAAGTTCTAATTGACTATCAAACACCATTAACAAGTCGCCTAATTCCGATGCACTGGCCGGATTATAGTCATACTGAAATTCAGGTAACTGAATATAACTCAGCCGATAGTTTTCCTCGCCAATCTCTGCCGCCAACAATTGCAAGGCTTCCTGGTTCCGATGAATCAGAACCCGCTTAGTCGATGCCTGATTACTCAGGTAGCTAATAAGTGGACTTGCCAGAAGTACTTGCTCGTGACGGTTAGCGAGATAATCAAAGACAGACGTCGTCCGGCCATCTAACATCATGTCCCAGCTTTCGCGAATGCCAGAAGCAAAATTGTTATTCGCGTTATCCGGGCGAATCTTGCCGTAGAATCCTACGGGTTGGTCCACCGGCTCAACGTGTTGTAACGGATTTTGCTCCCTTAAATTGCCTAAGCCAAGCTGAGTCAAGGTTGGTAAAGTTAGTCGATTTGCAGTTGCCTCATCTAACCTTGCCAAGCTATCGCTGCCGATTGAGTTAAATCGGTTAGCATCTGGTGCTTCTCCGATGCCCATGGCGCCGAGATCAATTACAAAAATTCTACGAAACGTCATGCTCTCACCTCTAGATTAAAACTAGTATTGAACGCAAATCGCTTACATTTACGTTATAACTATCTTACCGTTTTTATTCTGCGCTGTAAATTTTATTTTTTTAGATTTTCTTAGGAATTTAGGAATTAAAATACGAACGTTTCAATTAATAATTAACCGTGTAAGCGATTAATTACTTAACTAAACTACGGCTCACTTTGAGCATAAAAAAACGGTTCTACTCACATTATAAAAAGGAGTAAAACCATTTACTGAACTGGAGAAGATTTAGCAAAATCCTCGCCCCTGCCAAGGAATTTCATTATACGTCACATAAAAAGAATTTGCCAACTAAGCAAATTCTCATATGAATCAATAGATTTTAAGATAGGGTAATCGATTCTTGTTTGGAGGAAAGTTGATTACCAGTTTATTGATTCCAAAAGTCATATCCGAATACCAGATTGTCCGCTCACCTTTTTTAAATCAGTGCAAGTAGATCCTAATTCAATCGATTAATTCACTAATCGTCCATGACCCATTGTAGTCTTAACCTATCGAATCGCAAGTAAATGACTTGAAATTTTTAGACAAAAAAATACCGAACTACATAATGTAGTTCGGAGGGATTACAACAACTCAAGTAGCTAACTCAAATTGTTGTTGTTCCACACACACCTAATTTTTTATCTTATTTGTAGGGGACTAAAAATATTATTTGTAGGGAGAATACTTTTAGCAATAAGTATATTAGGGAGGAGATGTTTGTAGGAGCAAACATCTGAAAAAGACCACCACAACCTGGGGGGGTTGTAATGCCGGTGCATGTGGAACTAATCAATGTATCCGTTGATTGTAAATTCATTATAGCATTTCATCCAAAAAATAAAAGGGAAAATCCAGATTTTTATCGAATCAATTACTGAAATATGTAGCCGTTGCAACGATATTATATACGTTTATAGCCATTAGTGTTCATTAATTACACTTGAATTTATGCATTTCACTTGAAAAATTATTCATTATTTTAATCTTTTTCTAATTTTTCACATTTTCTACTAAGTCCAGTACCCCTTACTTATAGACAAGCATTAGCTCCTTCTTAGTAAAACGATTAACTAGACAATTGTTTCAAAAAAATTGACTTAGCAAGCATTTATTGACTTTTCATAAGTGAGCCATCACTTATCCAATTGTCCCCGATAATGCTTTAATGTGTCTATCAGCTATAAAATGTCGTATAATTAAGTCACAAACATGAAAGTATTTTTATTCCTGAATTATTCATAGTTCATAAAAATCCCGTCAGTTTTCGAAAAAATACGAAAACTGACGGGTATGTCTTTATCTTTTGCTGAAATAAGATGTTTATCAGTTCTAGCTAGTGAGATCTTTCAACTAACTCAGAATTGCTTTGAACTTTTGGATACACTTGTCCCTTGGTTATACAGATTTTTTTAATTTTGCCGGTTATTCAATAGCCTGGATACGCTGTAGAGCCTGGTAGAACAGCCGATGGTAAACATGATACGAGCTCAGCCGCAACTGAATGCGTCGGCCAGTATGCACAACACGTGCCGCAACTTTGAATAAACGGATTCGCAATGTGCTAACGCACAAGCCGGAATCATGTTTTGTCAGTGCTAGCTGCTTTAAAAAGTTGACAATATTGTAAGCCAGTACACTAACCATCATCCGGTTCCATGGCAAGGTAAAGAAATCGAAGAAATACTTGTACTAGTCGAAGAATATTATAATAACTAGTTATCTTATCTCTTTATCGTTGCTATGCCGGCTTTGACAATCAAAACAGATGAACTTGACTGCAAAGTTTGCCTGATTTTTTATTATTTTTACAGTTATTCCCACAGTCCTTGTCTTTCTTTACAAATCAAAGAATAACAAAAAAGCCACCTTGTCTGAGGTGGATTTTTTGCGTAACTATAACTTTTCTGTAATATAATCTAACATTTTAAACAGTACTCTTTTATTCTCAATAGGTACAGTTTTTTTTAGAATATCAGTAGCAGATTGACCAAGTACCGAATTTTTTATATATGGGAAGTCATTAACAACCATTTCACGTACATTATCAGCTTGGGGTTCAAAATGGAACTGTAAACCAATAACTCGGTGATTCAGCACAAATCCCTGATTTTTAACAGCTTTACTTGAGAAAAGAAGTTGAGCCTCATATGGGATTTCAAACATTTCTTCATGCCAATGCAAAGCTAATAATTCGTCTGGCAAATCAGGAATTACCATACTTTTACGATAAACTGGAGCCCACCCTACTTCTTTAGCAGGAGATTTGGTAACAGCGTATCCTAGTGTTTTAGTAATTTGTTGAGCACCATAACAGACACCAAACATTGGAACATTCCTATCTAAAAGACCTTGGATTAACTCACGTTCCTGTTTAATCCATTGAAGATCGTCATTTGGACTCATTGGACCACCTAAAATAACTAACATATCAGTTTTTTCTGCTGTCGGCAAATATCCAAATCGATATGGGTGATAGATATATACTTGATGATTATGGATTTGAGCCCAGTCTAAAATAGCACCTGGTCCTTCATTAGGTGTATGTTGTAAGACATTTATTCGCATATAAAATCCTCTCCACACTAAAAGTGCCAACGGCAATTTGATATGGGTTTCGCCTGCAACTGCCCTAAATTACGATGAATTATAACTCAACTTGAAAATAATTGAAAGAGATGAATTCAACCAACACTATAATTGCCTGAATTATTCATAGTTCATAAAAATCCCGTCAGTTTTCGTATTTTTTCGAAAACTGACGGGTATGTCTTTATCTTTTGCTGAAATACGATGTTTATCAGTTCTAGCTAGTGAGATCTTTCAACTAACTCAGAATTGCTTTGAACTTTTGGATACACTTGTCCCTTGGTTGTACAGATTTTTTTAATTTTTCCGGTTATTCAATAGCCTGGATACGCTGTAGAGCCTGATAGAACAGCCGATGGTAAACATGATACGAGCTCAGCCGCAACTGAATGCGTCGGCCAGTATGCACAACACGTGCCGCAACTTTGAACAAACGGATCCGCAATGTGCTAACGCACAAGCCGGAATCATGTTTTGTCAGTGCTAGCTGCTTTAAAAAGTTGACAATATTGTAAGCCAGTACACTAACCATCATCCGGGCAGCATTGGCATTAAACGTTGAACTATCAGTCTTATCGAAAAAGAAACCTGTTTTAGCTTCTTTGATGTAATTTTCCATTTGGCCGCGTTTGTGATACAGTTCGAAGGCAGTTTCAGCCGTTAAATTAGTCAGATTAGTGACGATAAATTCATGTGAAAAGATCAGTTCACCAGCTACTCGAGTTGATTTAATATAAATCTGCCGTGGCTTAGGCCACGATGCTGATTGATAGATTTTAGAGTAGTAATGAGTCTCTTCCTCTTGCTACTGGGTTTGATCACTGATCTTGACGAACTTTTCAGCTAGATTCTGTAATTTTCGATTGCGTTTGAGTCGAATAATGTAAAACACATCGTTGGCTTCACAGACATCGTAAACTTCTGGCGTGGCGAAGCCACTATCACCACGAACCAGAATGTCAGTCGTGGGCAGCTGAGTTTGATAATGCTTTAATAGTGGTGTTAAAAAAGCTTTTACATCTTTGCTGGTGTAGGCATTTCCAGGACGCAAGACAGCTTTCAATAAGTTACCATCTTGATCAGTTGCCAGTAATGGATGATATCCTTCAGTACCATAATGTGCGTTGTAGTTAGTGGCTTCCTGTTTGCCATAAGTGTCTGAGTGAGTCGAATCGATATCAATAATCGTGGCTGTCTGGTTGGTTAATAGTCGAACACGGTCGATCAAAGCCTCATTTAAAGTCTGTAATGTGCTAACACTATCTTTATCAAAGCGTTACCAAAAACGTGATATTGTTGCTTGTGAAGCCAAAGACGGTTTATCCAATAATAATTTAAAAAGCGGTTCTTTTTCTAAAAAAGTTGCCGCAGAATCTGCGCTATAACCAGCAATAATCTGAAGAATTAACTGTTTTAAGATACTAGAATTACTGTGTTGACAATATCGTCGCTGGTCATTGAACCTCAATAGTTTGTCGGCCAAGATGGTGAACTGGAATTTTGCCATCAGCTCTACACACAATGTTAGCCCGCCATCGGAAGATAATTGATCACCCGTATGCGATACTAAAATGTTTTTGTTGAAATTTAATGCCATTTCCTGTAAAGTTTTTAGTATAGAGTCCTCTTCTCTCATGTGTTTGATGGGTATTTTGCATATCTTTGTGAATAAATCAGGTTATTCAAAACATCTAAAACGCTTATTAGACAAAAATATTCTTTGTAATCTCAAAAATTCGCATTATTTTTAGCTAAAATAATCAAATTTTGAGAATTACGGTCACAAGTTTTGATTTTAAAGGATTATCAGAAAGGAAGGTCTCAATAATGAAAATCGATATTCATCGTTCCGCTACAAATCGCGTCATTGCTGGTGTTGTTGGAGGAATTAGTGATCATTTTGACTGGAACGCTAACGTGGCACGCTTAATTTTCGTCGTTCTTGCGCTAACACCCCTCTTCCCAGGATTGATTGCATATTTAGTGCTTTGGTTATTAATGAAGGACCCACAATAAACTTCACAATTAGTCGTCGCCTTCTGGTAACGGCTTTTTTTGGCTTATCATTAGGCAAATATATTGTTAACTATTAAGCAAAATATTATGATGACAATAAGATTATAATTGGCGGTGATCGTCATGTCTCCACAATTTTACATCAGCATGAGCCAAGATCTGGAAAGTAACCGTGCACTAACGGAACTTCTAGACTGGCTAGCGACTGATTCAATTAACTACCAAGTTAATCAATCACACTTGCCGTTTAGCGCTTTTTCTTCTGGCCCTGTCCGACGCAAAATTCGCCAGCACATTCGAGCTTGCGACTATTTTCTCGTAATCATCAGTCAAAATACCTATAAATCAAACTGGGTGAACTGGGAAATTGAAGCTGCACTGAGGCTTCATAAACCGCTACTCATTCTGCGCGTCAGAGATACTTACATCACACCAGACGCACTTTACAAAACCGAATACGATGAATGCCTGACCTTTTCTAAGCGACATCTGGAAGAAACGCTGAGGTCACTTTCAAGCAAAAACACCGAGTAGCTCATCAGCTACCCGGTGTTTTTAGTTACCGCTTATTTCTTGCGGTCATAGTATCTGTTACGAATGTGCCAAGCAATCAGGTTAAGAAGGATGAGAATTTCTAAGATGATTAGCCAATTGTTTGCGAAAAATTCGGCAGTCTGTGGTAGGAGTCCTTTACCACTTCCTGCGCTAGTTCCACTTCCAACAGATCCACCAGCTCCAGACGTTCCTGTTCCAGTACCCGGTGTTGCCGACTCACTGCCACCCGCATTCGGTGTGCCAGATTCATCGATTGGTGGCGTTGCTTCTTCGGTTGGTTCTTCTTCATCCCCACCACCCGGAGGAAACTCTGGGTTTTCAAGGTGGTTCGTGAAATCAACTTCCTGAACTTTATCGTCAGCGATTGAAATGGTGCCCGTTGTATCGCCCACTACCGTCTCACCTTGGTTAACCTGGTGAGATGGCGTGTAGTCGCCGTAATCAGATTCCGCGACCTTCAGTTCAGTACCCGTTGGAATCTTGTAGATTTGAACGGATTCGTCGGCTCTCAACGTCACTGTTGCAACCCCATTATTGAACTTCAATCGTTCAACTAGTGGTGTATTGCTATTTTGACGTGTTGTACCGGTTTCCAGTTCCATGTTGAAACTGGTGTCGACCTCTTGAGTGCCCTTCTTGAGGACTGTTACCGTAAACTTGAAGACGTCGCGCTTATTGTCGTCAGTCACATCCCCCGTCAGGGTCTTAGTGATCAGTAAGTTACCTGGATCAAACCAGTTAACATACTCAACGATTGTCACTTCATCTTGACCATCCAACTTAATTTCATCAGTTGTTTGACCACGCGTTGCTTCGCCATCGTTGACCTTCCAACTTGGCTTGTAGTAAGGCGCTTGGTCATCGGTCAATTCTTCATGAACAACAACGGTTGTATCAACTGGTAGTCCCAAAATTCGGAGACTCTCGCCGTGTCCGATCTTTGTGGTTGCCCGTCCATCTTCATCAACGATAATCTTGCCAGTCTCATTACTCTAGTTGATTGTTTCATACTCGCCAGCTACGTTTGCGTTGTCGTTCGTTAACTGCAAGTTAAACGTAAACTTGGCTTCGAGGTCTTTACCTGTAGCGTCGGTAATTGTCTTCTTAAGTTCGAAATCTTGTGAAGGCTTGTGGTTAGTGTAAATCACATGGTTAAGACCTTCATCTTGAGTTTCAAATTCATCGGTTAAGAAATTACCCGCTGCGGTTGGATCATTTTGCGAGTCACCACCGTTGACTGTCCAAGAAGTGTCGTAAATCCAATTAGTTTCACGATTTTCAATAACTTTCATCTTGACGCCAACTGGCAGGGTATCGACAACTAGTTTTTCACCGTGCTTCAGTGTAAATTGATTCGACCAAGTGCCGCCACTATCACGTTTAGTAAATTTCAGTTCGACTTCTTTACTACCAATTGTCCCCTTGAGGGTTTGACCATCAAGCTTGTTATCAGTATTGATTAAGTGGAACTTAAAGTCGTGATTCCGATCATTAGTGACGTTGGTTCCGGTTACTTGCTTTTCAACTTCTAGGGAAGTGTGTTGGAGACGGTTAGTAAATTCAACAGAGCGATCCTTATTGTTTTGAACATTTACAGGATCCGCTTCACGTCCTTCTCCAGAACCATCATTAGTTTCCCATGCCGTTTGATAACCATCAACAGGGTTCAATTCATTCACTTGGAACGCCTGAGTCGGTAATCCAAAAATTCGAAGCATTTCTCCAGCTTTAATCTTAACAGTGGCTTTTCCGTCTTCAAACATCACTGTTTTAGATACGGGCTCGCTATTGTTCAGCTTGTAGTATAACACCTCAAACTCACCATTAACGTTTTGGTCAGTCTCACCATTATCCAGCGCCAGGATTTCAAACTCGAACTCCTTATCAGATTCAATTGGACCAGACCCTACTTTATAGAGGCTCAGGCTTCCAGTATCTGGTTTGGCATTGATAAACTGAACAGATGAGCGACTATCACTTTCAATGGCTACTTGATCCGCTTCTGGACCTTCGCCATCAGTTCTGTCGCTACCACCATTTCGAACCATCCAGGAAATATTGTAATCGCCTTGGCCGCCTAATTCAGTTGCTTTCAGCTTTGCCCCAACAGGAAGTCCAGTAATGCGGATAAACTCTCCTGAGCGAAGACTCACTTCAGCTTTATTATCTGTGAAGGTAATTTGATTAGGCCCACCAGGACTTGAAACAACATCGTAGGTACCATTCACAGATACCTTATCACTAGCTTCAATGGTAAATTTGAACTCTTTGTCCTTTTCGGTTGAGTCACCCACCGTATATTTCGATAACTCAAATTCACCAAGTTCACGCACGTTACGGAAATGAACGGTTTGCTCTCTGTTTGGTGAAACACCAACGTTTTCCACCGTTGATGACTCAGTGTCAGTTCCCGAGCCGACCTGTACAAAGGCCCGATATGGGAAATCACCATCAGTCTGCTCTTCAATATCGAACTGATAACGTGCTTCAATTCCTTTAATCAGTAACGATTGACCATCTTCGAGTGTGAACTGACTGTTGGTAATGTTATCGTCTCCGAACTGTACTAATTCACCATTTTCAAAACGAACTTTTAGATTCTCCGAAAGCGTACCTGGTCCTGTTAAGGTCGCATCGAAAATCCCAGTTAACTTATCTGACGCATCGTTTTTGCTATCAGCCGTTATCTTGAAACTAAATGATCCTTGGTTGTTAACCGGATTGATAACTTCTTTGCTGATTTTGATGTTGCCATGTTCTTCCTTAGTGTTTTCGATAGTGAAAGGTAAGCTCGTTTTACCCTCATCAGCTTTAATGTCATATCTGAATTTTTCTATCACATTCTGCGGTCGATATCCATTAGGCACTTCCGTTTCGACAATTCGGTAGTAGGGGATCTTATCCAAGTTAGCCAAAATGATTCTGCCTCGTTCGTCGGTTGTACCCTCGACAACTTGGCCGTTTCGCTCAAGTGGTTTGTAATCACTATCTTTTGGTGCTTCACCTGAGTTTGTCCATTCTGCATATTCTAGTCTAAATTTAGCGCCCGCAAGCACTTCTTTGGACTGACTATCTACCTTTGTAATATCAGTTGCAAAACGCGTGTAGCTTCCAAAGCCATGGGAATATGACTTAATAGTCACTTCCGCATCACCCTTAATCCCTTTTCCTGTAATGGAAATCCGGTTAGTTAATTCTCCGTCTTTACCCTCACCCACGATTAAAGTGTGGTATTTCATAATTAACGGTGAATTTAATTCATACTTGTCATCAAGATTAACCTTAAATCCATTTTCGGTTGGGGTGAGCGTGTAATCCACTCCTGGCTTGAGTTTATTAGTAGCCTTGTATTGTGGTTTCTGACCATCATCAAAAGTAAGTTCAGCTTCATGAATTTCTAACTTATATTCATCTTCATCCATGAACAGCAATCCATCGTCCATTTCATCAGTAATCTCAATGTTCGTATTGTCGCCAAACTGACCGTTTCCTCCATTAATGATGGATTCCCATTCCACAACTCCGGAATTATCAGTCGTTTTCGCGCGCTTACTAATGTAGAAATCTTTGTTGGTGTGGCTTACTTCAGCCTCAACTTTGTTTTTTCGTAATTCTTTGTCACTCGGTGTCGTGATTGTGGCGTTGTTAGTAAATTTCCAATTCTCACCTGAATGACCTTTCGCCTCAAAATCAACCTTGGTATCAAAATTCAGTCTGAGCGCAGAGCTCGTAGTCTCGAGTAAGGTAATAATAAGCCGTTCAACATTATCATCAGTGATACGCTCGATGGTATAGTCGACTCCCTTTCTAAGAGCCGTCCCAGTGAAATTACCACTACCATCAATGGCAAGCTGCTCTAGCACAAAGTTTTCTTTGCCGTCTTCAAAACTTAGATACTGATTACCATCTTTGTTCAGCACATCATCAATGATAATTTGTTTGCCTGCTTCGTACTCGTAGCGGCTATGCAAGTTCATACCGATGGACCAACGAACCTTAGCGTCATTGTAGCTGTTGCTACCCATGTCTAATTTTCCTGATTTGTTGGCTTCATTGTAGATATCATCTGGTAACGTCTTAGTAGCCGTCACTTTCTTAGTGAAATAGTCCAAACTGATTTCTGCACTATTAGTTAGATACTTACTATCTCCCAGTTTCTCTAGATCATATTTTGTCTGGAAGGTGATATTTATCTGTTGTCCTCGAGTATTTTCGTTTTTAATTATTTTAAATGTTGTCGTCTTACCATCAGGATCAATCTCTTCGGTGTAGTCCGCCTTTTCACCTTCAACTAAAGTTTTTCCATCTGCCTTTAGTCCTTGCATTAATTGGAGTAAATCAAAATCAAATGCCATCTCAGCACCATCTGAATCATAGATTTTTTCCGCTATACTATCACGATCAGCTTGACTTAATAAGCTATACTCGTCAGTTTAGTTGCCTTTAATCACCGACAATGTTGCCGCGGTAAAAATATTAACCGGATTTTCTCTTTCCTGATCTAACTTGTCCTGAATATTACTTCCGCCTTCATCTGCCGCAGCTGCTTTATCATCTGAGGAGGAACTCTTATTTTCACTTTTTTGCGTCTGCTGTTCACGGGCAGATGCTTTGGACTGAGCTTGAGAACTTTCATTGGCCTTCTTGGCAGCTTCCTTTTGCTTAGCTTCCTCTTTTTCACGGTCAATCTTCTCTTGCTCAGCCTTTTTCGCTGCTTGTTCTTTCTCTTCAGCCTTTTGCTTCGCCGCTTCAGCTGCTTGAATGAATTCCTGATCTGACATAATGCCACTTGGTAATTCATCCAGAATCGCATCAGACTCCGCTAACTCTTTTTCATCAGCGTCCTTACCTGCAATTGAGAGCGCTTGCAAATTAGCTTCTTGATCGCCCACCGCAATCCCAAGTTGACTCACTTCCATCGGTGTTCCCATAGTCAGTGATAATTCTACCTGGAAATTGGTCGTACTTTCCACGTTCGTCCAACTCAATTCGTACTTTTTCGTACGTCGAATATACTCAAAGGTTAAAACGGCCTCTGAGTTTGAAACTGTGAAGCGTTGTTTCTTTCGTTTCAGGAGTAACTGACTCTCTGGCACGGACAGTTCCGCCTTGCCGTCAGGTTCTGCTCCCGATTGATTCGTGATGGCGAGATTAAAAATCAGCTTTGCATCATCGCCCTCACGAACCGTTTGATTGATCATTCGATCGTCTTTGTCCACAAGCATCGCGCTTTCAATTTCCACTTGAGAGCGATGTCCATTGGCCAGCGCCGCTACACCCTGGTACATGTTTCCCAATACAAACGTAAATACGGCGATGATCTGGATTATCGTTCCTTTCTTAACCATTCATCATCATCCTTTCAAAATTGCCTGCGTGTGCTTACCCGACTCTTGACTCTTATCTTGAGTGTAACGTATCAATTTGAATGAATTATGAATAGGTTATGAAGTTGATAAGTTCACAAAAAAAGATGGTCATCATACCGACCATCCTGATTTAATGCTATTTTATTGTTGCCATTCCGATCGCAACATTGACCATTGGTTCACATCCACGAAGCCGTCGTCCAAACGGATACCTTCCCGCTCCACGCCATCTAAATGAAAGCCAGCGCGCTTGGCGACGCTATTGCTTGGATCATTTGCCACTGCGGCTCTGATAATCAATTTATTCAATCCGAGTTCTTGAAAGCCAACGGTCATCAAACCTTGAAGTGCCTGGCTCACAATTCCCTTGCCGGTATCGGCAGTATTGAGCCAATAGCCAATCTCCGAACTATGATCTAGTGGACCAAATTCGTTAAAACTATTGATGCCAACCGAACGGCCGTTAAAGCGAATGACCAAATTCAGCGACTTTCCTTCTCCAGCATTTAAGTTACATTCTCTGAGAAAATCGAGCTCTTCACGCTCTTCCTGCATCTCGTTGGCCCAGGGTAGCCATGGCGACTATTTACTATCGCTTCCCACAGAGGACCTGCATCCTGATTAGGGTTCGGAAGCGCAATGCTTAGATTTTCGTTGATTCGGTATTCAAATGGCATAATTATCATCTTACCTTCATTTTTTTCTAATTATACCAAAAAAGCCACCGACAAAGTCGATGACTTCAATTTCAATTTAACGGGCGTGTAAAACTTCTGGTCCATCTTGACGGCCGACGATGACTTCGTTAACAACATTCAAGAAGAGTCCGTGTTCCACAACACCAACAATCCCGTTTAGGGTTTCAGCAAGCTTAGCAGGATTTTCAATCTTACCCATGTGTAAGTCGATAACGTAGTTCTTAGAATCCGTCAAAACGTGTTCGTCGCCGTTCATCCGGAATGCTGGGTTCAAACCCATCTTATCTAATTTTTCCAAAACATGAGTCGAGCCAAATGGAATCACTTCAAGTGGCAATGGAAACTTGCCCAAAGTGTGAACCATCTTGCTTTCGTCAACAATCCAAATGTTCTTCGTTGAATTAATGGCAACGATCTTTTCCCAAAGGTGAGCCGCACCGCCACCCTTAATGCCTTGGAAATCATCACTGATTTCGTCGGCACCATCAATAGTTAAATCGATGTGGTCAACGTCATCCAACTGTTTAACTTCGATGCCAAGTGATTCGGCTTGTTTAGCACTACGGTCAGAAGTAGCCACACCAACGATGCTCAAGCCTTCGTTCTTAACCCGTTCGCCAAGCGCATCAATCATATATTTAACCGTTGAACCAGTTCCTAAACCAACGATCATGCCGCCTTCAATAAACTTAACAGCTTCGCGGCCAACTAATTCTTTTAACTGATTTTGATCCAATTGTAAGCCCTCATTTCTGATTCATTTTAACTAACTCTACTATACTACTTGTTTGCTTCAACGATTTCCTCGTAAGTTGGAATTGAAGGCATCGCACCTAAGCGTTGCACTGCGATTGAACTTGCTCGTTGTGCAAATGTTAAGGCTTCAGCAATGTTGCTCAAATCAGGCTTTAATTGTGAACTCAATGAGCCTAAGAAGGTATCACCCGCGGCGGTCGTATCAACGGCCTTAACCTTAAATGCTGGTACAAAGTCGTGACCCGCCTTAGTTGAGTAGAAGGCACCTTTACTACCAACGGTGATGATTAAGTTTTCAACGCCCATTTCTTTAAACTTGTCGGCGTTGGCCACCATTGAAGCTTCGTCTGTTACTTCAATACCAGTCAACGTTGCACTTTCTGTTTCGTTAGGCACGATAATATCAGATAGTTTCAAAAGTTCAGGATCGATTTCAGCAGCAGGAGCTGGGTTCAAAATGGTAAAGACACCGTTAGCCTTGGCAATCTTGAATGCTTCAACTGCGGCAGCTTGTGGTGTTTCAAATTGGGCAATCAAGAAGTCAGCGTTCTTGATTTTATCTTCAGCAGCCACGACTTCTTCTTTTTTGACTTGTTGGTTAGAACCACCGTAAACCAAAATACTGTTTTGGCCTTCTTCATCTAATAGGATAAAGGCTGAACCAGTTCCGACCGTTTCGTCAGTAGCGATGCAGGTTGTATCAATGTTGTCGTCTTGCAACGATTCGATCATAAATTGGCCTGAACTGTCTTTACCAACCTTACCAATAAAACTGGTTTCGGCACCAGCACGAGCAGCGGCAACGGCTTGGTTTGCACCCTTACCACCAGCAGCACTACTCTTGTTTTCAGCTTGGAGCGTTTCACCAGGTAATGGCATCCGCTTTACACGCATCGTTGTATCAACATTTAAACTTCCTAAAACCGTCACTTTGTTAGTCATTATGATTCGACTCCTTCTAGTTATTAATTTCGTAAAACGTTTTACTAATTTCATTCTTATTCATCCATGGGACAGAATATCATAATCTGAAATTGGAAACAAGTCTTTTTTATCCTAAACGTGAACCGCTTCACAGAAATTGTAATCGATTGCACACCTTTTAAAAATTTTAAACTTAAAATTCTGACGATATACACTAATATAACCCGTTTTTATTCATTTTCATATAAAATCGTTTATAAAACAATGTTGTAATCCCTTTTATTTTGTGCTAAGATTCTCGTCGTTAATCATCTCATTTTATTTTTTGACGGGTTGGCGCCTTTAGTAAATCGGTTTACGTATTTATGATTTGTAAACGCTTCATGCTCAGCTTGTTTCAAATAATAAAAAACCAGAAAGGAAGCATTTAGTTTTATGAAGAAAACAACTGTTATCAACTCAGAATTATCTACTGTAATTGCTGGAATGGGTCACATGGATTGGTTAAGCATCGGTGACGTCGGTATGCCAGTTCCAATGGGTACCAAGAAAATTGACTTGGCGCTCACAAAGCAACTCCCTAGCTTCATCGATGTTTTAAAGAACGTCTTGAGCGAACTTGAAGTTCAAAAGATTTACTTGGCTGAAGAAATCAAAACGGTCAACCCTGATCAATTGACTGCCATTAAGAATCTCCTACCTGACGTTGAAATTGAATACATGCCTCACTCAGAGTTAAAGAAGAACACCGCTAAGACTCACGCATTCGTTCGGACCGGTGAAATGACCGCCTTCTCTAACATCATCTTGGAATCTGGTGTCACATTCTAATTTTTGTAAAACCTTTTACTAAATACACTAAGGAGTGTTAACAATGCAATCAACTGCCCAAAAGACTCATGGTTGGACGCAACTTGCCGATGGTTACCTCAGCAAAACGCCCATCTTTCAATTCATTATTGTTTCAATGATCTTCCCACTTTGGGGAGCAGCTGCTAGTTTGAACGATATCTTGATCACACAGTTCAAGACCGTCTTCCAATTAAACGATGCTTCAACCGCTTTCGTCCAAAGTGCTTTCTATGGTGGTTACTTCTTAATTGCCATCCCCGCTTCGTTAATTATCAAGAAGCAATCCTATAAATTTGCCATTATGACTGGTTTGATTTTCTACATTATTGGATGTGCCTTATTCTTCCCTGCTTCTAACGTGGCTACTTACAGCATGTTCCTGGTTGCCATCTTCGCTATTGCGATTGGCTTGAGCTTCCTCGAAACCTCCTGTGATACTTACAGTTCAATGCTGGGACCTAAGCGTTTCTCAACCATTCGTTTGAACATCTCTCAAACGCTGGTCCCACTTGGTGACATCGCTGGTATCCTGCTTGGTAAGTACCTCATCTTCGGTACAGTTGGTAACCTTGGCGAAAAGATGGCCGGTATGCACGGTGCCGAACGAATTGCCTATGGTGAAAAGATGTTGCAACTCACATTGCGTCCATACAAGTACATCTTGGTTGTTTTGATTGTCATGCTCATCATCTTAGCTTTAACACCAATGCCTCGTGCCAAGGCCCTTTCCCAAGCAGCCGATGGCCAAGAAGCTGCTGAAGACAAGCCTTCATTAGTCGAAACAATCAAGTACTTGACTCACAACTACCGTTTCATGAAGGGTGTCGGTGCCCAATTCATCTACGCCGGTATGCAAACCACAGTTTGGTCATTTACGATTCGTTTGGCCTTGGAATTGAACCACCACATCACTGATAGCGCCGCTTCAACGTTCATGGTCTACAGTTACATTGCGTGGTTCGTTGGTAAATTGGTCGCTAACTTCTTCATGTCTCGTTTCTCCATTACGGGTACATTGACTGCCTTCTCATTCCTTGGAATCGTTTCATTGGTTATTACCTTTACGGTACCAAGCATGATTGCCGTTTATGCTGCCATCATGACTAGTTTCTTCTTCGGTCCAGAATGGCCAACCATTTACACTCGGACGTTGGATGCCGTTACTGAAAAGAAGTACACGGAAACTGCTGGTGCCATCATCGTTATGTCATTAATCGGTGGTGCCATCATCCCAGCTATCCAAGGATTAGTTTCAGATGCAACGACGCTTCAATTCTCATTCATCGTGCCAGCTATCTGTTACGCAATCGTTACCCTTCACTTCTACACTGAAGGTCGTTTCGACAAAAAGTACCCTGAATCAGTTCAAGAACATTAATACTATCTCAAAATAAATACCCTCACAGCGCGTGCTGTGAGGGTATTTTTTAATTTAAAAATCTTCAAATTCCGGCATGACCGTCATATTACTGTCTCGCATTTCTTTTAGTGCCTGACCTAGCAGATCACGGGTAACCCGACCGCTAAACTTACTAGCAAAGTCACCACCCACCGTATTGATAAAGGTATCCAGCACCGGTGTCCCTTTAGTTTTACCGGTACCCCGCAATTCCATACAGAGTTGACTCACGACTGCTTCAATCTTCTCTGCGTTACTTAATCGCCGTGAAAAGGCCTTTTCATCAATATGAAAGACGACGCTCAAGAAACCATTATAGAACATCATGGATAGCTCTTCCTTATTGCTGATGATGCTGCCATACATGGTGTCCCTATCCCAGCGGCACCAACTCGTATTGTTATACCGCTTGGGTGGAATCGGGAGCATGAAAACCCCAGGATCCAGCAGTCGGGGCATGAGCGAGTGCACTTTTGCCATTTTGGCAAAGTTGTTTTTCACAAAAACACTGTAATCAAGCCACTCCTCTTCACGCTCACGAAGCATCGCATTGCAAGACTGATTAACCGCAATGTAACCGTGTTTTCGATGTAAGACCGCCGTCCAGCGTGAGGGATTCCCCTTTATTGGTACTAAAAGCAGAATATCATCCCAATGTAGCCCCTGAACCTTAACTAGTTTGCCACTTGCCTCAAAGACGGAAAGCTTAAGCTGCTCGACATCAAGGTACCCCTGTTTGATCACCATGGTACGAAACCAGGCTTTTAAATGCTTCAACTCCTTATATTCCGGCTGTGTGTCGAAAGTTATCTCCTGCTGCTTGATGAAAACCCCTCCAAATAAACTTGATTTATCAATTATTTTTTAAAAGTATACGGAAAGTCGTCTATGATGTAAAGACTTAATTGAAACTTTGTTCACATTAGTTTATAAAAGTTACATTGGTAAACAAATAAGTAGCGTTAAATTGAAATTAATTTCAGGCGGGTACAAAAAAAGATCGATCCGAGGGGATCGACCTTTTTTGAAGCATGGCAAATTAATTTATTATTTTACTGTGTAAACTAAAGTTAACGCTGCGCCATACGTTGGTGTATCTGGAAGTGATGCTGTATCTAAAGTATAAGTCTTATCAGTACCAACAATGGTAGTATAGCCAGCCTTAGTTAAAGCTGTTACCAAGGTTGCCTTATCAAAGACTTTACCTTCAGGGCCTTGAACTGTTGTATCAGTGGATAAAGCAGTCTTTGCAGTTGTCCAAGCTGTGAAAGCAGCTGAATCACTAGTAAATGATAAAGGTGTATAACCACCATTAGCGGTCTTTTGTTGCGTATCAACTGCTGTGACTGCCTTCGTAGCATTTGGTGTTACATAAGCATTGTATTGAGTGCCTTGAGCAGCTGCCGTAGAGCCGGTAGCTGTGAAAACCAAACTATTTGCATTATATCCTGCTGGAACAGCCTTTTTAACTACATCACTTGTGGCTAAGTTAACTGTTTTATTGTCATCAACGGGTACAATAACCGTAGCAATTTTTTCTGAGTTATTGTTTGCATCATACAGGGTAACGGTTGAACCTTTAGCAGAGCAGTTACACCGTCAGCCTTCAAGCCACTGTATAAGATCCAGCCGTTAGCAGCTGAATACTTCGCGTCAGTAGCTTCAACCTTAACCCAAGTGTCGCCTTCGCGAGTACGAGTACCCACAGCGGTAATATTGAAGTGTGCTTCCTTATATGGTGTTGAGTCAGTAATCACACGACCAACCTTGTATTGCGTCCAAGCTGGAACCTTGTAAGTAACAGTCTTGTTATCGTTAGCAGTACCAGGGTTAGCAATTGAGAATGTCCCATTCTTTTGTTCAGTAGTTAAAGTACCTTCTGTGAAGGTATCGTAACTGTTGATACCACCGGCAAACGTAGATGCGCTCTTACCACCGTAAATCCAACCACGATAAGCTTTATCGAATGAAACAACCTTGTAGTAAACTGAGCCACGGTTTGTAACCGCAACATCGTAAACACGGAAGTTCTTCTTTGAGCTAGTTGAGTTAGCTAAATGCTTAACTGTTGTCTTTGAAGCAACTACACGAGCGCCCTTCAACGTACCAACCTTTGTGTAAATAGCATTAGTACCGTTCAACGTAACGTTACGAGTTGAAGATGTCCCAATCAATGATGGGTATGAAGCAATTTTTGCATAAGTCTTTTCACTTGCGTTAGTTGTTGCAGCGCTTTCTCACCAGCGTTGTTACTAAATCTTTACCAAACTGTCACACAGTTACTCAAACCGTTTGAACAGCCTTCCCAAGCTTTCCGCGACTCGCTCCAGATTTTCCTGACCCGAATTCATCGCCTCACTGAGCGACATGGCACCGGGCACAATTGGAAAAATAGCACGAATTCCCAGCTCATAGAGCGTGTCGAGTCCATCTCCAATGCGTCCACCGACTGCAATCACTGTTGCATCCGGGTTAACCTCTTTGGCTGCCAACGAGACGCCAGTCGGTGTTTTTCCATACTGCGTTTGAAAATCGATGCCACCCTCTCCAGTGATGACAACGTCCGCGTCTTTCAACGCTTCTTTCAAATGGGTCATCTCGACCACAATATCGACACCCCGTCGCATTTGCGAATTAGTAAACGCCAGCAAACCCGTACCCAAGCCACCCGCAGCACCAGCTCCCGGCTGATGTTCCAAGTCCTTACCTAGTTGAACTTTAATGACTTCGGCATAATGATGTAAGTTGGCATCCAAGGTCTTAATCATTTCAGGCGTGGCACCCTTTTGTGGTCCAAAGACTGCCGATGCGCCCTTCTCGCCGGTCAGGGGATTCGTCACATCAGAAGCGATATCAATTTCAACTTCCCGAATAGCTTCTGGCACACCGCTCACATCGATGGTCACCAAGTCGTCTAAATGACCGCCACCACGTTGAATTGGCTTACCATTGGTATCGAGCAATTTCACTCCCAATGCCTCAGCCATCCCCGCACCACCGTCATTAGTGGCGCTACCACCAATACCAATGATGATTTTAGTGGCACCATGCTTTTCCACTGCGGCACGAATCAGCTGACCCGTCCCAAACGTTGACGTTTTTAGTGGATTCTTGGTTTGCTCACTGACAAACTGAATCCCGCTAGCTGCAGCCATTTCAATGACCGCAGTCGTTTGATCACCTAATAGGCCAAATCGCGCACTGGTTGGTTGGCCTAACGGATCTAGCACTGCTTCTTCAACAAACTGACCATTGGTTGCATCCACTAAGGACTGCACTGTACCTTCACCGCCATCCGCCATCGGCACCTGTTGATAGGTTGCATTCGGGAGCACCTTTCGCAACCCGCGTTCTAATGCTGCTGCCGCCTCTTTAGCGGTCATACTCTCTTTAAACGAATCTGGCGCTAACACAAATTTCATTTCAAAACTCCTCTCTACTTAAATAGGAAGCCGTACATAATTGTAGCCACAATAGTCATCGTTAATCCAACCAACGTTTCGTACGTTACCGACTTCATCCGCGCGCGTAAATCCATATTCATCGCATTGGCCGTCACGTGGAAATAGTTGCCGTGTGGCAGGTGATCGATCACGGTCGCTCCGGTATGAATCATAACGGCTGCTGCCAACGGTGCAACGCCAAATGACAGAATCGATTTACCGAACGAGCCAGTTGCCAGGATGACCCCAGTTGAGGTTGAAGCGGTCGCTGCCGCCATCAAGATCCCGGCTACCGGTGCGAGGAACGTTCCGGAAAGTCCCGATGCCTTAATCAAGCCAACGAAGGCACTTGGTAGTGTCGAGGAGGTAATCAGACCACCAATCGCACCGGCACCGATTAAAATTAGGACCACATCAGTCATCCGGGCCATCCCCTTCTTCGTATATTCTAGAACAAACCGGCCCTTTTTCATCGCCAACATACCAATTAACCCGGCAAGTGGCAAAATGTACATCGCATCCAACTGAATTTTTTCCAGCAAGCCAATCTTGAAGATACTCCCAATTGGATTCAGTAACAGTAGCACGACCGCCACTAAAGGCGTCACAATTGCTTGTCCAAACGACGGTAAGTGCTCTGGCGCTGGCTGCTCGTCCGCTTTGATAGCTGCTAGATCAGCTTCACTCGCGATATCTCCCTTGTTCTTTACTAAAGTCGCCAATAAGATGGCCATGACGAGACCGAAGATGGCTGGAATAAAATCAGCAATCATCACAGCACTCAAATCCAAGCCAAATGCATGGGCAACCGCAATCGTGTTAGGGTTCGGTGAAATGATATTCCCGGCTTTGCCGCCTCCCGAAAGCGCTATCAAAAGTGCCAACTTTGAAATATGCATCCGGGTGCCAACCTCTAACGCAATCGGTGCCACAATGAGCACAGCAACCGGAATGAAGACCCCCACGGCCGTGATCACCATAGTCGACAAGGCCAGCGAAACGATGGCAAACCGTTCACCCAGTTTTTCCACGATGGTCTTCGCAATCACGTTGGCGGCCCCAGACTCCATCATGACGCCGGCCAAAACGCCAGCTGCTAACACTCGCACCACCGTGCCCATCACGGACTGTGTTCCGGCGACAACAATATTGGTGGTTTGAACCATATTAGCGCCACCAATAACAGCTCCAACAATGGTCCCCAACAGCAACGAATAAACCGGATTGAGTTTATACAAAATCAGGATAATTGCGAGCGCTAAGCCAACTAACGCCCCGATCCAACTAACTGTCATCTTATTAGCTCCTTTTCATGAAAACGTATTCATAACGGATAATAACATACATCTTTTCAAAATAACACCTTGTTTTTTCAGTCAATCGGTTTACTTTTTGTAAAATGTAACTTTCTATTTCCAACAAAAAAAACACCATCGTGAGATGGTGTCGGTAATTTAGGATTGTGCTTGCCGATACAATTCAACAGACGAATAACCAGCTTCTAGCACTTCAATCATTTTGTCAAAGTGACTGGCCTGAGTGGCTGCTGTTCGCGGTGAGAAAACGTAACGCGCCCACTCACGTCGGTATCCCGGTGTTAATTCACGAAACTGTTGCAGAGTTGACGGGTAGGTCGCCAGCATTTCTTCAAGTTCTGGCAGGCGACCTTCGCAGTCTGCCACCCGTTGACTGGGTTTATTTTGCTGGCGTGGGGCTGCCGTGAGCCATTGTAGGCCGACTAAAGTAAAGTCCTCATCCAACTTGAGCATCCAGGAAAATTTGAGATGTGTCTCCCCCATTTGGCCCGTTGTTTCATCAACGTGAAGGTAAGGAAAAATATCATCGCGTCGCACACCATCATAATGCTTGCTCTGCACCTTTGGATAGGCAATGTACAAATACCCCGATTGAGCTAACAATTTATCCCGGTTGACCGCTTCGATTTGTTGCTTCATTTCATCTAAACTCAGCGCAAACGTCATTAAAAAATCGGTTTGATCACTAGGCTCTGTATGATAGTCAACTTCCTCAAAGAGTGGTGCAACCGATTTGGGTAACTTCTGGATGACAATTTCGTGGTACTTGTTTAACTTCAACTTTTCGGCAATAGTACTCATGGCTTTTCCTCCCCAATTCCGTCTGTATTCCTCGCCATTATCTCAAGATTTGACCACTTAGACAACCAAACGGACCACTTAGGCCAAAAGCATTTACCTAACGCCATTTATATGGTGTACTTATAACAACGAAGGGGGCGGTGAGCTTGAGAGTTCGATTTGAAACTGATGACAATCTACAAGATGATGAAGTCGTGATTCATGCGCGCAAAATGACCTCATCAATGACTCAGATGATGCAACAACTTGAGTCTCAAACTGCTCCGCTCAACCTCGCTTTCTATCAGGGTGATGCTGCCTTTTATTTTCCGGTTCAGGATATCTTGTTTTTTGAAACCGACGACCGCCAAATTCAGGCTCACACCGAAACCGAGGCGTACACCGTGCACTACCGCTTATACAAATTGGAAGAGCTCCTACCTAACCAATTTATTCGGGTTTCCAAGTCAACTATTCTGAATGTCACCAAAATTTATGCGTTAACCCGCTCCATTTCCACTTGGCAGGTGACTTTTCAGAATTCACACAAGCAATCTTTCGTTGATTCAAAGCCTTTTTGGTCGCAGCATTTTCGGCTCCGTCTTCTCACTCGCCTTATTGACTATGATCTGGGAGGGCCCATTCGGTATTGAGCAACTCGATACCGGAACCATTCTAATCGCTGCCCTGCTAATTTGGGCCGGTCTTTCCATTATGTTCTCAAGGCATCACCACATTGGGGCTCACGTCGATTATCACGTGAACCACCATCACAACGTGATTGATGCTGAAGAGGATTTTAACGAAGATACCGAAACGATTACCGAGGACGCCACTGATGCTGAGGAGATCAACGTTTCCATTCGAATGACGCAAAGTGTTCGCTACATTCAAGCCACTAATCTCAAAACAGCTAATATCTACGTTTCGATGGCAGGGGCCAAAATTTACTTTGATGACGTCGATATTCCTTCCGGTACCGCGACCATTAACTTAGACGCTTCCCTTAGCGGTGTCGAACTTTACATCCCCGACGAGTGGCACCTGATTAATCAACTCGACAGTTCTCTTAGCGGTTTGGACGAATCCGGTAACCGGGTTGATGCGGATGGCCCTACCGTTTATCTTAAGGGCAAATTGAACTTAGGTGGCCTCACAATTATCTATATTTAGATAAGATATGTTTGCGCTTTCATGAACGTTTCGGTATGATAAGGATGTAAAGAGAAACCAGAAAACGTCAAGCAAAGGGGCGGTCAAATGAACACTGATTTGGTGAGTTATCCAGCCTTATTCACACCCATTGCCAATGAACACTTTCTCGTCAGCTTCCCGGATATCCCAGGAGCATTCGCAACGGCCAACAATCTTCAAGATGCGTTTTCTGTCGCCGTTAATACGCTTGGTACCTTGGCAACCAAGGAAAAAGAGTTGCCAGCGCCCAGTGCCCTATCGTGTCCGCAAATTGAACTGGACGGCTCGATGACGGTGTTGATTACCGCAGACGTTTCCAATATTAAATCGCCTCCAAACAAAAAAGGATTTTGACTTCATGGTCAAAATCCTTTTTTCATTTAGTTATTTATTTTCATACACAATTTCTTGAACTCGTTTAGTCATTTTAGGGAAACCACTAAAGCCACTTTGTTTGTGACCATGCGTCATAACGACTAGGAGATATTGCTGACCATTTGGTAAGGTCACAATTCCAGCATCGTTATTGGTACTGCCAAGCCAACCCACCTTATCATTCACCTTGGTCCCCTTCTGCGCTTTTCTCGCCCCGGCAGGAATACCGCTCCGGTAGACCTGTCTGCCCATATAGCCTAGAATTCGCTTGGCATCACTACGATTGGAAAACGCACCCTTGTAGTCATGCAAATCACGCAAGACCAGCATCAAACTGTGACTGGTTGTCCCCGCTGCTTTGTACGGTTTAAAGACAGGTGAATACCAGTTATTTCGTTTGATAAATCGATTGAGGCTTGTTTGACCATATCGGTTCAAGACCGACTCGGCATACTCATTTCGACTGTGGACAATCATGTTGGAGACGTTGGCCTTATTAGCTTTAGTCCAACTAAACTGCCCCTTCTTTTTGAGGTTCATCAGGTACGCAGCAATGAATAATTTATAGGTACTGGCTGACACGTGTTTCGTGTGGCTTCTAGATTCTACTGCTAATTTGCCCCGTTCATACAAGTCAGCATTACTAGCTTTGGCCGCCTTGCTGCCCGGTTTGGCACCCAGATTATAGAAGCTAACACTGACCGTGCCGTCCTTGGTATAGGATTTCAGGTACTTTGACAGTCGGGTTTTAATGTAGTTTTGCTTGATTGTCGTTTTTTCTTGCGCACTAACGGGATCTTCTTTTGCTTCATTATCTGAACCGCCAAAATGAACCCAGCCCATTATTGAAAGCAGCCCCACTGCCAAAGCCAACGTGATTTTGATTTGCCATCTTCGTGTCATCACGAACCCTCCATCCTTTTTCCTTTTCATACTTATTATACTTGAATAAGCAAGTAATGACAGGGCAAAATGAGGAACTGGATGGGCGGGGCTTTTTGAACAACTACAAAAAAATTGATATTTTAGGAAACTACGTAGTTATGATTAGGTAGTTACGGGATGTTGATGAATACGATATCATCGATTAATGATACAATGTATTCAGATTAGAGGTGTTGAATGATGACAAAAACAAACCCCAAAACTACTATCAGTATCCGAGTTGATGACGATTTAAAAAAAGAAACGGAGAAAACACTTGATAGCATGGGCATGAACATGACGACCGCATTTACAATCTTCGCAAAAGCGCTTGTGAAGCAGCAAAGGTTCCCCTTTGAGATTACTGCGGATCCTTTTTACAGCAAAGATAATTAAGCGTACTTAGAAAAACAGATCGAATTGATGGAGAGTAATCATGGTACCAAACATGGTTTAACTGATGAAGATGGACAAGATTTGGAGTGACGATGCTTGGAACGATTATCTTGCCTGGCAACAACAAGACAGAAAAACACTGCGACGAATTAATCGATTGATCAAAGATATTGATAGGAGTGGCTCGACTGGAATTGGAAAAGCTGAAATTCTTAAAGGAAATTACTCAGAGTGGTTCAGTCGTAAAATAGATAAGAAGAATCGACTGGTTTACAAAATAAAAGATAATCAATCATTAATTGTGGCGTGTAAAAATCACTATTAAACGAGAAATAAACACACCTAATGATTCCATATAGGCGACCAGCGCTCGAATCGAAAGTGGCAATTTAAACCCAAGCATGAAAACGCTCCGGAAAATTGGCACAGCAGGTGGTAAGCAACCCCCGAATTCAATTCATCTAACAAAAATACGCGCTATTGAACTAATAAAACCGATCCATGAACTACTATGCACTCCAGTTCATGAATCGGTTTTATTAATTATCTACCCATTTAAAAGTTTAAAGAGATGTCCCCTTTAATCCCTTCAAGAGTCTTCCCTTATGTATCGCGACATCCAGCGCTTCTACTTTAGTATCATAGGTGTTCAAAACGACAACCTGATACGTATCTGGGTGAACATCACTTTCCAAGGTTAACAGTCTCCTCAGCCAACTTTGCAACTCCTGCTAATGATGTAACTCCGGATACGTCCAAAGCACCTAATTCATCCGAATTAACCATTGAAATGAAGCGCCGCAATGCCGGTTCATAACTATGCTCTGCGGTACTTTCATCAATTTCCTTTAAAATGGCTGTCATTTTAACAGCTTCCTCGACTTGATTATTGGCTACTAATGTCGCCTGTATTTTTTCTAGTTCTTTAAACAGCAATAGTCGCTTACCACTATCCTCAAACTTCCCAATCAAATAATCACGAATAATTTCAAAAATGCGCTCTTTGTCCGCATCACTAATAACCTCATAATCATGTGGCGCGTCCCATTGATCGACCATCGTTCGGTCGAACCAAAGGAGCGGATCCCGAAAATCGATATCAATCATCATTTTTCGTTCGCGCCTGACCGCTGCGGACGTTTCCTCGTACTCCAAATTATAAAAGTGCGGAATTCCAATGTTGTGAGTTTTTGTCTCCGGCTCAAAGCCCACCCGATCCATCTCTTTAGCAACTTCCTCACTCAAGGCCGGTAGTATTCCCCGTAAAGGCACGTTTTGAAGATACTTATCTGCGTAATACGCTGCAATCTGGTCATCAGCAAATTGAGTAGCTTGCCAATCAGCGTGGGTAACCGTCAGTTCAGCCTCCGTGCGGTAGGTCAATATCAAATATGAAATCGCCTTTGTATCTTGTTTTTGTAGTAGTTGACGCAACTCACTGACTTTCTCGGTCACCGGTGATAACGTCCGACTTTCAAAAGCAGAGTATCCCGTCGCAATGGTATCCCCTTTGAAGTACCGATTAGGTTCACCATAGTCATTGAAATAATAGTTGATGGTTACACCGTCCGAAAAGTTACAAAAGGCAACTAAATCTGCCCATTGGAGCGGAATTTGCCCGCTGATTTCTCGCCGAATTTCCTTAATTAAACGGTCCATCTCTGACTCATTTGGATTCGTCTCAACTGTTGCCGCCCAATTTCGATTGGCCAATAGCGTCACCGTCATAATCGGTACGATCACAAATGGCATCACAACACTTCCCACACTGATGATGGTGCCAAAGAAACCCAAAATCAGTAGAATGAAAGTCGGAATTTGCCAAACCAGCAATAATTCGCTAATCCAGATTAAAAAGCCGCCCACAAGACTAAGAACCGCCAAACTAAAGTAAACCGTCCACACTTGCTTAATATTCCCCGGTTTAAGGACGCGATAGAACAAGGTAAAGGAATACAATTGAATCAAAACTGCTACATACCCCGCAATCGCGGGACCTAATAATTGAAGAAATCACAGACCGTCATCCTCATTCGAACTTCCATAACCTGACTGGTGTAAGAAGCTCAGCCCCAATTCCAACAGGAGAAGTAGCAACCAGGGCAGGATGCCATTAATCAAAATCAGGTACCATTTTGACAGTTGCCGAATGCCGGGCGTCACGCTGTTAGGCCGAAATCGAAAGCCAACATAGCCCAGTACCAACATTCCCATAAAAGTAACGCGCCACGCCAGTCAATTTTAATTTCAGGATGACGCTGGCCCTTTGGAAAAATAATCAATTCCACGATAAGACACAAAATTCCCACCGGGAGGTTAATCCAAAAAATGTATCCCCACGGCAGGTGTGCCAAGATAAGTCCCCCTAGTCCTGGACCAGCCAGCGCTCCCAACGAAATAAAGGCACTTTCGATGCCGAACGCCCGGCCCAACTCGTTTGACGGAAACGTATCACTGACAATCGCGTAACTATTGGCCATTGTCATACTGGCGCCAATGCCCTGAATCAACCGGCCAAACAGTACGAATTCCAGTTTTTGTCCGGCACCAGCCAAAAATGAACCAATCAAAAAGACCAACGTTCCCACCTTGAAAACGTTGGTTCGACCGAACTTATCACCAAACTGACCAAATAGCATTAACGTTGCACAGATCACAATTAAATAAATCGATACAATTAAAGTCGTTGCGCTAGTGGCCACAGCCAACTGACGCGAAATTTGCGGAATCGCAATGGTCACAATTGTGCCGTTCACGATTACCATGAAGAAAAACAAGCCTAATACTGCCAAAATGGCCCAACGCTTTGTTCGAGCACCCATGTGATCACCTCAGCTGTAGCATAGACTGCCCTACTCGCTTAAGCAATCAAAGCGACTTACTGTAGAGGTTGTGCCAAAAGTAAATTTTGGTGCAACCTCTTTTCATTTAACCGGACTATTTCGTTTAATCGTGCTCCAGAAGTCAGTTTCCTCCGCCTAACTACGATCAACGACCAATTCCAGAACCAAATTATTCGCCAATCTAGGTTAGTGCTCAGCAACTGCCCGACTTCTGTCGCAACTTCTCCAGTGCGGTATAATTAAGCCAGCATTCATTTAAACCAAGGAGTATTCCCATGACCCAAGCTACTGACATTAGACATAAAACCTATTATGGCCTCGGTACCCAAATCGATTTGACCCTTTTTGGCGTAGCGGATGACCAACTGTTAGATGAGGCTAACGCCCTCATCACGCGCTACGAAGATGCACTGACCGTTAATCGTAGTCAATCCGAACTAATGGTCGTCAATCACGCGGCTGGCCAACATCCAGTGAGCGTGTCCCCGGCCACTTACACACTCACTAAGCTCGCCGTTGAAACCAGTTTAGTTCACGACGGCTTTAACGCCAGCATTGGTCCCCTCGTCAAGCTCTGGTCGATTGGCTTTAAGGACGCAAACGTGCCCACCGACGCCTCAATTCATGAAACCTTGAAACTCATCGATCCAGGCCAAATCGAATTGGATGATGACCAACTCAGTATTTTTCTCAAGCAGCCTGGGATGGAACTTGACTTGGGTGGTATCTCCAAGGGCTACATTGCTGATCGCATCCGCGACTTATGGCGAGCTCATGGCATCCGTGCGGGTATCATTAATCTTGGTGGTAACGTCCTGTTAGTCGGTGAGTCCCCAAAACAGATGACCGGCAAATGGCGCATCGGTGTCCAAAACCCATTTACCAATCGGGGTGACAACGTCGGGGTTGTGGAACTGGAAGCTTGTTCTGCCGTGACCAGTGGCATCTATGAACGGCAACTAAAATCTGGTGGTCAAACTTATCACCATATTTTAGATCCCGAAACTGGCTATCCTCGTGAAAATAACTTAGCCAGTGTCACGGTCTTTACTAAGGATTCGGTGGTAGGTGAAATTGAAACAACCCGCCTCTTTTTCGCTGGCGGTCCAATGACCAACTGGCCAACTAATCTCAACGAAGTTCTGGGTGCCATCTTCATTACTAAGGACCAGCAAGTCCAAGTTGTCGGACTTCCTGAAGAAAGCTTTACACTGACTAATTCCGAATTTAAAATACAATAAAAAAACTCACTCTTCCCGATTTAATCCGGTTAAAGTGAGTTTTCGTTCATACGATTAATTTTTTAAGCTCTTCTCAATAATCTTGCTCATTTCTTTTTGCATTTCAGCTTGGCTCATGACGTCTTGTTCATCTGGTACTGTAATTTTGACGTTCGATTTAGAAATTTTTGACTTAATGTTGTAGGTCGCTCCACCTTGCTTAAGCTTGTAAGACGTAATTTCGTTCGTCTTCACATTAACCGTTTCTGTCAGCTTCATTTTCTTCATGGCTTCTGTCATATTTTTCAGCTGTGAATCGGTTAGCGCCAAATCCTTAGTCGCTTTTTTCTCTTTCAAACGCGCATTGCTCAACTTGTACAGCTTAGCAAGTTGCTTCCCATTAAACGTGTAGCTAATTTTGTCATCTTTTTGCTTGAATTTCTTTTCATCAGCATCCTTCAAGACCTTCTCTAAGTCCTTTTTTGATCCTGATTGGAACTTAGTATCAGTCAATAACGATGAGAAGCTCGTTGAGGCGTTCGCACTATTGCTACCTTCTGCATGGGTTTTTAAGTACTTGCCATCAAACACCGCTAAGTCAGATTTCTTATAAAGTGAACTTGAGGAGATTGACATAATTGGCGTAATAGCCATGTACATATCATGATTCTTCAAATCCATATAGTAAGCCAAATTGGTCGACTTACCTGTCGCCGTGTTCTTGTACTTATAATCCATTCGTAGCACTTGCGTATTCCGATGGCAGATTGCAAGAAATAACGGGTCTATGATATTTAGTGTTGATAGATAAAATCCATCAACACTAAATATCATAGACCCCTTAAATTCCGCAAAGATCCGCAGAATCCGTTGTTTCAAGCCCGCATCTTCGGCCCGGCGTTTTGAAGGTTTGGGGGATCGATAACGATAATACTGAGCTCTGGAAACACCGAGGATTCGGCACATCTTGGTTACCTGGTGGTGATGGCTTTCTTGGTGAATGTAATCAAAGATATTGGTTACTTCTGCGCAAGGAAGCCCAGGGCTTTTTTTAGGATTTCGTTCTCCTCAGACAGCGAAGCCAGTCGCTTTTCCATCGCTTTGATTTCGTCTGGCGATTTACCGGATTGAGTTTTGGCCTGGCCCTGGATCCACTTATGCACTGTTGAATAGCCAATGCCATATTCTCTGGCCAGTTGGGCAGCTGATTCGCCTTGCTTATATAGGTTGATAATGTTTTGTTTGAATTCTTTGTCGTAACGAGTTGGCATGTAAAAATTCCTTCCTTTTGAGAGATGATTTATTCATTATACCCTCTCTTAAAAGTTGTCTCAGGAATCAGCTTACATCCATATTGTCCGGTATAAAACTTTAGCCAACTACCACTACCAAAAGGATCATCAGCTACAAACGCATCAACTCGCTGCGGGGTTTTAACAGCAGCAACATGTTTATTTTTACCATCACTATCAATGATAGTTGTCTTTTCTCTCTTCTCTGGAACCTGGTTAGGTAGTACCGCATAACCATATTGAACTCTTAAAAAAGGATTGAAACGATCAATCCATTCATTTTGGCTAGCACGTCCGTATCCTAATACACTTAACCATAAAAATATAAGAATAAAGATCGCTGAAACAATCATCAAATAGCGTTTATACTTGTCTTTGTCTCGTACGTCCTGACTAATTTTGTTAACCATCAAATTTCCATCACCTTTGAGTAAAATATCTAGAGGAACAGCTAAAAATTCACTTAAATTTACTAATGTGTCTAAATTTGGATAACTTAAATTATTTTCCCAGCGTGATAGCGTTTGACGTGTCACATGTAATTTATCAGCCAATTGTTGCTGGGTTAAGTGCAGTTCTTTTCTTTTTTTCCGTAATACATTAGCAAATTGCAATTTAATAGCCCTCCTTAACTTTTAAGATAGCAGAAATCTCGCGAATGTAACGCAATTACCATGTTACATTGCCCGTTTTCCCGTATTGAACGAAAGAACACTGATTCCATCTGGCAATGGCACTGCCAGAAAACCACGTCTGATTTTTTGTGGTGAGCTTCATTGGAGTAGCGATTACGTAAGATAGCGACCTTTCTTGAAGCTAACTCATTTACAAATATCCCATGATGGTTAGGCATATCTCCTAATGTGTTAAAATTATGTTGTGAGTATCTTAAGGATTAAGGAGTGAGTTATTTGAAAAAGCATAAAAAATTAATTATCTCGCTAATAGTAACTATGCTAGTGATTATTTCTGGAGGAATATACATAGGATATCAGTATGGACCTAACTTTGACTTCTACTTAGTCCCACCAACCCCTAAAAGAGACGCCATGCTGGCTTTTAATAAAATATCGTCCACAGGGATCTATACAGAAAATCAAACGCAGAAAAATAGGATGACAGAGATTCGCAATGACATTTCAAATAAGCATACCTACAAAGAAATTTATCCACTGTTAAAACAAGCCTTGGCAATTAAGGGTGGTAAGCACGCTTCTTTGATAACTCCATCAGAAGTAAAAAAAGAAGTTTCACAATACAAAGCACCAACTAGCAGCGTTAAAAATAATATCTTATACGTCCACTTACCAGAATTCAATGGATCATCATCACAAGGGAAAAGATACGCAAACACAATTTATTATAAGCTGACTAGTAAAACATATAAGGGTATTATCATTGATCTTAGGAATAACCTAGGTGGTGATATTGGCCCAATGTTAGCTGGAATTTCGCCAGTTGTCCCTAATGGAAAATTATTTGAAGTAGTTAATGCGGCAAACAAGCCTACGAGTGTGACCTTCCAAGGGAGTGTTACTAACAACATGGGAACTAAGATAGACCTCGGCAAGGTAAAAAAAATCACAGGAATTCCTGTTGCGGTGATACTCAATCGATTGACTGCTAGTTCAGGCGAGTTAACGGCTTTAGCACTTGAAACCAATCCCAACGTTAAAACTTTTGGTGGTAACTCTGCTGGGTATACTAGTATCAACGATACGTACACTATGTATAATGGTGCCCAAGTAAACATAACTGCTGAAAAAATCAAGAAAAACAATGGGCAAGTACTCTTCAATAATAAAATTAAACCTGAAGTGCAAACTAACAGGCCAATTGTTCAAGCAAACAATTGGCTATTAACTAAAAACTAGTTTTTGGTTAGAGATCGGTTGATCTCTAGCTTCCACTGTATAATAGATTAAACAAGAAGTTTTCTACGTAAAGTCAAGTATATTAGGACTCTAAAGTCTTAAGTTGCGGCCTCTTTTTTGCTCTATTTAAACACTTTACTCATTATATATTTATGATAGCTTCGAAGTTGATTCCTGACGTAGCGGTGCTAATGGCCGGGGTTCTGACTGATTAAATAAACTAGTTTAATTGGGATTAAGGTAGATTGAAAATTTAATCCGAATTTTTGGACAAATTAGTCAGCATGACCTGATAAGGTGTTTGCCAGTTAAGTATTTTAAGCGGTCTCTGGTTAATTTGTAGTAACGTCGTCGTTAAGTCTTGAGCACTAATGTGCTCAAAACAAGTCCCTTTAGGATAAAAATAACGTAAGTTCCGATTAAATCGTTCATTACTACCACGTTCAGTTGGAGTATAATCATGGCAGTAATAGGTCTTAATACCATGTCGTGATTCAAGTGATACTAGACCACTAAACTTAGTACCACGGTCCACAGTAAAGCTGTGCACAGGACCATTAAAAGTTGTTAGAAACTTAGTTAGTGCTTCATTAACAGTTGCTGTTGTCCGATCTTTTAACCGGTATGCCCAAAGTAACCGTGATTTGCGATCGATTAAAGTTAATAAAACTGCCTTACTATGCCCACGAGGGCCAACAACTGTATCTAGTTCAAAATCACCGATGCGATTACGTTGATTAACCACCATAGGACGCTGTTCAATTGATCGTCCCAATGATTGATTATATTTGGACCGTTGGTCAACGTTACGCCGTTGGCGTACGCCATGTTCAGGTAGATCATTCAAGGGGAAATCAATTTTCCCCTGATTTAACCAATTGTAAATAGATTTAGTAGCTAGTTTAAATTCGTGAGCAATCATTTCTGGTGACCAGCTTAGACGTAAATGGTTTAGAATGGTTTGCTTTAATTCGTCACTCAGTTTAGTTTTCCGACCACATCGTGATCGCTTGTATTCGGCAGCTGTTTGTGCAAATTCAGCCTGATAAGGTTGACATCGAGATAATTCATAAGAAATTGTGGACGGTGATCGGTTCAGCCGATCGCCCATTTGGATATTGGACAGCCCTAGTTCACAAAAGGTTTCGATTTTAATTCGTTCAAAATAGGTTATACTAGACAAAAGATCAGCTCCTAAAAGATGGGTTTGTGGTAAACACCATTTTAGAGGAAGCTGATCTTTTTTGTCCGAACAGCGTCCGGATTAATTTTACAATCTACCTTAATGACATTTTTTCGTCAGAACAACCAAATAATACCAGATTACACTAGCTTTGCCTAGGTAATTGGGTATTGCCACATGTTCCTCATATTAATAGAAGGCCCTGGTTCGTGCCTAATGAATCGTTGCTTCAACTGATAAGCCATCCAGTAACCAAGTTAACTGCTGTTGCCTAAGTTTCCAGGCTTCACCTTGATGACCATTGTAGATGGCCGTTTTCCAATAGCTTATATAATATGAACGCTCGTTTGATACGAAGTATGGTCAACTCAACTTAACCATTCCGCGGGATCGCAATGGTATTTTCCAAAACCACATCTTGCCAGCCTACGGTCGGCACAGTGACAGCTTGGAAACAACGGTTATTCAGCTATACACCAAGGGAATTACCACCGCCGAAATCGCCTAACTCATTGAGAAAATGTACGGTGCTCATTACTCCAAAGCCACGGTTTCCAACATGACCAAAGTCGTTGATGAACAAGTTCAAGCTTTCCAGCAACGGCGACTGCCTTCGCAATATGCGGTCATCTTCTTAGATGACACTTACCTGCCTTTAAAGCGGGACACCGTCCAAAAAGAAGCGGTTCATATTGCGATCGGTATTCGGCCAGACGGCACGAAAGAAGTCCTGAACTACCAAGTGGCGCCCACGGAATCAACTGGGATCTGGACTGAATTGCTGGGAACCTTGATCAAACAGGGTGTCAAAGATGTCCTGTTGTTTGTGGCCGATGGGTTAGTTGGTTTGGATGAAGGCTTGAATCGGCATTTTCCTAAGGCTAAACGGCAACGGTGCCTGGTTCATACTAGGCACAATCTGATGAACAAGGTTCGGGTGAAAGACCGTAAAACCGTTATCAATGACTTTAAACAAGTTCATCGGGCTACTAACCGGCAAGAAGCCGAACTAAAATTGAATGACTTCGCCAACAACTGGCATCAGACCTATCCCAACTTAATCAAAAATCTGCTTAAAATGCCGAATCTGCTCACTTTCATGGATTTCCCACCAGCTATTCGCGGTTCATTGTATTCAACCAACTTGATTGAGAACTTTAACAAGCATCTCAAACGCAACACCAACCACAAAGAACAATTTCCAACGGAAGATTCACTGAATCGATTCCTGGTTTCTCAGTTTAATGTCTACAACGAGAAGTCCATGAAGCGAATCCATCGCGGATTCAACGGACTTCAGGACACCCTGTAATCATCCTTTATTTAAATTAACTACATATTATATGTACGGAGGCATTTCATTTACACAAGATTCTTGACGCTACCCATATTTACTCAATAGATTAATATCAAATGGTGAAAATCAACGAAAAAAGGAGATCTATCAAGAAATCTCCTTCCCAATAAATCTCCTCTTACATAAAGTTATTTATGAACACTGATTTAAGCTAAGCTGCCGATATCACAATCTCAGCATCCACTAAATCAGCCTTCAAGTTTTTGACATCCAAGTGGTCAAGGTAGAAATCCGTTACCTTATCACGAATTTGTTGTTCAATTACTCGCCGTAATGGCCGCGCACCCATTGCTTCATCATAGCCTTTTTCCATCAGCCAATCTTTTGCCGCTTTAGTTACCTCAAGTTTGATGGATTTTTTGGCTAACGTTTTTTGTACATCCGCCAACATCAAATCGACAATTTGACTTAAGTCTTGCTTAGTCAGATGTGAAAATTCCACGATTCCATTAAAACGGTTCAGAAATTCTGGGCGGAAAAATGGTGCTAACTTATCCATTAATGACTGATCTCGTTGCTTGTTACCACTTAATGCTTCATTACCAAAGCCAGCATTAGAAGTCGCAATAATAATCGTATTTTTGAAATTAATGACATTGCCTTGTCCATCCGTTAAGCGCCCATCATCCATCACTTGTAATAGTAACGTTAATACTTGTGGATCAGCCTTTTCAATTTCATCTAATAATACAATGGAATATGGATTACGCCGAACCCGTTCAGTTAGAGTATTAGCATTATCTTCATAGCCTACGTATCCAGCCGAGGTACCAATTAATTTCGACACAGCTGTACGATCAGCATATTCACTCATATCTAGCCGAATAATCGCATTTTTATTTCCAAACATATCTAAGGCTAATTGCTTAGCTAATTCAGTCTTTCCTACGCCAGTTGGGCCCACAAACAGAAAACTTCCAATCGGCTGATCACCCTCTGAAAAGCCCGCACGGTTACGCCGAATTGCTTTTGCTACCATTTCAACCGCTTCATCTTGACCGATTACCTTACTTTTCAGACGCTTATCAAGATTTTTCAAATGCTCAATATCATTAGCGCCCATATCAGCAACTGGTATACCAGTTAAACGTTCAACCGATTGTGCCACATCATCAATCGTAGCAGTGATTTTTTCTTTTTGATCCGTTCTTTTAATTTTTTGCTTGGTTTCCTCGATCGACTTCTTGATATCAGCGGCTTTTTTAAAGTCCTCCGATTTAACGGCGGCCTCCTTAGCTGCCTCTAATTTTTTAACGCGTTGATCCAATGTCTCAACATCAGTTTGCGAATTTTTAGCCGCTAAATGAGCCGCAGTCATGTCGATCAAATCGATAGCTTTATCTGGCAAAGTGCGTTGTGGTATATATTGGATTGAATAATCCACAGCCGCCTTCAAAACCTCATCTGGCAATATAACATGATGATGTTTTTCGTACAGCTTTTTAACACCTTGTAATATACGTAAAGTGTCAGCGGCCGTCGGTTCATTAATCACAACATCATTGAATCGCCGTGCCAAAGCCGCATTTTTCAAAATAGTATTGCGATATTCATCTTGAGTCGTAGCCCCGATTACAGTCAGCTCGCCACGTGACAAAGCAGGTTTAATGATATCAGCCAATCCTTTGCCACCATCTTCACCACCAGTGGCACCCGTGCCGATAATCTGATGAATTTCATCGAAGAATAGAATAATATTACCAGCTGCTTTAACTTCCTTTACCAGCTGTTTAATATTTTCTTCAAAAGAACCGCGATATTGAGTTCCTGCTTCCAAAGACGATAAATCAATCGAATAGATTTCTTTATCTTGAATCGTTTCTGGAACTTTACCAGCCACAATTGCTTGTGCCAGACCTTCGACGACTGCAGTTTTACCTACACCGGCATCACCAACTAAGATTGGATTATTTTTCGTTCTACGACTCAAAATTTCTGCAGCTTCTTGAATCTCATTCTCACGTCCAATCACTGGATCTAGTAATCCATCACGAGCCTGTTCCGTCAAATTAGTCCCTAACTTTTCTAAAATTCCTCCTTTTTTAAAAGCCTGTTTACCATCTTTAGATACTTCTATTGTTTTATTATTTTGGGGTAGCTTACCAGTTGCTCGGTATTGAGCAAACTCATCTGGTGTCAACGATTTTCCATTAACTAAGTACCGTGCACGCTCCGAATTTTGATTATCCATGCGCCGAAATAATTGATTGAAAACATCATCCATATCATTGTTGAAAAAAGGATCATTTCCGTAGAAATTGGTCATATTACAACACCTCCATAAAAATTTATATGTGTAACTTAGTGACCATAATATCCTTTAAAACTTAAGCTAAGTATATCACGATTTTTATGTATCATTAAGTAAAGTGATTATCGGTGTATTAAACGAGATACTTTGAAATACCATTACAACAAACCCTTTCAGGATAAATTGCCGTTAATTAGTATAGGCAAATTACAAGTTTAATCCGAACAAGCCCGGAACCTTTCAATGGCAGTCTGTTGATGATGTATTTTTAATGGTCGTTGATTAATTAGTTCAAGTGCTGCTAGGATCTCATCAGTCGTTACTTGGCTAAAATTGGTCTTTT
>NZ_BBJM01000010.1 GCF_000740055.1 Secundilactobacillus oryzae JCM 18671 | reverse complement strand
GATGATTAATCAACGTAATCGCATCGGCGATTTTGAACTAGATACAGTCGTTGGTCCTCGTGGGCATAGTAAGGCAGTTTTATTAACTTTAATCGATCGAAAATCACGGTTCCTTTGGGCATACCGGTTAAAAGATCGGACGACAGCGACTGTTAATGAAGCACTAACTAAGTTCCTAACAACTTTTAATGGTCCGGTGCACAGCTTTACTGTGGACCGTGGCACTGAGTTTAGTGGGCTAGTATCACTTGAATCACAATATGGTATTAAGACCTATTACTGCCATGCTTATACTCCAGCTGAACGTGGTAGTAATGAACGCTTTAATCGGAATTTACGTTATTTTTATCCTAAGGGGACTCGTTTTGAGCACATTAGTGCTCAAGATTTAACGACGACGTTACTCCAAATTAACCAGAGACCGCTTAAAATACTCGACTGGCAAACACCGTATCAGGTTATGCTGACAAATTTTTCCAAAAATTCGGATTAAATTTGCAATCTACCATGTTGCAATCGCTGTAATTGAGGCCTCATCACCCTGAAGGCTACTAATAAAATACGTATCTGTCATATATACCACTCCATCCATACGTTTAGGTTCCACAATCATTATATGCTAAAGCCATCAAAAAATCCCCGCCAGCTTAGCCCTCATTCGGCCCAAACTTGGCGGGGATTCTGGCGGGGAACGTAACAAATTCCCCGCCAATCGTATCCTTTGTATCTTCCGAAAATGCCGTTAAATCAACATTCCGGGTTCAATTTACATGTACCTTTTATTCCCATTCAATTGTCGAAGGTGGCTTGCTCGTAACGTCATACACGATACGGTTAACATGCTTCACTTCGTTCACAATCCGAACAGAGATGTCACTTAAGACTTCCCAAGGAATGTGCGCAAAGTCAGCTGTCATCCCATCGATGGAGGTTACGGCACGAATACCAACTGTGTAGTCGTACGTTCTACCGTCACCCATGACGCCGACTGAACGGATACCTGGAAGTACCGTGAAGTACTGCCAGATGTCACGATCTAGGCCAGCTTTTTTAATTTCTTCTCGTAAAATTAGGTCACTATCACGGACGATTTCGAGCTTTTCTTCGGTGATTTCACCAATTACTCGAATTCCTAAACCAGGTCCAGGGAATGGTTGACGCCAAACAAGTTCTGAAGGCATCCCCAGTTTTTCACCCAACTCACGGGCTTCGTCTTTAAAGAGTGAACGCAATGGTTCAATCAATTGGAAATGCATGTCTTCTGGCAGGCCACCAACGTTATGATGAGACTTGATGGTTTGCGCCGTATCAGTCCCACTTTCAATCACGTCAGTATAAAGTGTGCCTTGAGCCAAGAAGTCAATGCCATCCAGCTTTTGAGCTTCATCGTTGAAGACTTGGATAAACTCGTTACCAATGATCTTTCGTTTTTGTTCAGGTTCACTAACGCCTTCAAGCTTAGATAAGAACCGGTCACGGGCATCTACAGCCACAATATTAAGACCAAATTTACCTTCCAAGCTATCCATAACTTGTTCAGCTTCGCCCTTACGTAATAGACCGTGGTCAACGAAAATACTCGTCAGTTGGTCCCCAATGGCTTTGTGCAACAGCACGCCGACAACGGAAGAATCAACGCCACCGGAAAGGCCCAAGAGCACTTTGCGGTCACCGACTGTTTCACGAATTGATTGAATTTGTAGGTCGATGAAGTCATCCATTGACCAGTTAGCCTTGGCTTCACACACGTCAAAAGCAAAGTTCTTCAAAATTTGGATACCAAAGTCCGTGTTCCGTACTTCAGCATGGAATTGGATGCCGTAGAAGTTACGGTCCAAGTCCTGCATCCCGGAAACAGGGCAATCATCGCTAGTTGCGACAATTTCGAAGCCTTCTGGTACTTTGGTTACTAAGTCACCATGACTCATCCAGACGTTTTGCGTCTTAGGGGTGTCCTTGAATAACTTAGCGTTATCAGAAGTAATGTTAATCTCGGCACGACCGTATTGACCGTTATCGGTATTAACATCGCCACCAAGCGTGTATGCCATCAACTGCATGCCGTAACAAATTCCCAAGATTGGAATCCCCAACTTGAAAATTTCTGGGTCAACGCGGAAAGCACCCTCATCATAAACACTGTTAGGGCCACCGGAGAAAATAATCCCCTTTGGATTAATTTTCTTAATTTCTTCTGCGGTTATTTTGTGAGATATGAGTTCAGAATAGATGCCTAAGTCCCGAATCCGTCTCGTAATCAATTGATTATACTGACTACCAAAATCTAGGACAATAATTTTATCAAATGTCGAAAGATCTACATTGGCCACTGCGTTCACCCTTTCAAAATTAACTATCTAATTATGATACCTATGAAAAACGACCCCGTCAAATATATCTGGAATCTGATTAGTATTTCCTGAGAGACAACCGGTCAATCAGGTGATTATCCGTTTTATGAATAATCAAATCCGCCCGTGAACGGGTAGGCAAAATGTACTCGTTTAAGTTAACTAAGTCCACCTCACGCCAAATTCGTTTGGCCATATGGAAAGCCGCCCGTCGATCGCCAATTGCGTAAGGATAGTAGTAATTGGCCGGGTCTTGGAACGCCGTATCCAGCAAGGCGCCAAATCGTTCCAGGTACCACTGCTCTACCAACTCCGCCTCAGCATCAACGTAAATCGAAAAGTCGGTAAAGTCTGATACGAAAATCGGTTCCGTACTTGGTAGTTGTAACGTGTTGATGCCTTCCACAATCAGCACATCTGGCCGATTAATTTCCTGAAACTCCTCCGGCACAATATCGTAAATTTGGTGTGAGTAGGTCGGCGCCTGCACAATCGGCTTGCCACCCTTCACATCGTTTAAAAATTGAATCAGTTTCTTCATATCATAGCTCTCGGGGAATCCCTTGCGGTCCATGATGCCACGTTCCGTCAACTCCGAGTTTGAATAAAGAAAACCATCCGTGGTGATTAATTCAATTCGGTCTGACGAGAAAAAGTGACGCAACAGCACCGCTAATAGCCGAGCCGTCGTACTTTTCCCCACTGCGACACTTCCCGCAATCCCAATAATATATGGCACATTGCGGGGTTCCTTTTGTAAGAAATTGGCCTGCACCACCTGCCAGCGCTTAAACTGCGCCAACCGGAGCGAAATCAGATACACCAACGGAATATAAATATCTTGAACATCTTGAAGCGAAATCCGGTCGTTAAACGCTTGAATTTGCTGAAGACTTTCCTGCGTCAACGGAACCTGGGCCTCTTGATAGAAATTTTTCCACTGCTCTTTGCTAAAAGAATCATAATTGATCAAATCTGCCATGATGTTCTTCCTTATCCTAGAAGTTGTGCTTAACGAAACCATTATATCATTCACCCAACAAAAAAAGACGACCATTTCTGGCCGTCTTCCGTTTATTTGATTACAGTGTAGTCACTCTCTGGTACTTGATCAAAAAGTGGTGATAATTCATTAGTTGCCAAGATTGAAAGTTGGTGCATCGCTCTTGAACAAATCGTGTACATGAGTTGGCGTTCATCGTCGTCATGGTAGTTGGTTTTTGAAGCTTCCCAAACAATCACGGCGTCAAACTCCAGTCCCTTCGCCAGGTATGATGGCACGATAATCGTTCCAGCGGCCAAGCGTTGGTTTTCGGATTGAATCAAGGTTGCTTTCAGCCCGCGTGCCTGCATGAGTTCAGATAAAGCGCGACAATCCTCCAGCGTCTTACCAATAATCGCTGTCGTTTCGCCTTCCTGATCATTAAACGCTAATTGCTTCTCCAACTTTTCTAAAGTCTTTTCAGCCGATGGTTGTACGCTAATAGTTGGTAAATCACCATCTCGGGCAAACGAGTCTACCGCCTCGCCGTTCGTGAGAATGTGCTTCGTAAAGTCAGTAATCTGCTTGGTTGAACGGTATGACTTGGTTAATTGAATGACCCGCGTCTTGTCCTTATCAAACATTGTACTCAACTCTTCCAGCAAGGTCCGACTGTTCTCCTTCGTGAAGATGGCTTGATTCAAATCACCAAGTAACGTAAATCGAGCCTTCGGGAAGCTGTACTTTAGATAAGCCAACTGGAATGGCGTGTAGTCTTGAATCTCATCGATGAAGACGTACCGCATGTCGCGCTCGCCCTTTTTACCAGTCATTAGATCGTAGAGATACAAGTACGTTGAAATGTCCGCTAAGCGCACGTGACGGTCTCTCAAGTGTTCGACCGTTTCATCGATCTCAGCTTGCCAGTCTTCACGACTAATCCCGTGCTTTTCTAAATTGATAATTTGTGGAATCGCCCGCATAAAGTGAACAAATTGCGAATTGATACTTAAGAAACGACTGCGCATAATCGCCTTACGGACAGACTGGAATTCGTTGACCACTATTTTACGGGCCAAGAATTTAAATTGCTTGTCTTCCGACTCGTCCTCACGCGCTTCGCCGGCATACATATCATTAATCTGCTCTTGGCTCAGGTCCTGAACCGCTTGCTCAACCCACTTGGTCTTCATTTCGGATGAAATCCGACGGTTCAGGTGCTTAATCAAGCGCTCCTTGGTACCTTGAAGACGGTTCGATAAGCTGTAGTTTTCATTAAAGCCATAGTAAATTTCGGCGATTTGTTCCGCTGAGATAAAGGTCTTACCTCTAAATGGAATGTTCCGGAAAATCATATCTTCCTTATTTAAATGGTTAGCATAAGTCGTAACCGCCTTAAAGAAGGCTAAGCTGCTAACTAACTCATTCGTCCGTTTTTGTGCCGGACTCATGTCCTGGGAAAACCGCTCCGTCAGTGTTTCAACTTGCATGTTTGGTACCCGACGCCCCATAAATTGGTAGTAGGTCATCTGTACCATATTGTGCTCACCTAGCTCTGGGAGCACTTGGTCAATATAGTCGTTGAACAATTGGTTTGGTGAGAAAAGAATCACCTGACCGGCCGTTAAATGACCACGGTAACGATACAATAAGTAAGCGACTCGTTGCAGCACAGCAGCCGTCTTACCTGAACCAGCAGATCCCTGAACAAACAGGAGATCCGACTTCGTATCCCGGATAATTTGGTTTTGTTCCTTTTGAATCGTGGTGACGATACTCTTCATCTTAGTGTCAGATTGCCCACTTAAAGCGTCCAAGAGCATCTGGTCACCAACCGCTTCTTCAGTATCGAAAACGGTCTTAATCTTGCTATCTTCAATCTGGAATTGGCGTTTGAGTTTGACGTTTACCACCTGGTCCCCATCAGGTGTTTGGTACGTCACCTCACCGATTCCACCATCATAGTAAACACTGGAAATTGGCGCACGCCAGTCATAGACCAAGAAGTGGTCTGGTTGATCTGAAAACGAAGCCAGTCCAATATAAATCGTTTCGGTTTTTGGTTCGCCCTTCTCATGAAAATCAATCCGAGCGAAATAAGGGGTCTTTTCCAAACGTGTCAGTGTTTCTAACTGAGACGTTGCGTGTTGCCAACTATTTTGGCGCTCTGCCAGTAATTGCTGTTGTTGCCGAACTGAAATGGCAGTTTCCATCATACCCGTATAGGAGTCAGTCTTGATTCTCAGGTCATTCTGGAAATTATTTCGAATGCCACTCTCGTCGGTTTCAGCGACCTTAATGCGGCGCTTAGCTTCAACTTGAGCATCCTTGATTTTAACGACAACGTCATCAAGGTGCTTTTGTTCTTGTGCTTTTATAGAATCTGGCATGTAACCCCTCCATTCTCAAATTCAACTTAAAATTTTACCACTTTTCGGTGCGAGAAGCTATTATAATCCGCTTTATGAAAAGCTTTCGCGCTGATTTCACAAATTCTGATATTTTTTATGAAAGTGGCTAATAAAGCGTTTTCAATTATGTTAGAATGAATCTGGTAGGTTAAAATTAGAAAAATTAAGGAGCGAATTTCACATGACAACTTTTAATATCTATATGGTTCGCCACGGACAAACGTATCTCAACAAGTACCATCGCATTCAAGGCTGGTCAGATACCCCTTTAACTGATAACGGGGTTGCTGATGCTAAACGAGCCGGTGAACGCCTAAAAGACGTTATCTTCACCCATGCAGTATCCAGTGATGCTCGTCGGGCTCGTCAAACGGCCGGCTACATTCTTGAAGCCAACAATGGCAAAATCAAGGAACCCGAAATCGATATTGCCTTTCGGGAAGAAAACTTCGGCTACTTCGAAGGAAATGACGACTACGCCACTTGGCACATGGTGGGTAGCCCTCACGGTACCAACAACTTCCACGAAATGATTGATACCTTCTCAATCGAAAAAACCAAAGACATGCTTCACGAAGCTGATCCTTACCATGATGCAGAAGACAACGCAACGTTCTGGGGTCGTTTGCAACCCGGTTTTGATCATCTCATTAACAAGTGCCAAGATGGCGACAAAGTTTTTGTTTCCACCCACGGTACCTTAATTCGAAGTGTTGTTTCAAAATACTCAGATATCGACGTGGCAGTTTCAGCCATTAACGGTTCCGTAACTAAATTGACAGTCACTGACGGTAAAATCTCAGTAGACTACTTCAACAATGTCGACCAACCAATCGACTAATTAATGCAACGCAAAAGGCGCTTGAGAATTAACTTCTCAGGCGCCTTTTGTGTGTTCTATAGGTTTAGAAACGAGAGAAAGACTTGGCAAGACCTGCTGACCCAACCGCCTCTCAGTTCGGTGAGTCATGGTTAGTACCAAAATATCGCTGTTGACTTGTACTTTGCCAACGTCGAATCATTTTCAAACGAGGCAGCCGTAACGGCCCTGGCCATCAGCATTGAAATTCTTCTTAGCGGCACGCTTAGAAGAAGGACGGGTCTGGAGACCGCTCTTCGGCTCCAGGGAGTCCCAATGCGTTCCATGGTCAGAAGGCCGGAGGCTGCTTTACTAACATTTGTAAACCTAAGCAACATTGCCGAAACGAGCTCCAACAATCTGCCCCTTACGTTTAATAGCACCTGACAATAATCCAAACCCGATTATTTTTTGTCAGGCGCCCTTAATCCTCAGGGCCACCCAATTGTTGTCGCTCTCTAATCCTTCACCAATGACTCTGCTTGCGCACGCTTCTGGTACATTGGAATTTCGTCCTCACTCGCACGAACCCAATGACGTGGTGAAATTTCAACCATTTTTCGTTCCTTATCATCGTGTTCAAGCTTGGCATCATAATCCAATTGTTGACGTGTCCGCTCGTACTCTGGATCCGGAACTGGAACAGCAGAAATCAAACTCTTCGTGTAATCATGCAATGGGTGCGCATAAATTTCATCGGCATCCGCAATTTCCAGCATCTTACCGTAATGCATAACCCCAATACGATCACTGATGTACTTAACCATTGAAAGGTCATGCGCGATGAACAAGTAAGTCAACTTACGTTCACGTTGCAGGTCCTTCAACAAGTTAACCACTTGGGCTTGAATGGAAACATCCAAGGCTGAAATAGGTTCATCAGCGATAATAAAGTTAGGTTCCAAAGCCAATGCTCTGGCAATCCCAATCCGTTGTCGTTGACCACCAGAGAATTCATGAGGGTAACGACTTGAGTGGTCTTTGTTCAAACCAACTGTTTCCAGCAAGTCTTCCACTCGTTTGCTACGGTCGTCATCGTCCTTAGCCAAATGGTTAATGTCGATTCCTTCCGCCACAATATCCTTAACCTTCATCCGTGGGTTCAATGATGCATACGGATCTTGGAAAATCATTTGCATGTCACGACGGAATTTCTGCATCTTCTGACGGTCTTTTAAGCCAATGATTTCTTCACCATTAAATTTAATGGAGCCACTCGTTGGTTGGTATAAGTGAATGATAGCTCGACCAATCGTGGTCTTACCTGAACCAGACTCACCAACCAAGCCAAAGGTTTCACCTTCGTAAATATCGAATGAAATGTCATCAACCGCACGCACTTCATCTGACTTGCCAACGTTGAAGTATTGCTTCAAATGGCTTACTTCTAGAACTTTTTTGCCGTTTTCGTAGTCAACCATTATAGCTCCTCCTCTTCCTTAACAGGTTGTTTAGCTTCGTCAGCTAACGCTTGTTGCATTTTTTTGTACTTCTTTTGACGTTCAACGATTTGCGCTGGTGGCGTTACTGCTGGTGCATCCGGATGGAGCAACCAAGTAGCCGCATAGTGCGTATCGGAGACCTTGAAGAATGGTGGTTCTTGTTGCGTATCAATCTTCATCGCGTACTCGTTACGAGGCGCAAACGCATCCCCTGTTGGTGGATCCAACAAATCAGGAGGCGTTCCTGGGATTGAAGGCAATGAATCATCTGCTGTATCCAAGGTTGGCATTGAGTTCAACAAGCCCCAAGTATATGGGTGCTTTGGATCATAGAAGATTTCGTCAACCGTTCCGTATTCCACGATTTTACCCGCGTACATAACGGCAACTCGATCAGCCATCCCAGCAACAACACCCAAGTCATGGGTGATGAAAATGATGGAAGTTGAAATCTTGTCTTGAAGTTCCTTCATCAAACGCAGGATTTGCGCCTGAATCGTCACGTCCAAAGCAGTCGTTGGTTCATCAGCAATAATGATTTCTGGGTAGTTAATCAACGCAATCGCGATGACGATCCGTTGACGCATCCCACCAGAGAATTGGTGCGGATAATCGTTAATTCGATTTTCAGCATCCGTAATACCAACCAACTTCATCATTTCGAGCGCTTGTTTCATCGCTTTATCACGCTTCATCCCTTTGTGAATCATAAGGGGTTCAGCAATTTGACGACCAATTTTCATCGTTGGGTCCAATGACGTCATTGGATCCTGGAAAATTTCAGCAATTTCAGCCCCACGCATGGACTGAAGTTCCTTGTCGTTCATTTTTAAAATATCCTTATCATGGAACATCAAACTACCCTTAACCACTTTGGCATTTGAGGCGTTCAAGCCCATGATAGAACGGGTTGTAACCGTCTTACCTGATCCGGATTCACCAACGATTGCCAGCGTTTCGCCCTTGTGGAGGTCGAAGCTAACATCACGGATGGCCTTAACCGTTCCGGCATAAGTATTGAAATTAATGGTTAAATCTTTAACTTGGAGAATTTTTTCTGTACTTTGCATAGTTGTTAGTTCACCTACCCTCTAGATTGTGATTGTGGATCAAAGGCGTCACGAAGACCATCACCGAAGAGGTTGAAGGCAATCATGATAATCGACAGAACGATCGCTGGATACCACATTTGATAAGGTAAAAATTGGAAGTTCTTTTGGCCATCATTCAGCAACGTACCAAGTGAAGCTTTTGGTGAGCTAATCCCAATACCGATATACGAGAGTAGCGCTTCGAAGAAGATGGCGTTAGGAATCGTGAACATGGTTTGGATAATGATGACACTTGATAGATTAGGTAATAAATGTTTGAAAGCAATTTTGAAGGAACTTTCACCCAAGGTTTCGGCAGCCAGAACATATTCTTGCTCCTTAATTTCTAGGGTTTGGGCCCGGACAAGTCGTGCCATCGTGGTCCAACCCGTAAAGGCGATGGCCAAGATGATTGACGTCATTCCTGGCTTCAAGATCAGGATTAACAGCACGATAACCACCAAGTTAGGGATTGAAAGGATAATTTCAATCACCCGTTGCATGAAGTTATCAACACGGCCACCCTTCCAGCCAGAAACGATACCGTAAGTAACACCAATTGTTAAATCAAAGAACGTTGCCACAACGGCAATAATCAATGAAATCCGAGTACCGTAAAGCATCCGTGATAACAGGTCACGACCAAGATAGTCAGTACCAAAGATGTAATGAACGTTTGCGCCCGCACCAGCTTGGGCATAGGCGTTAACCCGTTCACCGGCTTGAACCAGCGTCCCGTTTAACCCGTTAATACCAATGCCAGGCCACTTAGGTGGAAGGTTGGCAAACTGTGGGTTAACCGCATTAGGATCGTGTGGTGACCACAGAATTGAACCGAAAGCCAGGATAAAGAAGAGGATTAAGATCCACATCGAAATGACGGCTCCTTTGTTCTTCTTCAAACGACGCCAAGCATCTTGGACGAATGTTAGTGACGGTGCAGCAATTTTTTCGCTATCTAGCGTATCGCCCTTCGTTAGCTTTTCAAAACTATCGAGAGGGAGTTTAATTTCATCAGCCATAATTATTCTCTACCCCCTGCTTCCTGAGATTCGGATTCGTGGATCGATGATGCCGTATACGATATCCGTAAGCAGCAACACAATCGTCAACATGAAACTATAAACAATGGTTAGACCCATGATGGTTGGGTAATCATTCGTCAAAACAGATTGAACGAATTGGTTACCAATACCAGGGATTGAGAAGATGTTTTCAATAACCATTGATCCAGTCATGATGTTAACGGCCAGTGGTCCAATAATGGTAACCAGCGGAATCAAACTGTTCCGCAGAGCATGATGATAAATCACACCTGTTTTGCTGAGTCCCTTTGCCCGAGCAAGCTCGATATAATCAGAACTCAACACATCCACCATTTCCGTTCGGACGAAACGAGCCGATTCAGCCAATGGTGCCATCGCCAACGCTAAGGTTGGCAGCACGGTGTAGCTGAAGCCACCCCAGTCCGCAATTGGGAACCAGCCAGCCTTCAAACCCAAGAAGTATTGAAGCACAACGGCCAAGACGAAACTTGGAATCGAGATTCCGAGAATTGAAATAATTGTTGTGGCACTATCCATCCATGTATTCCGTTTAACGGCACCAAAGGCACCGACAACGATCCCGATAATGACACCGATCACCATAGCTTGGGCACCTAATTGAACAGAAGCGCCAATCCGGCTAGAGATCAAATATGAAACGGGTTGATCACTAAATTGGAAGGAAGTTCCGAAATCACCGTGGGTTGCATTGATTAAGTAGTCAATGTATTGAACCCAAACCGGCTTATCCAAACCATATTGCTTATAAATCAAAGCAATTTGTTCTGGCGAAAGTTTTTCTTGGTTCGTAAGTGGCGTACCGGGCATTAACTTCATCAAGAAGAACGTGATGGTCGTCACGATAAACAAAGTCAAAACCAGGTAGAAGATTCGTTTACCTAGATATCTTGCCATAGTATTTCCTCTCATTTCTAAAAGTCTAAATCATTTCTTAAACCTAATATTTACATCATAAACGTGTAGCCAAAGCACTTCAATATGTAAAAGTAAGGATCGACGACTAAGTCAATCCTTACTTCAGCCAAGTCTATTTAACGACATACATTTCTTTGAAGTTAAATGGTGTTCCGGCGGTGTTGTAAATGACACCCTTCACCTTAGGATTCATCATTTGTGGTTTGCTAGTTTGGAATAATGGAACGACACCTTGGTCCTTCATCAATTCCTGTTCAGCCTTAACCATGTTGCTCCAGCGTTCTGACTCTTCGTTAGCGCCAGCATTGTTTGCTGCATCCATGTACTTATCAAACTTCGCGTTCTTCCAAGAACCGTTGTTTTGTGGGTTGTCGGAAGTCATGATGTTCAAATCGTTTGATGGATCCGCATAGTCAGCGCCCCAAAGGGTAATGACAGCTTGGAAGTTCTTTGAAGCCGAGCGTTGCAAACGCGTCTTGTATGGCAAGCTTAAGTTTTCAACTTTCACTTGTGGGAAGACCTTTTGAAGTTGGCTTTGAATATATTCAGCTGTGTTCTTTTCCTGTGGTGTATTATCTGCACTCAAGGTAAATTCGAGCTTCTTCAACCCGACTTCTTTAAGACCTTCCTTCATTAACTTCTGTGCCTTTGCTTTGTCGTAAGAAATTCCTACGCCATCTGCATCGGCATCTTCAGTAAAGTCGGCACCAGTCTTGGGATTCTTCGCTAAGTCCTTGGTAACAAAACCAGGGGCAACTAACGAGCCATCCGCAATGACATTTTTGACTAATTGCTTACGTTGTAAGGCATAAGAGATCGCCTGACGAATTTTCACATTGCTGAAGGCCTTACCAACCTTTTTATCTTTCCGGTTGAACTCAAGGTAAGCCAGACGACCCATTGGGCGAACCACCATGTTCTTTTTAGACAACATGTTCTTCACTTGTTGTCCTGTTAACGTAGCGGCATCTAACTTACCTGACTGGAATTGGTTTAACGCGGTGTTTGAATCAGCCACAACTTGGTCATGGATCTTCTTCAAAGTGTAAGGTCCGTTTGAAAGAACTGCACTTGATTTTGTCCCGTAAGCCTTACCTTGTTTTTCAACAAATTGTTGATTTTGAGGGAAGAACGGTACAAATCCAAGTAGATACTTGAAGTATGGAATGTTCTTTTCCAAGCTGACCGTCAACTTGTACTTACCATCCGCTTTAATCCCCAAGGTGTTAACGGCTTTTTTACCGTTAATAATCTTGTCGGCATTCTTGATACCTGAGTAGATGTATGAATATTGATCACCAGTCTTAGGATTAACCGTTCGACGCCAACCATAAACGAAATCGTTTGCGGTTACTTCGTCGCCGTTGCTCCACTTGGCCCCCTTACGCAATGTAAATGTCCAAGTCTTGCCATCCTTCGATTGTGTCATCTTGGTTGCCATGCCATCTTCAACCTTGTTGTTCTTGCCTAAACGAACAAGTCCTTCGTTCGTGTTGTTCATCATATTGAAACTGATTTCATCAGTTCCCTTTGAGCTGTCCATGCTTGGCAATTGAGATGATTCCATCCAGTTAACCGTTTAGTCAGCCGCCAGGTTTCCTTTTGATGAACTGCCAGTGTCGCTAGACTTATTGCTGCCACACGCGACCAAAAGTAGCGTTGAAGCGGCAACAGCGAGTGTTGCACTAAGCTTTTTTAAATTCATTTGACTCTCCCCTTATACTCTTACAAAGTATTCAATTATATTTATTTTGCGACGTAAGTTTGACTGTAATCCCATTGTGCGCCGGTTGGGAAGTAGATTAATCCCTTAACCTTAGAGTTCAACAATTGTGCTTTTGCTTGTTGGTAAAGTGGCACAATGGCTTGATCTTTCAAGATGGTCTTTTCGGCGTTTACGAGATTATCCCAACGCTTAGAAGCATTGTTGGCATCGCTGCCTTCAGCGTTCTCAACATATTTGTCGTATTCCTTGTTACTCCATGAACCGTTGTTGTAGCTGTTGCCTGAAGTGAACAATGAAAGGAATGAGATTGGATCTGGGAAATCAGCACCCCATGCTGAGACAACTAGGTCAAAGTTTCCTTTTTTGGAACGATCCAAACGTGTCTTGAATGGTAAGTTTTGGTTGGTAATCTTCAAACCGTCCAATTGCGTCAATTGACTTTGAAGGAATTCAGTTGTCTTCTTAGCGGCATCCGTATCATCAGAAAGAAGATTTAATGATAATGACGACTTACCTTCTTCTTTAAGGGCTTCCTTCCAAAGCTTTTGAGCCTTCTTCACGTTATGCTCTGCAGCAGAACTAACTTTGGCATCTTCTGTAAAGTCTTTATCATCGCGTGTAGCTAAGCCCTTAGATACTAAACTGTTAGAAAGCACTGAACCATCTGCTAAGACATCATTCACAAATTGCTTCTTGTTAATCACTAATGAAATAGCTTGACGGGCTTTCTTGTTCTTAAAGATTGGATCTTTCTTTTCGTTCATTTCGAGGTAGAAAGTTGAAGCAGATAAACGATTGTGTAGGTTCTTATCATTCTTATACTGCTTTACTTGAGTGCCGGAAAGTGTTGTTGCATCCAACTTCTTGCTGTTGAATTGGTTCAAGGCAGTACCAGGATCCTTAAAGACTTGCCAGTGAATCTTCTTAAGCTTAACGTTCTTGGCATTCCAGTACTTGGTGTTCTTAACGTAGTCCCATGAATCACTAGTACCGTTCCAGTGTTCCAACTTGAATGGTCCGTTGTAGACTAAGTTGTCTGAACTTGAAGCGTACTTCTTACCGTCCTTCGTTACTTCTGACTTCAAAAGTGGGAAGAATGGTGCGTTCGCAACTAATTGGTCAAAGTAAGCTTGTGGTTTGCTCAACGTCACGACCAGTTTGTAATCGCCGTCGGCCTTAACGCCAAGTTTGGAAACCGGCAACTTACCAGTGTTAACCTTTTCTTGGTTCTTCACATGGTCAAACAGGTAAGCATACTGAGAAGCGGTCTTTGGATCGTTGGTCCGTTGCCAGGCATAAACAAAATCATGCGCGGTAACTGGTTTGCCGTTGCTCCATTTTGATTTTCTAAGGTTGAAGGTCCAAGTTAATCCGTCCTTAGATTTTGAATAGCTCTTAGCCACCCCTGGTCTAAGCTTAGAATGGTTGCCAAATCTCAGCAGTCCCTCGTTAACATTGTTAAGCACACGGCCACTCGCAACGTCTGTTGATTTTGAACTATCCATTGTTGGAAGTTCGGCACTTTCGGGCAAGTTCAGAATTTGGTCACTGGCCAAACTCTTGCTCGAAGAACTACTATCTTTGGAACCACAGGCAGCCAACAGTACAACTGAAACCGCAGCGACTGCGCCTAGTTTTGCAACTGAACTAATTTTCATGTATACCTCTCCTTTACTTCTCTAGGTCCTCGAAACCTATGTAGTAACTTTTAAAAAAAGTTGAATTTATTGTATATTAGAAAACCATTAAAATCAATGCACCATTTTTAATGAAAGCGGCTATAATTATAACGATTCCCGCTATACAGGCAATGTATGGATTGAATATTTTTTTAAAAAAGCCAATAAATACTCATTTTAAGGTCATTTTTATTTTGAAAATTTTTAAATAATGAGGGATTCCATCATTTACTTCACACAAAAATTCATTCGAACTGGTTAGATGCTATAATGGTGGGAAGAAAACAGACAAAGGATGGTGAGCTAATGGCTGAAACCGAAACAATTAAAGCTGTTGCCATCGGTTTAAACACCGGACAGCGTGACTTTGACTACTCAATGGAAGAGTTGAGTGCTCTAGCCGCTGCCAATAACATCGAAATCGTTGAAACAGTGACACAAAATTTAGATCGACCAGTTTCCGGAACTTATTTTGGTTCTGGTAAGGTTGAAGAACTAGCCCAGATTGTGCTAGATGATGAAGCAACAATGGTAATTGCAAACGACGAATTATCGCCCAGTCAGATTCGGAACCTGGAAAAAGTCGTTAAAGAAGATGTGATTGACCGGACCGGTTTAATCCTCCAAATCTTTGCCGACCGAGCTCAGAGTCGCGAAGCTAAGTTACAAGTGCAACTAGCCAAGTTGCAGTACCAATTGCCCCGTTTGCATACCAGCGCTTCTCAACGGTTAGACCAACAAACCGGGACAAGTAGCGGTGGCGGTTTTACCAACCGTGGTGCGGGTGAATCACAGATTGAATTGAATCGCCGTGTTGTTCAGCGCCAAATCAATCATGTTCGCCATGAGCTGAAGGAAATCAACAAGTCTGAACAAACAAAGCGCCAACAACGGGAACGCAAAGGCCTCCCCATGGTTGCCCTGGTCGGTTATACTAACGCCGGTAAATCAACCATCATGAACGCGCTCGTCCGCCAATTTGGCATGAACGACGATAAGCAAGTTTTCGAAAAGAACATGCTTTTTGCCACGCTAGATACCAGCGTGCGCCAATTGACCTTTGACGATCAAAAACAACTCCTTCTAAGCGATACAGTTGGGTTCGTTGATCATCTACCTACTCACTTGGTTGAGGCGTTTAAATCAACGCTGTATGAGGCTGCTAACGCCGACCTACTAATCCAAGTCGTTGACTCGGCTGATGCCAATCGCGATAACATGATGGCAACGACGATGAAGACGCTATCCGACATTGGTGTCCCTGACCTACCAATGATTACGGTTTATAATAAGGCTGACCTTACTGACCGGGCTTTTCCTAGTCGCGAAGGTGACAGCTTAACCATGTCTGCCAAAGATGCCACATCAGTGGACTTGCTGGTTGATATGGTCCGTGAGAAGGTCTTCACCAACTACGTGACTGCAGAGTTCCTCATTCCATTTGCCAATGGTGATGTGGTCTCTTACCTGAATGACCACGCCAACGTTCTGGAGACGGAATACGTTGAGGATGGAACCAAGGTTAAGGTCGAACTGGAACGAACTGATTACGACCGGTTAAATCAATATTTAATCTAAAAAAACGGGATCATGCTAACGATAGACGCTAGCATGATTCCGTTTTTAAATTGGTCTTAATTAGACTTGGCTTTCAGCGAACTTAGTTTTAATGTAGTCGGCTGAAATTTGAAGTTTATCAAGTTCCTCTTCGGTTAATTCTAATTGAAGTTGTTCAACGATACCGTCACGACCAACGATGGCTGGGTAAGACAAGTAAGTGCCGTACTCTTCACGATAATTGGAAACTGGTAATTCTGTTAAGGCGTCATTCAGGATGGTGTTTGCAAGAAGCACTGCAGCCGTCGCCACCCCGTAATTAGTGTATTTCTTGCCACTGAAGACGACGAAACCACCTGATTTGGCTTCATGATCCAGTGCTTCCAGGTCAAGGCCTTTCTCTTCGGCAACTTCAGCAATAGGCTTACCCAATACGCGCACGGTTGACCAAGCTGTAAATTGAGAATTACCATGCTCTCCCAAGTTATAGCCAGCGACTGAACGTGAATCAATTTGAAGTTGCTCGGAAACCGCGCGTTTCATGCGTGCAGAGTCTAGTAACGTTCCCGTTCCAATCACGTGGCTCTTTGGTAAGCCGGTCACCTCTTGGTAAATTGAGGTAATGACATCAACCGGATTTGTAATCACCACGATTTTGCCATCAAAGCCAGAATTCTTGATATTTTGAGCCACGTTCCGGGCCTGGGCACTTGTGAATGGTAGCTCAGCAAAACGGTCGTTGTTGGCGTTATCCTGCAACTTGATATTTCCAAGCGCTGAAATAATGACGTCTGCATCCGCTAATGCATCATAATCGTTTACGGTAATATTCGTGTGAAACGGCAGGTTGGGCATTGCGTCCTGTAAATCAATGGCATCCGCAACAACCTTCCCCTCGTTAGTGTCGATTAACACCAAGTCATCAGTGAAACCGTTCGCCAAGATGTAGTGAGCGGCAGTTGATCCCACGTTTCCCATTCCAATAACAGCTATTTTGCGACTCATAAGTTCACCTCATAAATTAAAATTTGAATTTAAGTATCATTCTAATCTATTCTTAATCATTCGCCTAGTTATTTTTCATTTAATTTCAAAAGGACCAGTTTCAGTGAACGCACACTGAAACTGGTCCTTTTTATTAAAGCTCAAGTGCAAACGATTTATGACGCAACTTGTTTCTTTATGCCATTCGTTTCTCTAAGTAACGGGAAACCAATGAAAGTGCATAACACACCACGAAGTACATGATGGCAAGCATCAAGAACATCGGAATGATGTAGTTGGTGTTTTGACCATACACGATTTGCGTGTTGTGCATGACGTCTGGCAAGACAATGATCGTTGCCAAAGACGTATCCTTAATCAACGAAATAAATTGACTCACGATAGCAGGAATCATTTTCTTCATTGCTTGTGGCAAAATGATGTGCCAAAGCGCTTGGGTGTAAGTTAACCCGTTTGCACGGGCTCCTTCCATTTGGCCCCAATCAACTGCTTGAATCCCAGAACGCACAATTTCAGCGAGCATAGCGGATTCAAAGACAATCATTGCGATAATGGTTGCCCAAATACTACTTGGCTTCAAACCGATGCTTGGCAAACCGAAATAGATAAAGAAGATAATCAGCAGCAATGGTAGGTTCCGGATCAGGTCGATCACGAAGCCGACAACTGCAGATAAGTACTTAATCTTAACGTAACGGATAATTCCTAAAATGGCACCGATAATGTAACTACCGATGATGGAAATAATTGAAACAAAAATTGTGATGCCTAACCCTGCAAGAAGATATCTTAGGTTCATAAGGGAATAGGCGTTGATAAAGTCATTTAACATTGTCCATTCCTCCTATGCTAATTTCTTTTCCAGGTGCCGCATGTAGTAACTGAGCGGCATGGTAATGACAAGGTAAAGCACCCCGACTGCCATGTAAGTATTGATTGTTTGCAGTGAATTGGATGCAATGACGTTTCCTTGGTACATCAAATCAAATCCAGCAACGAAGGCCAGAACTGATGAGTTTTTAACTAAGTTAATAAATTGGTTTCCCAATGGTGGGATTACGTACCGGAACGCTTGAGGCAAGATGATGTAGCGCATAGCTTGCCAGAATGTCATTCCGTTGGCACGAGCCCCTTCCATCTGACCGGATTCAACTGAGTTAATTCCGGAACGAACGGTTTCAGCAATAAAGGCGGACGTGTAAATGGTCAACCCAATTGTACCAGCAGTAAAACCGTCTATTTTAGCAACCATCAGCGGAATAACCACGTAGAAGAACATCGTGATAACCAGTAATGGAATGTTCCGAAAAACTTCAATGTAAATTCGTGCGATGATTCGCAACGCTTTAATTGGCGTTGTTTCGAAAATAGCGAACATCGAGCCGATAATCAAACTAAAGAATAGCGCGATGACACTGCACAACAGTGTGTTTCCCAGACCGAGAAGGAGGTCTGCACCATAGTTTTGAAAGATATTAATCATCGTTTGGCCTCCTCATAGTTAAATCCTGGTACGTTTCCAAACCACTTCTTCAAAATCCGGTTGTATTCGCCAGATTTTTCAATTTTGGCCAGTGCCGTATTCAATGATTGTCTGAATTCAGTCTGACCTTGATTGACAGCAATTCCATATGGTTCTTCAGTAAATGTGCCACCGACAACAACATATCCGGGGTTTTCGGCTGCCATCCCGTATAAAATACCGTTATCAGTCGTCAAAGCATCCCCTTGACCAGATTTCAAAGCGGTCAAAGCTTGTGCGTAATCTGACAATTGAAGTAGTCGCGCTTTAGGCGCGTACTTGCCAATATTTTCAACAGAGTTGGATCCCACAACACCAAGAACCGTTTTGCCCTTCTGGTTAAGGTCCTTAACGTTATGAATTGGACTCCCCTTTTTAACCAGTAATGCTTGACCGGCATCAAAGTAGGAGTTTGTAAAGTCAACCTGCTTTTCCCGTTCGGGGGTAATCGTCATGGTGGCGATAATCCCGTCGATGTTCCCATTTGCTAGTAATGGAATCCGAGTTTGGCTGGTCACTTGAACAAACTTAGCTTGACCTTTTGAACCTAAAACTTGTTTCGTTAAGGCTTTGGCGATATCAACTTCAAACCCTTTAATTCGGTTATCCTTGATATCCATTAAGCCAAAAAGCTTGGTATCCGCCTTAACACCCCATGTAATCGTGTTGCTCTTTTCAGAGTTCGTTAAAACGTTTTGTTCGGATAATGGCTTGGCGCCACAAGAAGTCAGCACAATAAGTGCCGCACACAGGGCCGCCATCACACCGATGTAACGGATAATTTTTTTCATCGTGTAAACCCCTCTTAACTGTGCGTAATGATCTTCCCTAGGAATTGACGTGCCCGTTCGTTTGACGGTTGGCCATCAAAGAAGGTCTCTTTACTATCGTCTTCCAAAATTTGACCGTCCGCCATAAAGATAACTCGGTTGGCCACTTCGCGAGCAAAGCCCATTTCGTGGGTCACCACAAGCATCGTCATTGAGGAATCGCGCGCGATATCCTTCATAACGTTAAGCACATCATCAATCATTTCTGGGTCAAGGGCACTAGTTGGTTCATCAAATAAGAGTGCCTTTGGTTCCATGGCCAATGAGCGAGCAATCGCAATACGTTGTTGTTGTCCACCAGAAAGTTGGGCTGGCATCTTGCTAGCTTGATCAGCTAACCCGACCCGATCCAAAAGATCCATTGCTAGTTTCTTGTTGGCAGCTTCATCCTTTTTCAAAACGATGCGTGGGGCGAGCATGATGTTTTCCAAAATGGTCTTGTTAGCATACAAATTAAAGTGTTGGAAAACCATTCCGACATTTTTTCTGATACGGTTCATGTCAGTCTTTTTGTTGGCCAAATCTTGACCGTTTACAATAAGTTGTCCTTCTTCGATTCGTTCCAAACCATTAATGGTTCGGATGAGTGTTGACTTACCAGATCCAGATGGTCCGATTAAAACCACCGTTTCGCCAGCATCAATAGTTAGGTTAATATTTCTCAATGCGTGATAGTCGCCGTAATACTTTTGAACGTCATGAAATTCGATCATTGACATAGTTAAACCCTCCACTTTTCTCTTCTCATAAGAGACTTATAAATGAAAATCAGGGGATCAAAGCACATCCCCTGTCACAATTTCTAACATCAAATTGTGTCTCTGTTGAATATTCTAAACCAAAAACCCCTAGCGGTCAAAATTTATTGTTCAAAAACCCTATCAAATCGGCTGTTTATCGGCTTTTTTCGAACAAAGAAAAACAGCTAAAACCTGGATTTTAGCCGTTTTATCTTTACTTATTATACTAATGTTTCTTTTCGTATGCGAGTTGTACCGTAATGGTAAACGGTTCATCATGCTCAATTGGTTGATTCCGTCCCATCACCTTAAATGGACCGCCCATTAACGTGGCCGCCGCTAGATAAAGTTGAACGCGATCTCTAACTGCAGCAACTGGCTGTAATCCGACTGACGAGACAACGCCAATTTCTCGTTTCTCTGCTTGGTTCATCCCACCGAAGATCACGAGCTGACCGTCACGTTCACGCATTTCAAAGTATGGTAACAAGACGCCAGGACCAATTGCGTAAACGGGTTTATCGTTGGCGGTTAGTTGGCGCCCAATTTGGTCCTCTGACAAACCGCTATAATCAGTCGTAATGAGATTTTGTTGTTGCAAGCGACCTGCTAGTTCATCAATATTCATCTGTTGTAACGATGAAATTTGCAGTTTCCCTGGTAATACCTTCTTCTGGTCAAAATAGCCGTTAGCCGGAATATTTTGCGCCATTCGGGAACGTGTTGCCTCAAGTTCCTTCTTTTCAGCTTCCGCCTGCGGATTAAAGCCAAACGTTTTTCCCATAAATCTTTCAATTACTGGGGAGATATCAAATGGCGGTTTTTTCGTCGTGAAATAATAGAAAATGTTCATGATGGAAAAATACAATAGGATAATGGCCGCCAACATGATGAGTGACCCGCGTAAATAGTACTGATTGCTTAGCCATCTAAATGCAACATAGAAGAGGTATAAGTCGCCAAGCATCCCTAGCACGGTGTAGATTCGATTTTTAAACTTAATGTTGATATTGAAATAACCCAGATAGTGGTTGACCATATCAAGAAAACTAAACACTGCTTATCCCTCCTCGCTAGTATGCATCTTGCTCTTCATCATCCGTGGTAGTCGTGCTAGACGATTCCTCGTTTGTGCCGCTAGATGACTCTTCGTTCGTTGTATTTGTACTGGTTGATTTTTTATTGGTTGCCGATGATGTCCGTCTTGCTGATGATGTTTCCGTTGTGCTCGACGCCTTCTTTGAGCTAGAACTGCTGGAACTCTCATCTTCATCAGAAGACTCACTTTCACTATCACTAGAGCTAGAACTTGAACTTGGGATGGACGAAGAACTGGAGCTAATACTACTTGATTCCTCGGTCCTTGGTGAGCCCTCATTGGTTTTGGAAACCGAGTTCACCACAACATTGGTCGCACTCAGCGCCAGGGCAATCGATAGGATTGCGAAAGGCGTGAGAAACGGCGGTGTTCTGTATGCCAATTTGTGCTCCTCCTTTTTAAAACTAGTTGCTAATAGTATCGCAAACAAATCTGAATATACAATAAAATAAACCTTAATATTTCACTAAGGTTTATTGGCTCAATCAACTATTCAACTTAGCGTTACAATCCGCACAAAGACCATAGATTTCAAATCGATGGGTGTTGATTTTGTAGCCTGGTAGTGCAGCTTGGAATCGATCCATTGGACAATCGTCCACTTCCTCCACCTTACCACAGTTCTCACAGATAAAATGGTGATGATGACTGTGCTGGAAATCACATTGGTATTTAACGACGCCTTGACCACCTTGAATTCGTTGTTCGACCATGCCGGCGTCTTCAAATTCCTTCAAGTTGCGATAAATCGTGTTATGGCTCATACCAGGAAATAGGCCACGCATGTACTCGTCCACTAAGGTCACTTCATGATAATGATCTTGATGGTCCAGCAAGTAGTCTAAAAGTGCTCGCCGTTGCTTCGTGATTTTCAAATGATTGCTTTTTAAAATGTCCAGTGCATCTGCAAGCGTTTGTTGCATAGGAGCCTCCGTTTGTTTTCTAAATAATAATCATTACGTTTTACATAGTTTATCACATTTCAGCCAAAAGCCAACTATTCCGCGTTAACCTGCAAGCTGGCCATGATGCCGTCCAACGCTTTTTTGGCCTCCGCCAAGTGGTCATTTAAAACAACCTTGGCCTTTCCCTGTAATTCTGCAGGCAGTTCTAGGTCGCGGCGGTACTCGTCACTCTCCAGACGATGATCGATAGCGTTAGGATCATCCCCACGTTCCGTAATCCGCTGTTGCAACGTTTGTCCCTGTGAAACCGTCAGAAAAATGATAACGGCTTGATCACCCAATTTTTCTGCATACGTAATCGCACCCTGGGTATCGAGAACAATACTTAAAAATGGTGAATTAGCCCAGCCCCGTTCAAGAGCTTCATAAGATGATCCATACTGGTGACCGTCGTAAATAACAGACTCTAAAAAGTGACGTTTTGCAAACGTATCGTCCGTTTCAAAGTAGTAGTCTACGCCGTCTACCTCGCCGACCCGTGGTACTCGGGTGGTATGGGTAATAACACGGGGTACTTGGTAAGCCTCGCGGAGATACTCACTCACAGTTGTTTTTCCCGTCCCGGTTGCGCCAGTGATGACGATAATTCGATTATGCATGTTGGGGTCCGTCCTTTAAGCGAAATTAATTAACTCCTATAATAGCTTATTTTCTCAAAGAGGCAAAGTAGACGGATAGAAAAAGGACGTCGCTCACGCGACGCCCTTCAAAGTTAACTATTAATTTTGACGTTTCGATAGAACAATGTCGTCCCGTATGGTGAAACGGCAAGTCCCTTCACTTTCGGATTCTGTAGATAGGCATTGGCGCCTTGGAATACAGGTGCCATAAAGGCGTCACGCTGGACCACCTGCTGTTCGGCATTTTTCAATACCTGATAACGCTCGGTCGAATCCGTTGCGTATTTTCCACGCGCTTCTTTTAAATCGTTCCAGTAAGTCTTGTTCTTGTAATCTGAGTCTAAGTGGTAAGCCCCACCATCACCGATAAAGTTAATTGGATCGGCGAAATCAGGTGCCCAGGTACCATAGACAAAGTCGAAGTTGTACGCTGTGGTCATTCGCAAACGTTGCTTTAATGGCACTTGATGAATCGTCACGTGCAACCCTGGCAAGTTCTTCTCATACTCTGCCTGAAGATACTCAACCACCTGCTTGGCTTCTGGGGTGTCAGCTGCCAAAATCTGGATGCTGGCAGACTTGATACCTAACTGCTTCTTGGCAAGTGCCCATTCTGCCTTAGCCTTCTTAAGGTCGTATGGTACCAAATCACCACTGTACTTTCGGAAGTCTTCTCCGGTCTTAGGATTGAACGTAAAGTTGGCTGGTACGATGCCGTTCAATGGCGTTGAGCCATCTTTCATCACTTGCTTCGTCAATGCTTTTTTGTTGAAGCTCATGGCGAGCGCCAAACGAACGTGGCGGTTTCCCGTCACTTTTCGCTTGGTGTTGAAGCCAAGATAGCCAATTGAAGGCGATTTCTTGACGTGAAAACCAGCCTTGTTTTGATAACGAGAAACGTACTCGTTGCTCAACATTGTGTAATCTAACTTCTTCGTCTCGAATAAGTTAGCACCCGTTGCCACACTCTTAACGACTTGGACGTCAATCTTCTTAGTCTTGACGGCTTTTTTATCCCAATAATCGTTGTTCTTCACGTACTCCCAAGTATCATTAGTCCCGGTCCACTTCTTCAATAGAAATGGTCCGTTACTAATTAAATGTTTCGAATCCGTGGCGTACTTACTACCCATTTTTTCAACGTAGGCCTTATTCAATGGCATAAACGGTGCCCCTGTCAAAATCTCAGGCAAATACGTGATCGGTGACTCTAGCGTTACTTGCAGGCGATACTTACCCAGTGCTTTAACACCTAATTGACTGACTGGTTTCTTGCCATTACGCACATCGTACCCATTTTTAAGAAAATCCAGTCGCTGTGCGTTTGGTGACGCCGTCTTTGGATTGCCTAGCTGTTGCCAAGCGTAGACAAAGTCGGCAGCTGTAACAGATTGACCGTTAGACCACTTACTGTGTTGTAGCGTGTAAGTATAAACGGTTTTATCCTTATTGGTCGAAACCGTCTTCGCCAGCGCTTTAACTGGTTGGCCCTTCGCGTTAAACCGGTAAAGGCCCTCAAACGTATTTTGAATGGCTTCAACGCTCCCCGTATCAGAGTATTTCACGCTGTTAGCCGACCCGATGTTGGCATTCGTCCCCACCGTTAAAGTACTATCTTGCGTGTTGCTCGTCTTACCGCCGCATGCGGCTAAAATAATGGCTAATCCCAAACTAATTGTAACTAATCCAATCATGTTTCGCTTTTTCATAATCTCACCCTTTAATATTAATACCTTCATTCTACCACCTAAAAGCTTACGCTATCGGCTTTTAAAGTCAATCAATTCGACTTTATGGCACTCTCGTCGGAATTATTAGCGTATAATTAGAATAAATGGAGGTCTTGCTATGAAAATTAATCAATTTGCGCGTCTTGAGGTCGATTTTGAGACGGAACTCACTGAACTTCAGCGCATTCATTTTATCGAAACTACTGACATTGTGACCCAATCACCTACTGAAGTGCTAGCGGCGTTACTTCATCTTTGTTATCCTGAAATGCCAACGCAACAGGGCGTTGATTTCAAACTCAGCACCTTGCTCGTTGATGCCCATACTAATACATACGATTTTATTCAGAACGAGCACGAAATTTCTCAGGCTCATTTTTATAACTTGGCCATGCAGTTACTCCAATTTGAAGTAGATTTGGACTTCTCATTAGACAACCCAACTGCCGCCATGAGCAAGATGGCCTTACCTTTTATTGCGGCCATGCAGTTAACCACTAAGGATTTGCTCCACGCTTGGTACCTCCTATTAACCACGCACACAAAAAATGGTCAGGTTTTCCTCGACTACCTGACGACTAAAGGTTATTTTGCCGAACTATCAAAGCAAACTGATTTGCCTAAGCCCCTCTTTTTCAATGGTAAGGCTCAAGCCGTCTTCGATACGACGCAACTCATTCGTGAAGTCGTTTACGTGGAATCGGATCAAGATACTGACCATGACGGCAAACGTGATCTTCTAAAAGCTGAAATTTTACGCCCCGTCGAAACGGATGATGGTCTTTCCGTTCCCGTACTTTATACTGCTTCACCCTACAATCAAGGAACCAATGATGAGGATGGCGCGAAACTGACGCACAATGTCGATGTCCCTCTGCAAAAGAAACCCGTGATTACGCCCACGTTAGCTGAACTCGATGCTGCACAGCCCGCCAAGGTTGATTTACCACCAAAGCGAGTGCCAAACGGCGTCGCCACCCACGCTGAACAAAGTTTCGCCCGTGAGTCTTCATACACCTTGAACGACTACTTCCTAGCCCGGGGCTTCGCAGTCGTTTACGCTGCTGGTATCGGCACCATGGAATCGGATGGATTCAGAACAACTGGTGATCCCGAGGAAACGACCTCAACCGTCGCAATCATTGAGTGGTTGGCAGGAGATCGCCAAGCCTTCACCAATAAGACTGATAACGACCTCATCGAAGCCTGGTGGTCAAATGGCCATACCGCTATTACGGGCCGCTCCTACTTAGGAACGCTTGCGATTGCTGCCGCAACTAGTGGCGTGAAGGGGCTTGACACCATCATTTCCGAAGCTGCCATTTCAAGTTGGTACGACTACTATCGTGAAAATGGCCTGGTCATCGCACCCGGTGGTTTCCAAGGTGAGGATGCCGACGTACTGGCTGAAGAAACCTTTTCACGCCAAAAACAAGCGTCCGACTACTATCCAATCAAAGCTGATTGGTTGGCTAGTCTTGAACAAATGGGTCGAGATCAAGACCGTGAGACTGGCAACTATACCCCGTTTTGGGACGCGCGGAATTATCTTAAACAGTTGAAAAACATCAAGGCCGACATTATGATGATCCATGGCCTCAATGATTGGAACGTTAAGCCAAAAAACGTTTGGAAACTCTGGCGAGGACTGCAATCACTACCGGTTCAACAAAAACTAATTTTGCATCAAGGTCAGCACATCTACATCAACAACTTCCGTTCCGTTGATTACACTGATATTGTCAACCTGTGGCTATCCAATAAACTGATGGGTGTGGATAATCATGCCAACGACATTTTGCCAGATGTCCTGGTTCAGGATAATACCAAACCCGAAACGTGGGATACTTACACTGATTGGGGCAATAGTGATGCTTACCTAACTTACCATTTTGACGAAAATCAACTCCTCGAAAAGGCGTCAGCCACCAATACAGTCCAGTTTACAGATCATCTGACGGACGACGCGTTTTCAGCTTACAAATCTGACTACGCTACTTGGCGCCATGATTTAATGACAGCAACGGATTCGCCAATGAGCAGTAATCGGTTACTATTTAAATCCGCCCCACTCGACCACGAACTTGTGCTTGGTGGCCGGCCACAATTAAAACTGCGGGTTGCTTCTAGTCAAGATGTCGGCCTACTGAGTGTCAGACTAGTAGACTACGGCAAGGCCAAACGCCTGTCAGTGAGCCCACAGCTTATTAGCCGTCATGCACTCGATGAAGGTTTCCGTTGGCGAGAAGATGATTTGAAGGAATTTGCCCTCACCAAGGCTAGTGATGCCAAACTGATTTCACTGGGTCACATTAACCTGCAAAATCTGGCCAATGCTTACCAAACCAATGAAATTGTACCTAATCAATTCTACGATTTAACGTTAGGCCTACAGCCAACCGTCTTTCGCCTGCTAAAAGGTCATCAAGTTGGCGTAATTGTCTACGCCACCGATATGGAAATGACCGTTCGTGGCAATCAGGCGATCACGTACCAGTTGGACTTGGCTAATTGTTCCATTGAATTACCGCTTCAGTCAAAATAAGCAAACTAAAACGGAGAACGACTTTGACGTCATTCTCCGTTTTTTCATTGGACTTCTGTCACAACTTCTACATTTTATCCCAATCTCGACTCCAAACGACACCCATCACGCCTTCACCGGTATGGACGCCAATCGATGGCCCAATCTCGCCAGTTTCAACCGTGACGGGTTGTCCACCGGCCATGAAGTTTTCTGCTTCAATAGCTTCAACCCAGCGTGCCTCTTCCTCTGCGTTATTGCCATTAATAATCCCAATTCGAACCGGATAATTCATGTCAGGCAAGGATTCCGCAATGTTTTCTTTGATTTTGTTCAGTGCGCGCTTCATCGTCCGTTCTTTAGACAATGCGACAATCTTTCCGTCTTCAAACGTGAGGATCGGCTTGATTCTCAACAAGTTCCCAATCAATGCGGAACTATTGGTAATACGACCAGTCCTCAAAAGGTGGGACAGGTTGTCCACCGCAAAACGAACGTGGTTGGCATCGCGTAATTTTTCCAATTCTGGCACAATTTCATCGGCATTTTTACCAGCCCGAGCCATCTTGGCAGCTAGTAAGGTTAGCCAAGCTTCCCCTTCGCTAGCCATCTTCGAGTCGAATGGCACAACTTTAATGTTTTCTACCGTTTGCGCGTACGCACTCAGGTTTTCGAAAAACGTTGTGATTCCGCTAGAAAGGTTCACACAAATCACTTCGTCGTAGCCTTCTTCAGCCAACTGATCAAATTCCGCTTGCATCTGTGCCATTGTGACTTGCGCGGTCGATGGCATATTTTTGTCCGCTCGCATTTTATCGTAAAATTCTTTATAGGTAATGGTTTCATTTTCAAGGTAGGTTTGTTGTTCGAAGATCACGGTAATGGAAACGATATGGATTCCCGCCGCTTTTGCAATTGCTGGATCTAAGTAGCTTGCTGTATCTGTGATCACTGCCGTTTTCAAATAAAGTCCTCCTGTGTGTTACCCCTAGTTTTGATTTAGTTTACCTGATTTTAGCCGATTTTCATGAAAGTTGCACGCCCTATCTAATGATTAGTGCTATTATTGTTGTTAATCTATGTTGAAATGAGGGATACCATGAAACAAGGAACAACGATTATGACATTAGATAACGGCTACCATTTATGGACCAACACGCAAGGTGAAGGCGACATTCACCTGTTGGCCTTACACGGTGGTCCTGGTGGCACTCACGAGTACTGGGAAGATACTGCCCAACAACTCAAGAAACAAGGCTTAAACGTACAAGTGCACATGTACGATCAATTGGGTTCCTTCTATTCCGACCAACCCGACTACAGCGACAAAGCAGTTGCTGACAAATATTTAACTTACGATTACTTCTTGGACGAGGTTGAAGAAGTTCGCCAAAAGCTTGGCATCGACAAGTTCTATTTGATTGGTCAATCATGGGGTGGCGCACTCGTTCAAATGTACGCTGCTAAATACGGCGATCATTTGAAGGGCGCAATCATTTCATCAATGGTCGATGACATTGACGACTACGTTAAGCACATTAACCAAGTTCGTGAAACAGCTTTAACGGCTGATCAAGTTGCTTACATGAAGGAACGCGAAGCAGCCGGTGAATACGATGACGCCAAGTACCAAAGCTATGTGGATATTTTGAATGATGGTTATGTTGACCGTAAAAAGCCAGCAGCCATTGCCCACTTAGGTTCAACTATGGCAACACCAGTTTACAACGCTTTCCAAGGTGATAACGAATTCGTCATTACAGGTAAATTGGATCAATGGCACTTTACTGACAAGCTGAAGGACATCAAGGTACCAACCCTGATTACCTTTGGCGAACACGAAACCATGCCATTGGAATCTGCTCGTAAGATGCAAAAAGCCATTCCTCACGCGCGTTTGGAAACAACGCCAGAGGGTGGTCACCACCACATGATTGATAATGCACCCGTTTACTACGATCATTTGGCAAACTTTATTCGCGATGTTGAAGCGGATAACTTTAACGACTAGACTGATAAAAAAGGGTTATGACAAATTTTGTCATAGCCCTTTTTTTAGTGTCTTCTACTCATTCTGGATGCTCGCGTTAGTTCCTCCGTTTCACTGTCCATTTGAACAACACCATCGTAGCGGTGACGGTTTAAATAGACCATTCCACCAATGACCAAAAGTACTGGCACAATCAATGCTGCAGTTTGGATCCACGAAACTGCTAATGCCGTCAAAACGACCCCAGCCAAGAAACCGCCAATGACAATACCGATTGATTTGAGTCGACTTTGCACACCACGATTCTGTTTAATCAAGAGTTCATATAAATTATCGGCGAGATTTCGAATGTTTCCTGTCATCATGAGCGAGGTAAATGGATTGCCTTCCAACTGTCGGAATTGTTGAAGCTGCCCCGCCATCGTCATTGCCAGTAGCACAATGATGAGGACGTTAGAAGCACCAACCCCCATTAAGATAACAATTATCATTAAAATTAATTCATAAATCAAAACCAGAAACGCCTGACGCATAGGCTTTTGATGCATAAAGTGTTGCACAACCTTGACTAAGATGGTCCCGAGGATAAAGGCAAAGATAGCTAATGCGTATCGGCCAACCTTACCGATTTCTCCCTGGTTCAAACTCACACCCATTAAAATCAGGTTCCCAGTTTGCAAGCCGGCAAAAACGCCGCCATGTTCCAAATAGGTATAGGCGTCCACGCCACCTGCAATGGCTGCCAAAATAGCGCCAAAGTATAATTGCTGATAAGCAGGATATTGTTGTGTTCTCAAAAAAATACTCCCTTTCACTCAAGCTGCAGACTAGACTTTATCATGCTCAAGCGATTAGGAGTATTTTTTGACTTTTTATAACTGAATTTTAAAATTATGATCTTGCTTAGCTTCAACAATTGGGTGGCTTTTAAAGTAGTCACCAATCAATTCCGTCATGTCCACTTGCACTTCTTTGACGATTTTATCTGGCCCGAACATATCGTAGCCACCACCGCCCATCCCCCGGTACTGATTCAAGGCAACGTCAACTTTTGCCTCGTCCGAAAGCGGTTTGCCGTCAATCAATAAGTTCGTCACCCGATTGCCAACCGGCTTTCGCAAATCGAATTCATACACAATGCCACGATAAACATCATAGTTGTAGTACTGAACTTTAGGTTTACTGAAGGCTGCCGAAATACCAGCCTTCCCATCAGGCGTGACTGAAAAGAAACTAGCAGAACGCTCAAGAGCCTGCCGCAACTCCGCACCAGTGACACGGGCAACAACAAGTGTATTTGGATAAACATAGCTATTGAGAATTTGGCGCATGGTGACAGTTGAACCATACCCCAGCACATCATCATTGAAAAGGGCAGTCCCAGAAATGGTCGCCCCAGTGGCTGCCATTTGGACATCGTTAATAAACGTTAGGTAGGAGTGACCGTTAAAGCGCGCAGCAAACGGGTCAGTGATGCGCATATCGCCATTGATTTGTCCCATTTCCTGATCCAACCAATTCTCGACTTCATCGTTCAACTTAGTCATCAGGCGTACATATTTGGCAGCTGGTTGCACATCAGCCATGGAAATCAGTTGCGCATCCGTAGCAATAATCTTATGCTCATCACTCAAGTCTATTGTGATTTCACCAATTGTTTGGCCTTTCTCACCCGGTTGCGTTACCGGCGTTCCTAGGCTGATTGTGGCAATCTCACGATGTTGATGGCCAGTGATTAAAGCATCAATACCCGGCACCTCTCTTAATAAGGCGGATCCCTCGTTTTCACCAGTTAAGGGTTCCGTTGGATCGCCCGTTTGGAGGTCTCGTTCAAAACCACCATGATACGCGACGACCACGACATCAACTTTTTCTCGCAACAAAGGTACCCACTTTTTTGCAGTGGCAACCGCTGACTTAAATTGCCAGCCGACAATGTGGTCAACCGACTCCCAGTGAGAAATAAACTGGGTGGTTAATCCGAGAATGCCCACTTTAACACCCTGTTTTTCCAAAATTCGGTATGGCGCATTGATAATGTCCGAACCGGCGGGTGCCTTGAAATTCGCATTTAAAATGGGATAGTTGCGTCCTGCCTCACAATCCGCCAGATAGTCCATGCCATAGTTGAATTCATGATTTCCTAAAATGCCTGCATCAAAGCCGACTGCATTCGTCAATGCAGTGTAAATGGACCGCCATCTTGGCGCTTGTTTGGCAGTGTAGTACGTCAAGGGTGAACCCTGGATAAAGTCACCGTTCTCAATACAAATCACCCAATCATCAGGATTCGCTGCATTCTTCAGTTGCTCAATTTTAGTGGCAATCTTGAGGAACCCGTAGCCTTGCTGATTCGTTCTGGAACTATAGTTAGTCGGATAAAGATACCCGTGAACATCGCTCGTTGATAAAATTCTCAGTTTCATGAGCCTACACCAGCCGCTTTCTAATGGAACCCGAGACGAAGTCAATCAACGTTACCGTTACAATAATCCCTAGTAAAATGATGCCCACTCGAGACCAGCTCCGGGTTTGAATGGCAAATAACAGTGGTGTCCCAATCCCGCCGGCACCAACCATCCCCAAAATAGAGGCAGATCGGACAGCAATTTCAAATCTGTATAGCGTGTACGACAAAAATTCGGGAATTACGGTCGGCAATGTCGCAAAAGTTAGCGTTTGGGCATGATTGCCACCAGCGCTAGTTAAGGCTTCGCCAGGACCGCCATCCATATTTTCAATCGATTCACTAAACAATTTACCTAACATCCCAATTGAATGCACACTAACGGCCAGGACACCGGCAAACGAACCAGGGCCAACCGCTTTAATGAACATAATAGCGAGAACAATTTCTGGGAACGTCCGGATTAAGGTTAAAACGACTTTTCCAGATGTCGACCGTAAATGAATCCGTTGACTACCTTTACGGGCTGCCCAAAAGGCAAACGGGACACTCAATAGTGCGGAAATAAAAGTTCCCAAGAACGCCATTGCTAGCGTTTGAAGCGTTAGACCAACTAAATCTTCTCCACTACCATCATAGACATAAGCCCAATCAGGATGAAAAATCCCGTACATAATTGATTTAGAAATCTCTGCTGCCGAATTTTGAAAGCCATGGAACGGCACCCCAGCAAAGGCCCAACCAAACAGGATAGCAATGATAAGAAACCAAAAACCCCATTTTAGTTGCTTTTGCTTTGGCAGATGATTTGTCGTTAAAGTCGCTGATTTCATAGTAGTCGCTCCCTCATCGTATTGCTAATGGTATCAATGATTAACACCACAACCAGAATTGCTAAAATGATAATTGCTGTTTTATCATAGGCAAATTCATTTAACGACCGTTGCAAGTAGACCCCAATTCCGCCGGCGCCTAAGTACCCCAGTACTGTTGAAGCCCGAACGTTAATCTCAAACGTATAAAGGAAGTAACTGATGAAATAATTAAAGACCTGTGGAATGACCGCAAAAATGACCACCTGACTCCGATTAGCCCCCGTTGCCTGGAGTGCTTCAAGCGGTCCCTCGTCAATGGTTTCAATGGCTTCATAGAACAACTTCGAAATCATCCCGAACGAGAAAACTGCGAGTGTGAAGACCCCCGCAATAGGGCCGATTCCCACGATGGCCACAAATAGTGCAGCTAGCATCAAATCTGGTAATGTTCTCACCAAATTTAAAATAAACCGGATAATCGTCCGAATAAACGGATTTTTCACAATGTTTCGCGCTGCTAAGACTGAAAATGGAATTGCAATGAGTGTACCGATAGTTGTCCCAATCAGCGCCATTTGAACCGTTTGGAGAATGGGGTTGATAACTAATTGCGTATACGACCAGTCGGGACGCGCCATTTTATCAAGCAAGGCTGTGAACTGATCGAAATTTTCAAAGAACATGACCAAATTAACCCCAGTTAAACTGGCTGTCCAATAAACCAGGCCAATGAAAAGTCCAAGCCAAATAATCAGTTTTAAATGAATACGCTGCACAAAAGAGCGCTTTGGAACCTCGTTCATTAGATCACTCCCTCTGTAGCGGAGTGCATGACAATTGCCTCCGATTCCGGTTCTGGTCCTTCCGATTGATAAATGTTGTCGAGATCAGTATCCGTAACCTGATCGATGGTCTTGTCGTAAACCAGTTCTCCGCCTCGCAAACCGACAATCCGATCGGCATATTTACGAGCAAGTTCAAGTGAATGCAAGTTAACAATGACCGTGATGCCAAAATCGTCATTCAGCTTTTTCAAATCATTCATAACCGAATCCGTCGTGAGTGGATCGAGTGAGGCAACAGGCTCATCAGCCAACACAATTTTAGGATCCTGCATGAAGGCCCTTGCTACAGCAACTCGCTGCTGCTGACCACCAGATAATTGATCCGCCCGTGTATATAATTTTTCACCAAGTCCAACCCGTCGCAAGGCCTCAACCGTCTTTTGTTTGTCCGCCTGACTGAATAGACCAAGCGCACTTCGCCAGGTTGAATAATAGCCCACCCGACCTGACAAAACGTTACGTTGAACACTTGACCGTTTGACCAAGTTGAAGTTTTGAAAAATCATCCCGATTTTGCGTCGCAAATTGCGCAATTGTTTGCCTTTGTAATTGATAATGGACTGACCATCAATCATGATATCGCCTGAGCTGATGTCGTGCATTCGGTTAAGTGTTCTCATCAAGGTACTCTTTCCAGATCCAGACAAGCCCACAACCACCAAAAATTGGCCCTTAGGAATCGTCAGATTAATATGGGATAAGCCAACTGTTCCATTCGGATAAACCTTCCCCACATCCTTGAATTCAATAAAATTTTCCGCCACCATTGTGATCTTCCTTTCTGCTTAAGGAAAAGGGAGTCCGCAAAGTTGCGTCTCCCCCTTCTAATTCTTATGACTGACTTACGTGATTATTGATCGATCTTTTTAGCAATTTTGTCGTATTGACGAATAACTTTAAAGTTGCTGTCCTTCGCATCTACGTAGCCTTCATGACTGTAAACTGAGGAAATAATCTCATGACCTTTTTTAGTCTTGGCAATGGCTTTAAATGCCTGGGCAATCTTCTTGTCCCACTTTGAGCTCATATCTTTTCGTACGGTAATCGTGTCGTTTGGAATCCCTTTGGTGGTGTAAATTGGAACCACTTTGCTCATGACATCTTTGGCATCTTTTTGAACCAGCGTTCTAGCTCCTTCAAAAACAAATGCCGCGTCGGCAGTTCCGTTATAGACCGCCATGACACCTTGGTCATGACCCTTAACCTGAACCGTTGAAACATCTTTCTTGTTAATGTTGAACCCGTGTTGATAAAGCTCGACAACTGGGTAAATCCAGCCGGCAGTAGACGTAGTGTCTTGCACGGCAATCTTCTTACCCTTCAAATCCTCGATTGATTTGATTCCGCTGTTCTTACGCACCAAAATTTGTGACTTGTAAGAATCAACGAGTTTGTTTGTGGGCTGATCATTTGGTTGTTTGTAACCGTAACGTTCAGCTTGGAGAAGCACTTTTGACCCATATTCCTTGTGTGCCAACACATAAGCATCAGGTGGCAAGAAACCAACATCGACTTTCTTAGACCCCATCGCTTCTACAATCGTGTTGTAGTCAGTTGAAACGGAAACTTTCACTGGAATGCCCAACTCTTTTTTCAAGAGCCCCTCCAGTGGTTTTGCCTTTGCCTCAATGGTGCTGGCATTAGAAGATGGAACAAACTGGACCGTTAACTCCTTAGGTGTATAGCTACTTTTTGAAGAACTTGATGAGCTCTTTCCACAAGCAACTAGGACCGTCGTGAGCAAAAGTGCACTAACAATTGTTGCTAACCTTTTGAAGATTTGCATCGAACTGTCTCCCCTTTTTCTATTTAATTTATCGAGCAATTTAAGTGTACAGGTAAAAACGAACTATTTCAATAGCTAAAAAAATAATGTTAATTTTTTAATCAATTTTCGCTATGTTTTTCTCAGTAAATCGTTTTATTTTACTAAAACAAGAACTATTATGAAAATAGGCAAAATAAAAGAGCGGAAACTCAGCGTTTCCCGCTCTTTTAACTTAACATTCCATTAGGTTTCCTTTGGAATGTCCATATATTGTGTTTTAAGACTTAGTTATAACCACTTTCATACCATATGGTGCGTTTTCGTAAACCCACTTTGCATCTGCAATCGTCAGTCGGACACACCCATGCGAGTTGGCTTCCTTGCCTAGACGATCCGCTTCAGACTTGATGTAGTGACCATCCTTATCCACAGGAACAGAATGGAACAGGTAAATCCCATGATCCTTCCAAGAAACCCAGTAGTTGGCTCCTTCACCAGATTCTTGATTGAAGAATGAAGTACCACGTTCCGCTTCGACGTGGAACGTCCCAATCGGTGTCGAGTTTCCCTTACCGGTCGAACAGTACATGGTGTACTTCACCTGTGCACCACTCATGACATACACTCGTTGGTCCTTCACGGAAACCTTGAACCACAGATTATCGAGTTGATCTAAATTCGGATAAGCCTTCTTCTGTGAAGGCTTCCGCCAATTCACAGTTTTCGGCTTGACTAAGCTTTTTTCTTTATCATCAGTTTTGCTAACCTTAGCTTCTCGTTGCTGCAAAGCAGCGGATTGGTGCGGTTGCACAACAAAATGATTGATGAGAAACGCTGCCAAAGCTAGCGCAATAACCGTCATCACGATTCTATAAAGTCGCTTCATTACTGCCACCCTTTATACACTTATTCTACTACCCTACTAAACCATAATTCGGTTAAAATTTCAGCTTTTTAACAACAACTTAATCTAACTTTTAAGCCTGCTGATTCTTTAAACTCAATTTTTCAACGTTCAAAACCTTATCAGCTAGGCCATTGTAGAAACTCGTTTCATGACTAACCACAATCGCATTACCTGGGAAGGCTTTAATGGCGTCCTTCAAGGCATTTTTAGTTTCATCGTCCAAGTGATTGGTTGGCTCATCCAAAATCAAGAAATTACTTGGTTCAAATTCCATCATGGCTAGCTTAACCTTAACTTGCTCGCCACCAGAAAGTTGCTTAATAGGTTTCATTGCGTTGGCAGAATCCAAGCCACACTTTGCTAACTTCGTACGAATCGCCTTTTGAGGCATTTTTTCGTACTTCGCTTGAATAATCTGAAGTGGGGTTAACTGGTCATTTTCCCAAACTAAATCCTGGCTAAAATAACTCACCCGAGCAGAAGGCGAAAACTCAACGTTACCACCCTTGGCTTTAATTTGACCCAAAATGGTCTTGATCAAGGTCGACTTCCCGACCCCGTTGAAACCTTCAAATCCAACTTTTTGGTTGGTATTAACTGAAAAGGTCACCGGTTTTAATAGTGGTTTGTCGTAACCTACTGTCAATTCATCCACCACTAACGCATTTTGCGAGCCTGTATCCGCATATGGGAAGTTAAAGGTCGCCTGAATATTAGTCGAAGGTGGATCAACCCGTTCCATTTTGTTCAGCATCTTTTCGCGAGACTTCGCTAAGGTTGAACGTGAGCCCGCCTTGAACTTGCTGATGAACTTTTCAGCTTTTTCAATTTGAATTTGTTGCTTTTCGAATTCACGACGCTGCACTTCTTCCTTTTCGGCCCGCTGTCTCATGGCGCTTTCGAAAGTACCTCGATACTTCGTAATCTTACCGAAGGCGATGTTTGCAATACAGTTAGTCACTTCTTGCAAAAATTCATAATCATGAGAAATGATCATTGCGGCGCCTTCAAAGTTGTTCAGATAATCTTCCAACCATTGGATGTGTCCCACATCCAGATAGTTGGTGGGCTCATCCAGCAAGATTACATCAGGATTTTCCAACAATAGCTTAGCCAAAATAATCTTTGACCGCTGACCACCAGACATCTTGGCAACTTCATGGTCACGACCAATATTGTCGAGGCCCAAGCCAGAAATAATTCGTTCAATTTCGGTTTCAATATCGTAAAAGTTGCGCGCTTCAAGCTCTTCTTGAATCCGCCCTGCTCGTTCAAGTAGTTTATCTTCCATTTTTTCGGCGTACTCGGTGTAGAGTTCCGTCATCCGTTCGTTCTTCTCATACAAATCCGCAAAAGCTGTATGCAAGAAGTCTACCAATGTCATCCCTGCAGGAATATCAGCATATTGATCCAGATAACCAACTCGTACCCGATTTTGCCATTTAATAGCACCATCGAGTGGTAATTCCGTTCCGGTCAAAATTTTGATCAGAGTGGATTTTCCGACCCCATTTTGGCCTACAATTCCCATGTGCTCACCCTTATTTAATTGGAAGCTCGCACCATCATATAATTTTTTATCAGCAAAACTCATGCTTAAGTCGCTGACCTCTAATAAAGCCAAATCCGTTTCTCCTCTCAAATCCTGTTCAGTATCGTTCGTTAAATCACGTAAACACTAGAGTAACACGCTAAAATTAGTCGGTCAAATAACGTGAATTGCAATGGCGTGCTATAATTTGAGAAATATTGTTTCAGAGGAGAAAGGGGGAAGGCTTATGACAAGAATTATTGGAAGAACCATCGGTCGAATCGGCTTGTTGATTCTATTCTTTATCGCCTATCAACTCGTTTCCTTGCTACTCATCAATGCGACCAATACTGCGGCCAAAGCCCCACTGGTTTCAAGCGAGTTCTTACTCTACACCACCATCGCAGGTAGTTTGCTTCTGGTTGGTTTCATGCTATTGTATCGCCGACAGTTACGTGGCGAGAATCCCCGTCAATTCGGATTCACCACCCTAACTTTCAAACGCGTTGCTCTGTTCATTGCCTACTTTGCGGCCATGCTGGGCGTACAACTCTTGTGGGAACAACTCATTATTCACCACATATTACCTTCACCCCAAAACCAAACGATGATCGAGCAAGCTGTCAACAAGTTACCTTTGTGGAACAACTTCTATGATGTCTTCGCAGCACCCATCTTCGAAGAATTTATCTTTCGCGGCTTTTTCTTTAATTACTTTTTCAATCGCAAAACTAAGCGGACGGCCATTCTCGGAATTCTAGTAAGTGGCCTCATTTTTGGCTTTCTGCACACGCTCGATTTTAGTGTTTCCACCCTACTATACTCCAGTTTAGGCTGGATTCTGGCAGGCGCCTACCTGTACTTTAAGGACTTGCGTTATCCAATTGGCCTTCACGTTTTAAATAACTTCTTGAGTATTATCTAAATCAAAAAGGAGCCCTCTCAGGGGCTCCTTTTTGACTGGTTCAAAATTCACTTTAATTTGGATTCATATTCGTCGCCAGCGTGTAGGTAATGGTTGATTTATAATCACTTATTTCATACGTCCCAGCGCTAAATTGGAGTTTAATATTCGGATAATCCTTGTGCCAATACCCAGTGTTCGAACCGGTTTGCTGAGCGAGCAAGGTATTGGTGTTTGTTGCCCAAACCAGTGAGGCACTCGATTCGTAGGACAAGGCAGCGGACGAGAATTGTGTGCCATTACCGGCAAACGGTGTCATTGAAGCACTGACCTTCCAGCCATTGCTGGTAGTTTGACCATCACTCACGGCTAACGTATTGGTCGTCGCTTCATTATCAAACACATCCCCAGCTGTAGGTACTTCATGACTATCAAAGTTAAGCGGACCTGGTACTTGAACAAGCGATAACGCCCCACTCATAATTGGTAACAATGTGACACTATTTGACCGACCACTCAAAGTGGGCCCGTTCATCAACTGGTCGGTCAGCGTTACCCCGGTCGTTGCCAGCAGATTTGTCACCTGAACTTGATACTGAACGATAACGTGGTCCTGAGCCTTCAACGCACTTGGCAATTTAATACTTAAAACGTTATTAGCAACTGAAGCAGTTGCCGTCACTGGCGAACCGTTAACCATAACGCTCAGACTCCCCTTATACGTGAGCGCACTACTCAAATTACTTTGAATGACTGGAGAATCAAGTTGTGTACCCCGATTCGTGATGTCGGACCTCAACGTCACCGTTTCACCGGCTACTGTTGAGGTTGCATTCTTAACGGGCAACGTGGTCATTAAGCTACCACCGCTCACCGCCGATTTGGTGATGCTAACGTCGGCCAAATTAGAATCATCAATAACATTAACCGTAAACACCCCGGTTCCCGTTTTACCAGTATTAATCGTTTGACCATTCGCCAGCTTAACCGACGGCTGCGTAATGGTATTAGTGATCGTATGAGTCCCAACCAGCGTTGAACCCGTTCCCAAATTAAGCGCACCTGAAACGGCGCCGCTACTTAACTTAACGGAAAAGTCTTTGCCTGAACTTGCTGATAAGCCACTCGCTACGGTAGCCGTGTTTCCAGTCACACTATCCTTGGCGGAAATGCTATCCGCATTAGCATAATCATCCGCCCACTTACCGCTAGCTGAAACGGTTTTGCCACCTGCCAGTTGGCTCGTATAAACCGTCAACGAATTATCGGTCATCGAGACACTTGGTGATGGAATCGTCCCCTGGGTATAAAACAGTGGCGCCGGTAGAATCGGTACGCTCCCGTTAGTTGGCAACGTCGTGTTCCTACTATAGTAGACGTACTGATTATTGGTTGTCGTTAGATTAGGTAACGTGTTGGTCCGATCGCTGCTCAAGTTAATAGCGCCCGCCGTTGCCGCAATCCGGTACAGAGGCGATAGACTTAGCCGACTTGCAGCGACAACCTTCTTGTCCTGCAGCAATGCACCTTCATTATTCGTATCTAAAGCACTTGTATCAAAGTAGTTCACAACTCTAGCAAATCGGTTGGCTCCGACTGCCCCCACGGTTCCCGTGGTTGAGCCAGAATAGTCAGTACCAGCGTCATCGCTACCCTTGCCCGTATTGACCATTAGACCATCTAACTTGATATCTAATTTGGCGAGCCGGTCCGTTAGCGTATCAGTAGCAGAAACGTTTGGTAACCGTTTCGAGCTACCTGCTGCGGTTTCCCATGCAGAGGTCTCAGTGTTCAAACTATTTATTGACCGACTATCAAACGGTGAGGCATAGGCGTTCCAAGATTTTACGTTAGACGTGACTGGGATATTAGTTCCCGAATTAACCTGGTCAGATTTCACCCGAGCATTATCAATTGGTGACGTCCCAGCCGCATACGTGTAGTTAGAAACACCTTGGTTGACGTTGTAAGGATCAACCAATTGGCTACTACCGTACATCGACATCTTCATTTCTAGTTTGCCATCTGCACGTGGGGATGGCGCTAATTTACCCTTCGTCAACTGTTTGCCTGGTGACTTGTCAGACACGTTTCCATCATACTTAGCCATATTAATATAGAAGTTAATGTTGGCCTTGCCATCAAAACCAGAGCCGACAAGTCAACTAAGCCCACTCGCTCGATTAATCATAGCCAAGCTGTAACCGACCGAACCATTGAGACCAACGGAGCCAACGAATCCTGGTGGTAGAAATTCCCACACATCAAGAACCGATCCATACTCGGTTTTACCATTGGCACTAGTCCCTAGTTCACTCGGTGTAATCACGGAACCATCACTAGCCACGTTATTCTGGTAATCAATGCTATCCTGAGCAAATCTGGCTAATTTAATTGTACTGGACTTAGTTTGAAAAATTCCGTTAGTTTCCGAATGAATTAACGGAATGCCCTTTACCTTCAAGAAGAAAACGTTACTATGGTCAGGATCCAAATAAACATGGTGGTCGAATTGCATTGGGAACTGTGGTGAACCCGCAAGTGGCACGCTCATTTGTAGCATCATGTAGGCTTTATCCCATACAATGGCCTTCGCCATGGCACTCGCATCCATATCCTTTGGCAATTCAATTTTTACCATGACCCCGTAGTTTCCGGAGGACATGTTGTTAACAAAATTAGTCCCCGAAACGCTACTATCCAAAGTTACTCGGAGAGACAGATTTCCATGCGCTTGCAAATAACCGCCAGAATAAGCAGAATTGCCATTCTTCATTAACTGATTATTATTCAAAGTAATGTTACCGCTACTATCCGTTAGGTTGCTAACCCCGCTAGGATTAGTTGACCCATCTGGAGAGACATAACCGGTTTTATCAACGTAATTTAGCGCAAAAGAACCACTACTCGGAAAGACGATAGTAACCGGGGAAGACGTTGAAAGTGCTGTACCAGTACTCGAAATTCCGGAATCCCTATTTACACCGGTGCTAGCGGTGTAGTCGTTGTTATTAGACCCTGCTGCATGTACCGCAACGCCCACACTGAATAATCCAACCGCCATCATGACGATTGCCAACCCCATTTTTATAAAATTAATTCTCAACTTATGCTTTAGCATTGCAGTCAACTCCCTACATTGGTGACAACGCTTGATTGAAACCCTTTTCATCTAATGTATGATACCTTGTTTTCCCTAAAAGTTCTAATGGTTGACTCCCTATTTTTCTCTTCGTTTTTTCATGTTCGCCAGCTTCAACCCGGCAGCAATTGCTACAATCACTAAACCTGTGAGCCAAAGCCAATTTTCACGCCACCAGGTACCCGGTGTTTGGCTATTTTGAGTGACTTGATTAGCCTTAACAGTGAAATCTTTGTTAAAATGCCACACTTGATTTGTCGCCGATGCCTGAGCTGTGTAGTGCAACGTGTAATCACCTGCAGCCAATGCCTTTTTAACCTGCACTGGCAAACTAAATTGACTATTTGGTGCTAAGGCCATTTCTCGCTTCTTCAACGTGGTGACCACTTCATTGTCACTCCGTCGAATGACATTGCCGGTAACTTGAACGCTTGGCAAAACCCAAGGTGCGGTATTTTGCGTCTTCAAATTAATCACACCCACACCGTTTTCTAAACGATAACTGGCTTTAACTAAGTTAACCTGACCCTTCAACTGATTCTTAGTCTGTCGAATAACCACGGGGACAGCGACCGAGTATCGATCCGTAATACTTCCCGATTCCTGGTCAGATTCACGAACGACTTGTAAGCCGCCCATCACTTGACCTCGAAAAGCTTGATCGGGCATTTGTAATTTAAAAGAGACTTGTCGTGTCTTGCCAGCAGCAATCGTCACGGTCTTTTTTGAAGTGCCAGCGACGAGCTCACCGAAGGATTGCTCAAGCGTAGCCCCAAGCTTTGGTGTCTTCTGGTCATACGCGATCACACCATTGGAGCTGGTATACGCTTCGTTCAAATTGATGACGAACTTCCCAGTTGTCTTAGCTTGATTCGTAATTTTAATTGTCACGGCTGAGTCAGTATCTGGCTTGAGCCGTAAATCAAAGTAACCACTTTGACTGATGGCGTCTTTATTTTCTACTGGGGCAACCGAAAAGCTCGTCGGTTCTGCGGCTAAAGCCGTTTGCTTGTCGGCAAAACTAAATATCCCTAGAGTCAGCATTGCCATCATGACGAGAAGTTCATTTATCCGCTTCATTTTGATGTCCCCCACTATTCTGTTAATTCCCTTTTCACGCGCTTATTGTACCGTTTTCAGCAGTGATTAGCTATCTAAACGCTTCATTCAAATTTGTTGCCTAACGATTTTCTTCTTGACGAATCCTAATCAGTTTCTTATAATTATTCTCAATTAGTCAGAGAGGGGAAAGTTAGTATGCTAGCACATTCATTTTTACAATTGAATAGTTCTTGGCAAAGCCGATAATCGGGTGTTCTACTTCATAGGCACACCTGATGGAAAGACAATCATTAGGATGTGTCTGTGTCGGCTAACTTTTCTGTGAATTCTAAGAAAGCCTGCATGGATTGAACTTAACCGCAGGCTTTTGTTATTTAAAGGCAATTATCCTGCGGGGTGATTGCCTTTTTTTATTTCCAGCAGCGACTAAAAATTTTGAGGAGGATTTAATTATGAAAAGACTTTATTCGTTAATTGCCATCATTCTAGTCTTTTTGGGGTTTGCGTTTGTACGCGGCCAGCGCGACGCCAACGACGCAGCCAATCAAAAGAAAGTGCCAACGGTGGGGATTTTACAACTCATGTCTCATCCGGCACTGGACACAATTCACCGGGGGATTCTCAAAGGACTTGAAGATGAAGGTTACAAGCCCGGTAAAAATGTGAAGATTGATTTCCAGAATGCGGAAAACGACCAAAGCAACATGAAGACCATGAGTGCCCGCTTCGTGAATGAAAACGCGGATGCCATGATTGGGATTGCCACCCCACCCGCTCAAGCACTTGCCAATGCGTCAAATAAAATTCCTATCGTTTTAGGTGCCATCACGGATCCTAAGGGTGCTGGCCTAGTCAAGAGCAATAGCCGTCCTGGTGGCAATGTCACTGGGGTTTCTGACCAAGCGCCACTTGAAGCACAACTAAACTTGATTAAACGAATCATGCCAAAGATGAAGACACTCGGTATCATTTACACATCTAGTGATGATTCAGCAACTGCCCAGTACAAGATGTTCAAAACCATTGCCAAAAAGGAAAACGTCACCTTGAAGGCTTACTCAATTGCCAACACCAACGACGTCAACCAAGTATCTCAACAAATGGTTCGTAACGTGGATGCCGTTTACGTGCCAACCGACAACACGATTGCTTCCGCCATGCAAACATTGGTCGCAAACGCTAATGCCGCCAAGGTACCTGTTTTCCCAGCCGTCGATACGATGGTGAAGGACGGTGGCCTCGCAACCTTAAGTATCAACCAATACGACTTGGGCGTTGAAACGGGTAAGATGACCGCTCAGATTTTAAAGGGTAAGATGAACCCTGCCGTTACTCCAATTCATTTCTTCCGCAAAGGTGACATGACAGTCAACTTGAAACAAGCCGGCAAACTAGGAATTAAATTACCACAATCTATCATTAAAGAAGCTGAAAAGAACGGGGAGGTATTCAAATGAATTTAATCGTATCTGCAATTGGACAAGGCCTCCTTTGGGCCGTATTGGGGTTAGGCTTGTTCCTAACTTTCAGAATTCTCGACTTTCCTGACATGACGGTTGAAGGCACATTCCCACTTGGGGCTGCCGCTTCCGTTGCCGCCATTGCCCACGGATTCTCACCATTAGTGGCAACGCTGATTGCAATCGGCGTCGGCATGCTGGCCGGTTTAATTACCGGACTACTCTACACCAAAGGTAAGATTCCAATTCTATTGGCCGGAATCCTTGTGATGACCGCTGCATATTCAATCAACCTGCGAATCATGGGCCGCGCCAACCTGTCACTACTCGGTAAGCCAACACTGTTCAAGACTCATTTTCTCCAATCGTTACCAATGTACTTTGACAGTGTTACCTTAGGCATGATCATGATTGTCGTGGTCACCCTACTCCTCATCTACTTCCTCCAAACCGATTTAGGCCAAACCTTCATCGCAACTGGGGACAACGAAGTGATGGCCCGTTCATTAGGAATCAAAACCGACAATATGAAAATTATGGGCTTGATGGTTTCTAATGGGATGATTAGCCTTGGTGGTGCTCTGGTTGCTCAAAACAACGGCTATGCCGACGTCAACATGGGAATCGGAATTATCGTGATCGCCCTCGCCTCAATCATCATTGGCGAGGTGGCCTTCGGTGAATTGACGCTCAACCAACGCTTAATTGCCGTAACGCTGGGTTCGATTCTGTACCGATTCGTTTTACTTATCGTCCTAAACTTAGGCTTCAACGCCAACGATTTAAACCTATTATCAGCTATCGTGCTTGCATTATGCATGATGCTACCAGTTTTCCGAAAGAAATTTAGCTTCAAACACATGATGAAGAGGGGGCTTGAGACAAATGACTAAGCCAATTCTAAAACTTGATGACGTGGTCGTTAACGTCAACCAAAACACACCAGAACAGATTACCATCCTGAACCACCTCAATTTAACGGTCAACGAGGGTGACTTCATCACCGTCCTGGGTTCAAACGGGGCCGGTAAGTCCACCCTGTTCAATTCAATCGGGGGTAACCTAAAAATTGACGGTGGCAGCATCACCGTTCGCGATAAGGATATTACCCACTTTTCCGAAGAACGGCGAACGCACTTCTTAAGCCGGGTTTTTCAAGACCCCAAATTGGGTACTGCACCCCGAATGACCGTAGCTGAAAATCTACTGTTAGCTAAAAAGCGTGGTGAAAAGCGTCACCTTAAGCCCCGCGGTTTAAAGCCCAACATGGCAGAATTCAAAACACTAACCGAAACCATGCGCAACGGTTTGGAGCATCGTTTAAACACGCCTACCGGCAGCTTATCTGGCGGACAACGCCAAGCCTTAAGCTTCTTGATGGCAACGTTGAAGCGACCAGATATTCTCTTGTTGGATGAGCATACCGCTGCTCTAGATCCTAAGACGTCTCAACAATTGATGGAAGCCACTAACGACCGAATTAAAGAAGAAAAATTAACTTGTTTAATGATTACCCATCATTTGGAAGACGCCCTCAAGTACGGCAATCGCTTGATTGTCTTACAAGATGGCCAAATCTCATTTGACGTTTCAGGTGCCGAAAAAGCCTCTCTGACACAAGAACAATTATTAACGTTCTTTGCGGATATTGAGCAATAGACATTAAAAATGGACTAGACAGTTGACTGTCTAGTCCATTTTTTCTACTTATTCCATGCAGGATAGGTCTTAATGAGCCCTTGAGTTCCATCATCACCCAGATTTGCTTGGTCGACCATTATCTCATATAGGTCCTTAGCTCGCTCTGTTGCTGGCAACTTCAAGCCCATTTTATCGGCTTCGTCCAGCGCAATGCGCAAGTCCTTTAAGAAGTGCTTAGCAAAGAATCCCGGCGTGTAGTCGCCTTGTAAAATCCGCGGAACGTAGTTATCCATACTCCAATTGTCTGCGCCACCACTGCTTAGCGTATCAAGCACTTGCTGCAATGGTAAATTGGCTTTTTTTGCGTAAACTAACATTTCAGTTAAACCAGTCATCGTCCCGGCAATCATAATCTGATTTGCCATCTTAGCGTGTTGACCGGTTCCAGCGGCACCGAAAAAGTTCACTCGTTTACCAATCGTTTCAAATAACGGCAACATCTTTTCGTAGGCTGGCTTATCACCACCGACCATCACCGTTAATTCACCATTTTGGGCACCGATATCCCCACCAGAAACTGGGGCATCCAGAGCTAATGAATTTTGGACATGTGCTTCTTTATCAATCCGTTCCGCCAATGAAGGCGTACTGGTTGTCATATCAACCACGATGCTACCAGGTTTTAATCCAGCAAAAACACCATTATCGCTAAAGTAAATCGACTCAACATCTTTCGGAAAGCCAACCATTGAAAAGATAACATCAGTCTTCTCAGCTAACATTTTTGGTGTCACAACCCACTTTGCACCGTTAGCAACGAGGCTGTCCGTTTTTGATTTCGTTCGGTTATAGACCGTTAGTTCGTGACCTGCGTCCAAAAAGTGTTGCGCAATTGCGCCACCCATGACACCGGTTCCAATAAATCCAATATTCATCAAATTCACCATCCTATTACTAACTAATCTAAAACTTTTCTCGCCCTGAATGCAACAAAAAATCCCCGTTTCCGGGGATTTAATTATTCAGCAAGTTTACGTTCCAAATAGGCTGCCAGTTTTTCTTTAGGATACACACCAGAAACTTTTTCTAATGCCTTACCATCTCGGAAGAAAACCAGACTAGGAACACTCATGACCTTGTAGCTCATTGCTAGGTCTTGGTTACCGTCGACATCAAGTTTAGCAAACTTAATCTTTTGACCAAATTGTGACTCTAATTGATCTAGAACGGGATCCATGATTTTACATGGTCCGCACCAATCAGCCCAAAAATCGACAACTGTAACGCCGTCCGCCGTTTGCTCTATAAAATTATCTTTTGTCAGTTCAACTGCCATTACTGGTCCTCCTCCTTCTTCGGATTTTGATCTGTTTTTTTAGCACGAATGGCGTGAATAATTAACGTAATCACAATTGCGCCAATTACGATGCCACCAAACGCTGGGGCCGGAATTTCAATATCAATAGCCGGAATCGTTAGGAATAATTTAACCGCGATAAAGGCAATTAAAAGGTAAGCCATCGGTTCCAGTTCGGGAATCTTTTGCATCAACTTCATGATAAATTCGGCAATCCCACGCATGGCAAGAATTCCAATCATCCCACCCAGTAAAATAATGACGGGGTTGGGTGAAATAGCCAATGAGGCTAAAACAGAGTCAATTGAAAAAACGATGTCCATCATTTCAATCTGAACCACGACAGACCAAAACATCGCTCTATGGCTCTTCTGTTTCTTCTCACCGACTAATTTACGCGTGTGAACGACCTTAGTCTTCGTGAAGTAACGGAACGTTAGGAAGATTAGATATAGCGCACCTAAAACCTTGATTTCCCATAAGTGAATCAGGAAGGTTCCGAGTCCAATAATTAGGAAGCGGAAGATGTATGCCCCCCAAATACCATAAAAGAGTGATTCTTCTTGTAGCTTTTTAGTTGGTAAGCTTTGCGTCTGCGCTGCTAAAACCACAGCGTTATCAACGGAAAGCAAACATTCGATTAAGACTAGCGAAAAAATTAAAAGCCAGTCGTTTCCGGAAGTAATAACTGTTTGCCAGTTATGTAAATCGAAAAAGGGGCCATATAGCTCACCTAATAAATGTAACAACGATAAATTCCCCACTTCAAATTAAATTTTATAACCTTAGCATTTTACCGTGTTCCATGCCTCTGGTCTAGTTATCATACTGATTTAAATTATAGGTTTGAATCATTTGAATGATTTTCTGCGCGTAATCGGGATCCGTCGCGTAATTATTCTCCTGCAGGAAGTTGGCTGCGGTTTGATAATCAGTGGTAGCCTGCGGAATAAACTTCGCCCGCAGGACCTGATCATGATCAAGAATCGCCGACTTCAAATCAGGATAATTTCTGAAGTAGTCGTTGATAGTCACTTTTTTACCATCAATATACTCTGCAGTTGGAAAGGCCTTCGAACTACCGTTGTAGCTTCCTTTCATTCCAAACGGGTTATTCGCCTGTTGATACAATTCGGATTTACCCCAATTAGATTCCAAAATAGCCTGTGCCACCACGATACTTGGTAACACCTGATGATTCAGTTGATAGACCCGTTTAGCTGGGGCCGCCATCTTTTTAATAAAAGCCGTTTGTGCAGCCGTCACAGTTTGCCCGCTTGTTGAACTAGTTGTCGTTGAAGTGGTCGCATGCCATTTGGCTTCAATAGCGGGACGCAGTTTCAATGCAGCACCAAAAACTAACGCCATCACTACAGCGACTAATAAAAACGTGCCAATTCCAGATTTCTTTTGTTTTCTTGCGATTGGATTCACCCACTTCTCCCATTTGCTACAAATTATAATGAAACAATCTGAGCCGGCAAGGATTGCGCGTTAACTTATCAAATCTTTACAATTCGGTTTAAGCACCTGTCACCGTATCGCGCAAGTTCAGGTCATCCACAACCAAATCATCCACGACGGAGTAAAACTTTGGCTTCGTCCAAGTCAGCATTTCGGGAGTAAGCTGTAACTTTACAATCGACATCCGGTCATATGGCTCAAAGTAGTACGTTAAAGATTCACTACTCGTTCCCGCTCGATAAATTGAGTAGGTACTCCGATGATCCGTACTCCGAGGAACACTAACGCCATTCAATAGATGCCAACTGCTAACCACGGCCTCCTCTTCGTTAGCCGGAATATTCGCGCGTTCTTTATCGTAGGCTGCCCGAATGAAGCGCGAACCAGGTGTGAAGGAACCGGTAGGCACCTTCTTCCCTGAGAAATTACCCGTTGTAACCTTGGGTGTATTCAGTGGCACTGTGCCATTCTTAAACTCGGGCGTAAATTCCATATAATCCGATAACTGGCTAATTTGTTTTTCAAAATTGTAGGAGTTGGTCAGAATCCCTAGTGGATTGTTCTTAATTGCCATTGGTTGAGTCGTTGGCTCAATGACCACAATTCGCCCGGTTTTATCCAACACGGTAAAGTGCAATTCAGGGTGCCCATACTTACGGTCAGCTTCTTCGTCCCCCATAAGTTCAATTTCATCAATGTGGGCTTCAATTTCGGCAACTGATTTAAAGTTACCTAATAAATAGAAAGGTAATTCAAATGGCGCCAATTGCACTTTGTCATCATTACGCTTAACCGATAGTTTGGAGCCGTTGGTGAACGTCAGTTTTTGGACGCTAAGCCCCCACTCGTTAATGCCATCAGAAACATCAATTTCATCATCATGAGGACCGCCGCCACCAATCAATGCATACTTATTATAGTAAGTATGGTTGTTATAGACACTCTTCCATTCATATTGACGTGGTGAAAAGAGCGGCATGCTGCCCATTCGATGCCAGTCCATCGTTCGTGACAAAAAATGGGTGCCATCCTTCGCAATTTGCAAAATACTCGTACACATGGCTTAACCTCCGTTTGATTGACTATCTCTATCTTACTGCTTCTCCAAATAAATGACCTCAATCTTTACTTTTAGGTGGGTTGGCGATTTAATTAAAGTAAGAAATGGTGGAGGTGCTTTCATGGTCGAAGTAGTCAAAATCAATGATGACTTTAGTTGGATTAAAGTTGAAAACTTAACCGATTCAGATCGAAACGAATTACAAAGCAATTATCAAATTCCGAAACGCTTCCTACGTTATGTATCCGACGTCCACGAACGGGCACGATTTGATACGGATGAGGACAGTAATGCGACGTTAGTTATTTTTGACGTGGTCGTTTCACAGCATTTTGACGGTATGGATAACACCGAACCCGTCGCCTTTCTTATCACGCCGGACACGTTCATTTCGTTTACTCGACCGAAATCTAGCTTTATCAACCATTCCATCAAGGAATTAATTGACCATCACTTGACGAAGAAAAAACCAATCCGCCCCTTTTTCCTTCTAACACGCTTATTATTCCAGTTGTCATTAGAGTACTTCGATATTCTGGACGATGTAAACGTGGCTCGAACCGATATTCAAGTTCATCTGATGAACCAAAAAAGCCACAAGGCCATCACTCAACTCATGAACTTAGAAACTAGTCTAGTGTTCCTTTTGACTTCACTGACTTCAAATCATGAATTATTAAATGATATGGAGCGGACAATGACTTTATCTCAAGAAGAACACCAAGCTCTAGACAATGTTTTAATTGAAGCCAAGCAAGGCCAGGAGATGGCCCAAATGGCATCGGACATCATCGATCGGGTCTCTAACGCCTACTCAAACTTACTTGATAGCAACTTGAACAACACGATGAAATTTCTGACGGTGTACTCCATTATTTTGATGATTCCGCCAATTGTGTTTGGCTTCTACGGTCAAAACGTCCCAATTCCGTGGCAGCATTCGCCACTGGCCTGGATCTTGACCATTGTTGTATCTGCTATTTTGATTGGCATTCTAGTTCGTTACTTCCATAAAAACAATTTACTCTAATGAAGCGCCTATTCGGTGCTTCATTTTTATTTAGTGCCTCTCAACAGTTGAAGCGTTTTGCCAAATTGTTCATCAATCTCTGGTTGCAGAGTAGCTAGGCGTGTATCGTTATCGTGCTTAGCAGAAATCTGCGCAATGGTTTGCATGTAGGCAAACAGGACTTGCCCTGTTTCAAGCTGATACGTCGCGGCAATTTTAGTCGCGGCAGCAAACCGATCATCACCATTTAATGCCGCATAAGGGCTCATGGGTTTGGGCTGTTTTCTTTTCATTTTATGTCGTCACTCCTATACAGTTGAAAGCTCATTATAGGTGCCCGTCTCTTTTATTTCAAGAAAGAACGACGGTATCATTTTAAATTATTTCATTTTACAAATTCACGAGAATCCGCTTTAAACCTATGGTAGAATTGAGTTATTACATATTATAGATGCATGAGGGGACCGGACAACATATGCAAGAACGTATACAAAAACTTCACGACTACCGCATTTTTTCGCTTATCGTGTGGTTAGTTGTGATCTTTATCGCCATTATTTCAATGCCAAAAACGAGCACGATTGTGCAATACTTTGGCCAACCACAATTAACAAGCACTAGCCAACCTGCCAAAGCTCAGAAAATCAAAAACGTTTGGGGACGTGATTTAAACGGCACTTATACGGTCAATGCCGTTTTCAATAATCCAAAAGGTAAGTTGACTACTAATCAACAAATCGAAATTGCTCGAGTCGTTGCGAAGCTACAGGGCAAGCAAAAGTTCTATGGGATTAAAAAAATTACGACTGCCACCAACACTCCCGAAGCTAAAAATCAGCTGATTTCAAAAGATCAGTCAACTCAAATCGTGCAACTGGCGGTTACTCGGGAACAAGGTACCGTACGGACGCTTTCCAAGCAACTCTATAGCCAAGTTCAAACGGCAAGCTTGAAAGCTTATGTCACGAGTCCTGAAATCATTAATGATAATAATAACGCTAGAATTGCTGGTTATATCCAAATTGCCGCCATCATTCTCTTTATTTTTGCGATGATTACATTAGGAATTTTATTCCAGTCTGTTGCCGTGCCAATTATTTCACTGATTACGCTACTCATTAGTTATGTGACATCTTTGAGCCTCGCTAATAACCTGACTTATCGCGGCAACTTCCCTTACTCAGAATATCTTCCACTCGCTATTTTGCTTGGGACCATCATCGTGGGAACGTTCGAGCTGTTCTTTATCTACCGACGCTTCAAGATTAACTTAGTCGAAGGTATGGAAGCACCAGCAGTGACGTCAAGAAGTATGCGTTATGTTCGTTACCCAATCATTGCGGTTGGAGTCGTACTTACCCTAATTTTTGGTTCCTTCTGGTTCCTACCATTTTCAACAATCCGTTCGTTCAGTAGTCTGGCGCTCACGTTCATTGTGTTGACGCTTGCCATCTTGACCATCCCCCCAATCTTCATGGGAATGCTCGAAGAAAACTTCTTCTGGCCAACGGCGGATCGTCTTAAGACAACTGAACGTCATTTCTGGGGTAGACTTGCCAAGTTTGGTCTATGGCAACCAATCGTTGCCGTCATTGTTGTTTTGTATCTTGTGGGACCATTCGCCTACAGTTACCGAAACAACTTAAGCTACTCAGTGATGGATAACCTTACCACCGAGAACCAGGCTGCTAAGGGTGCTAAAGTACTTGCCGCCCACTTCTCACAAGGTAAAGCAACACCAGTCAGTGTTTACATCAAGTCTGATAAGCGACTTGATAGTGCAAACGCTCTTTACCAAATCGATAATTTAACAACGAAGCTCAAGAGTATGCCCGGCGTCCAAAGCGTTACCTCTCTTACGCAACCCGACGGCATGCCGGTTTCTCAAAACTATGTTTCAAACCAACTTCTTGACCTCAATCAGGATCTTAAAGGTGCCAATGACAAATTGAAGTCCCTCCAAAGTGACCTCAAGGATAACCGTTCGGACCTCGATGTAAACACGCTAAAGGACATTAACGATAGCTTAACCAAGCTTGCAACCTCTGCAAGTGAACTATCAAGTGATACCGGCTCGGTTCAATCACAAGTAAGCAGCATCACGAGTGCCGCAAACCAAACACAGCAAAGTAACAGTGCTAGACGAACCGCAGCCTACAATCGCCAGGTTAGTGCCTTGGCAACTCAATTAACCACTATCGCTTCTAATGTGCAAACGCTCACCACTGAAGCAAGTTCTAGCCAATCTTCCGTATCAAGTTATCGATCCAAAGTTGAATCCATCGCAAAAAGTCTAAAAGCCTCACAGACTAGTTTGAAAGAAATGACGTCTCGTTTCGATGGCATTTACAACTACTTAGGTAAGCTTCAAGCTTCAGATGCTGCGAAGATTTACTTCATGACGCCAGAACAAATTATGACACCGACCTTCCAGCGTACCGTTATCAACAATACCAGTCAAAATGGTAAGACAACGATGCTGACGGTTTACCTCAAAAAATCAGCAGATAGCCACGAAACACTGGCTATCACTCAAAAGCTGCAAGATCAAATTCAAACTCAACTCCAAGGTACGTCTTTGAAAAAGGCAACCGTTGCAATTACTGGTCAACCAGTTGTGCAATCTGAGATTCAATCATCATTCGAACGTAACTTACCAAGAATGATTCTAATCGTGGTTGGCTTAATGCTTCTTGGTTTGATGATTATCAGTCGTTCAGTGCTACAACCAGCCTTCTGGGGAGCTACTTTCCTTCTAAGTTCGCTGGCCGGCTTACAGTTAGCTCACTTAACAATGCGATTTACCTCTGGTGACCCTCAGTTTAACTGGCAAGTCATCGTACTAGCAATGGTGCCACTGACCGCTTTAGCAGCCCTTCAGTTGATACCATTAGCCATCGACTACCGTTATAATGAGGATTCGTTACTTGAGTGGTTGTTACCAGCTATGTCAAACTCGGGACAAACACTTCGGCATACCCTGTTCATCAGTTTCATGGCAGTCTTCGGACTTGCTTTTCTCCGATTTGAACCACTTTCTGAAATTGTCTTAATCTTCATCTTCACCGCCATTATCTTCAACCTAGCGCTTCCCGTTATGGTTGCAGCACTTGGCAAGCTCACTGTGACACTCCCGGCTAGAAAGCCACATTTCCGCCGTCACGGTTAATTCAAATTCATTCAAAAAAGATCCCCGCTAGATTCTCTAGCAGGGATTTTTTTATGTTACGAGGTTCAAATTAAGCTTAATCGCAATGACACTACATTGTAACGTTGTTGTTACATTAGTTTGGTAAAGTTTTTATTGTAAACAACGAAGGAGATTTAGCTGATGAAAAAAGTAATTGTACATAGTTTGGTTTTAGTTTCACTTGTCGCACTATTCATTCTTGGTCTTGGAACTAAGACAGCTAACGCTGATACTACAACCGATGACGCAGCTTCATACAGCAACGTTCACCAGGTTGCTAAATCAAAATTAGGCTCACCATACTCATGGGGTGCCGTTGGTCCTAACCGCTTTGATTGCTCAGGCTTCACTAGTTACGTTTACAAAACGGCAGCTAAGGTAACCATTCCTCGTACTGCTCAAGCTCAATACAACAAGTACAAGCATGTTTCATGGGAAAACATCCAAAAGGGTGACTTAGTTTTCTTCGGTTACTCAAAAGGTAGCATCAGCCACGTAGGTCTCTACGTTGGTAACGGTAAGATGATTGATGCTCAAAATCGTGGCGTTGTTAAAGAAGCCGTTCATGCCCCATGGTGGCACGCAGTTGGCTACGCACACGTTACAGACTTCGCTGATTAATTTACAAAACACACATATAAAAAAGGGGATGTGACATAAGTCCCAAAATAAAAGGCACTACCGTCAGATTTTAAAAACTGATGGTAGTGCCTTTTTGATATAATGAAAAATAAAAAAAGAGTATCGGTCGCCCCCAATACTCAAAATTTCCCGAAAGGAAATAAAAAATGCAAAATAATTATAACATGAATCAATTAACTTTGAGTCTTACAACTGAATATATTCCAGAAAAAG
>NZ_BBJM01000011.1 GCF_000740055.1 Secundilactobacillus oryzae JCM 18671 | reverse complement strand
CGCCAATCTTCCGCCCGAAAAATAAAATGGCGGAAGTTTACTGATTTTTTCTCAGCATTTCTTCGAAGATGTTCACCGTTGCGGTGGACATCTTTTTTGTTACATGCGAATAAGTGTCCATAGTAGTTGCAATACGAGAGTGCCCCAAACGAACTTGAATATCTTTTATGTTAGCACCATTTTCCAATAACATTGTTGCGTGGGTATGACGCAAGGAATGGAAGTTAAATGGAAAGCCCAGCTTTTTTTCAATTCGATAGCAGGCGTACTTGATTGCATTAGGGGTAACGGGTTTTCCGTTTTCTTTTGTACAAACAAAATTTGAATCAATATAAAATTGGCCGTAGCGTATTTTTTCTTCCAGTTGATGCTTGCGATGAGCCCGAAGTATTTCCATTAGCGATTCGCCCACTAGCATCTTGCGATAACTAGATTTTGTTTTTGGGGTGCCAATTCGATAATTGCCGTTTTTTGCCTGCAGCATGTTTTGCTTAACCTCGATGGTATTATCTTCAAAGCTCACTGCGTCCCATTCGAGTCCACAGACTTCACCACGACGCAATCCAGTATTAAATGCAATCTGCAAGGGGATGTTGAACGGATCAGATGGCGGGGTGATGGCTAATATTTGTTTGTACTGCGCCATAGAAATTATTTTAAGCGATTCTCGCGTGACACGATCGTCCTGATCGTATCGGGGAAGTTGGACGTAGTGTGCAGGATTCTCTTTAATCAACTGATAAGGGAACACGGCCATTCTAAAAGCACCTTTAACAACAGTCATAATAATCTCTACTGAATGTTTTGCTAAAGGCATTTCTCCAAGCTGGTTGGCAAAATCTTGCAAAGCTGACGGGCCGATGTTTTTCATTCGGTAAATACCGAGTTTTGGAACTACGTACTTATTGATGACATTAAGGTAATTGACCTGTGTGTTTTCTTTCAAGTTTTTCATTACATAATTGTCATACCAGTATCTAAAATATTCCTCGACGTTCATATCGGTTAGCTTCATCACGTTACCGACACTGTCATATTCAGTAAGCGCGTCTCTTAGCGCTTTTTCTGCCTCAGCCCTGGTTGAGCCACCAGCACGTTCAATTCGCTTTCTGTGGCCATCTATATAGCCTACATCGAAAGCATAATACCATTTATTTCCACGTTTTCTTATTGAACCTCTTGCCATAATTATCAATCCTTTCATAGTTACATATTGATTATGATAGAAACGTATGTTCTTTTTTGAGTCTAAATAAAAGCCCAATAGGGCAATTAAAAAAGGTAGTTATCAATAAGATAACTACCTTACTCAGGTTGGCGTAAAGCCGAATCTAAGAAATATATTGGTGAGGCGCATACGTCCTCTCGATAGTTAAATTATCATATTATTTGTATACAATGTCAAGAATAACTTACTTGGTAAACTGTTTTCTAATTTCTTTATCGATCGTATTTAATACGCTAGGAGAAACTTTTATTTTACCGATAGGATCTGCTGAATTAATTCTAATTAATCGGGTTTTACTGACCGTTTGTATGTCGGAAATTTTTGCCCAAGTTTCTTTATTGTAAGACTTATATTTATTCATTGCTTCACTCACTAGGTTAACGTCGTGAATGATTTTATTAGATATATTATTATTTATAATATAATCCAGAATATTATCAGAATGTTCTGTAAGTGGAGGATAATTCTTAAGAGTCGCAATAGCAGAGTCGTTGTCAGGAATATCTTTGTTAAGCGAGTCGGCTAATCCTTGAATAACCATTTTTTCTTCATCAGTTTCTTGCTTATTAGCATTTAATAAAAATTGTTCGTAAGGTGTTTTCGTGTCTGGATTAATTTTTTTTGCTGCAGTATATAGGACATATATTAAAGCATAGTTTATCGTAGAAAGGCGAACGGCAGCTTGAATAAATTCTTCTAGGGATAAGTTTAAGATTGTCTTATCTAATTTAACCGTATTGGGATGTTCATGGGAGGTAAGCGGGATAACGGTCAATTTGTCGTTTCTTGAATTATCGTGTTTGTTAAGTATGATTGCGAAATGATTCCCAGTTAATTCCTGACCTACATTAACGCCAAAATCTACGTTGACGATGGATCCTCGTTTATAAACCTTTTTATTTCTATTTTGTGGATCGTGCTCGTGCAACAAATAGTTACTTTTATTTAGTGTCCAATCCGGTAACCATTTATATTTATTTGGCTTATTTTTGCGTTCTCTTTGTTTGCCCGCGTAATAGATTGATTTAAAGTTATGGTTAGCCTGGTTGAATTTATCAGTAGGTGACATAGTATGATCTCCTTTCATGTGCTTTAGTTATTCCCACCGCAGGAGTCGAACCCGCGCAAGCCGGGGTGGGAGAGTGAAGCAAAGTTATTTGGTGTAAGTGTGCCACATCGAATTCGATGTGAGTTTATGGTGATTAAAGTAGTGGACTAGGATGGTTCCTTGGTTACTCTTGAGATAATAGAAGTTGTTACCACGGTATTTCCACTTCACATTTTTACAAGTAGATTCACCAGAATATTTAAACGCGTGTTTAGTAATCTTGAAACTATAGCCGTAGTTTTGTTTTGCACGCCAATGAGCACGTAATTTAGCGGGGATAGCTGACGAATGCCACGAAGCGGCGTTAGCTTTGGTGTAACCCGTGAACAAGACAGTACCAAACGATAGCGTGACCAATCCTGCATACATAATTTTATTGAATTTCATTTTGATTCCTCCTGTAAAAAAATCTTAAGATCCTCTTACTCCATTCATAAAACCTGCGCCGAATCCGGTAAAGCCAAGCCACATAAAAATAATTGAAAAAATAAGTAATAGAATTCCGGCACTTTTTGCCTTGGACCCATTAATCAATGCGATACTAAATCCAATTCCTCCAAGACCGATTATTGGGATGAAGAGAGCGACCAGCGCACATGCCCAGCCAAAAAAGATAATTCCTGCAGGACTATCGTTTTCCGATTCTTTGACAGGTGTAGTTTGCGTAGAGGCTGATTGAACAGTGCTTGATGTTTCACCAGAGCTGGTTGAAGCTTTCGAATCTGCCTCATTCAAGTCAGAGGATTCGTTGCCATTCACAGTTGCTTCGCTTTTAGTATAATTCTGTTTTGCACCACAAAAACTACAGAATTCAGCTACAGCTGGTATTTCTTTTCCACATTTAATACAAAACTTTGTTTCGTTTTCCACTTTACTCACTCCCAATACAGGTACAGCTTTTAAAGTCATCAGATTCTTGGACTTAGTTATTTATAGATAATTGAAACTATTTCACATTTATAAAAATTACTCTCCAATGATAGGGAAGCCATATTCATGCACCAAATCAAACCAGTTTCTAGGCATCTCATCATGCTGTTCTACATAAAGTTCGCTGAGTAATGCGACGGCAAACTTGTCTGCTTCGACTTCTAATTCACGTTTCCAGTGATCACGTGCCGTGTAATAAGCGCTTAAGTCAGCTTGTTCAACGGCGTGTCCTAGCTCGTGCGCAACGACAAAATATCGTTGATTAGATTCTTTTATTTCATTAGATAATGCTATCACTGGTTGGTCTCCATAATTGAACGTCATGCCTTTTGGTTCTTGCTTGAATGGTGCATATACAACATCAATGTTCAATTTATCAGCTATAGCAAAAGGGTCGGCCGTATGATATCTATTAATGATCGTGTTGATATCGTTCTTTATCTTGTCATTCATCTGTGTCATCTCGCTTGCTTTGTCGTTCTGAATTACGGCGTTGCCAGAAATATCCACGAAGAAACCCTAGAGTAGCCTGAATGGCCTCATCATCTAAAACAGCACCCTCAAAGTTTTTCTTGGTATTATCATTTAAGTATTTCTCTAAATCTGCAAAATCTTTTTCCGTTGCCCATTCGGGAGCATCATTACCGTTAGATATTCCGGCCATTAAAAATATATCTTCTTTGGGGACGTGCATTCCTTTAGCAATCTTTTCAAGTGTTGCAGGCTTCGGAATGCTTCTTTTGCCATTTTCAACTTGTGATAGGTAGGAATTAGATATTCCCGCTTGAAGTGCAAGCTGGCGAACGGTAAAGCCCTTCTTATTTCTTAATTCTTTTAATTTGGACCCAAATTCAGCATTGCTGTTATCCATTGAAAACACAGCCTTTCCATGCATTCAGTATAACAAAAATGAAACACATGTATATAAAAAGTGAAACAAATTTAAGAAAAATGGTTGCAAAAGTGAAACAGATAGTTTATAGTTATATTTGTAATCGAGGAGGTGATCATTTGAAAATGAGATTGAAGAGCCCTGATTATGTAAGAAATCAGATTGCCTTAAGCGGATATTCACAGAACCTTTTTGCCCGTCATATTGGCATTACGAGTGGATATTTATCTTTGATATTAAACCAAGAAGTTGATCCGTCTCCAACTATTGCAAAGAAAATTTCTGATGGTATTGGAGAAAATATAAAGGATATTTTTTTTGCTTTAGGTGGGCTCAAAAGTGAAACAAAAGAAAAAGTTCAATTGAAGGGAGGTGAGCGGAATGAGAAAGCTAAATAAAAATGTACCAGGTAGCGATATGGACGCTAGAAAGTACATTTTTAAAGGTATTTCGTTTGATGGACCTGCTGTGAGCAAGGAAGAATACACCAAACATTATGAAGAATATGTTGCTAGAGCTAGTCAGATTAAAACAAGCGAGTCATTAAGTTCTCGCTTCGGCTTTCATTCGAAGCCCACTGACTGAATTTAAAGATTGAAATTCGTGTTTGCTTTGCTTCTTCCGCTAGGACATTGGCTACTTCTTGAATGGATAAGCTCGTTTGAATAGCTATCTGTTGTGGGAAAACTTGTAACCATTTACCGGAGCTCAAGTCTTCTAGTTTTGATTTTATGCTGACACCCAATTCTGAATTAGGCTCGTGGACGTCAGCAAACGTGATAACAAAATTATTCATACTATTTCACCTCCTTAGTAGTAATTATCCCACTAGGAAAGGTGATAGGGTATCAGATTTTCAAAGAGCAAATAAAGGAGGTGAATCACATGACTATCGAAGAGAAAATCAAGTATTTAGCCGCAACGACTCGTTGGAATGTCCAGCAATTACAACAACTACGCACAATCCATAATGATGAGTTCATCAACAATATGTTCATTGTCAAGACCAGCGAAACAGAGCAAGAGATGGAAGAACTGGCTTATGAACTATCTTAAATTTACCTTTTATGGCCGTCATAAAAAATCGGTTCATATGAAAGAAGTGGAAGTATGTCAGAAACCATTGTTTATCGTTCTTTCGCAGTCAATAGCACGCTGCCCAAGGTTATGAAGCTAAATCATAAGACTGCAACTGCTGTTGGCAAAGGGATGAACTACACTCAGTCATTTATTTCGAAGCTAGCACATGGAGATTCAAATCTTCAATTTGAACAAATTAAAAGTTTGCTTGAGCAGTTTCCAGACCAATCAGAATTGTTGGTTTTGGATATTTGCCATCATTTATCAGGCGGTTTGATTCCGCCGGTTGCAGACGGAGAAGCCATCAAATCAGATTCAGAAGCGATTGGACGTCGAGCGGTTCGGGAACTTAGCCAAGCAATAGATGCCTTAGCTAAAGCAGAAGACGAGTTCGATACCAATGCCAGTGCTGTACACGACACTACTGATCCGAAAGAGGCAGTTTGGCAGATTTGGGATGCGATTTTTATTGGTATTAATGCTGCAATATGTATCTGTCACGAATACGACTATTCATTACAAGATTTAGCGCTAAAACGTCTGAAAGTTTGGAAAAAATACAGATTAATTAGAGGTGATTGAAATGTTGAAAACTTTCGTTGTTAAACGCCAGCCAAAACCTAAAGTGTTTTCTCAAGCCGAAACGGCGCGCATGCTTAAAACTAGTGCTGGAAATATTCCTAAGTTAATTCAGATGGGGAAATTGAAACCTTTAATTTTAGGAGCTAAGACGATTCCTGAAGTAGAAATTGATCGTTTTATTTCTGAAAACCTAGGCTTGGACTTAAACCAAATGATTGAAGATTGGGAAGCAAATGGAAAGAAGGTAATCGTATGATTTGGGTATTACCACAATGGCTAGATTGGTTGATTTTTGGAGCCGTATGTTTTGGCACAGGATATGTAATTGAGTATTTCAGAGCCTATCCGGATAAGTTAAAAGAATGGTTTGACTAGGAGGTGTCTCAATGGATATTAAGCCAATTTCAATTATAGATTTAGTTTTTACATCACAAACGGAGCACAAAAAAATAGCCCTAGACGGCCATCTAGAGCTAAAAGATAAATTGCTTAATTCAAATTTTTTCACTTTTAATACTATCCCAAAAAGAAAAAAGTTGCAATGGTGGAGATGATTACATGTCGAAATTAGGATTTTGGCAAATGAAAGAACCTGTTAAAACAGATCGTCGCCAAGCAATCAAGACGGTTGCACCTGATACTACTGATTATGAGGGTGAGGAGCTTGTCCACAGTCAAAATTACTGGTGGGATGAACTATCTGACACGTTCATAATTGATGAGGACGAAGCTGTAATTAATTACATGGTCACAATGTACAACAATGCGCATCCAGCGGATTACTACGATGCAATCGATATGCTGGAAAATGAAGGATTAAAATTGGTCTTCTACCTATACAACACTATCTACAAACCATAACTACGGAGGAAAATCATATGAGCGAAACAGTCGAATTAGTAGAGTTACCTAAGTTTGGGATTCAATATTCACCTACCGAAATTGTTATTAACGGCAAGGAAGAACTAGAAGAGGCTATTAAGGCTTACGCACAAAAATACAAAGACATTGCCGTTTCCAACGAAACGGAAAGTGAAAGTAAAAAGATTCTTGCTGAGTTACGCAAGGTAAATAACGAACTAGATAGTAAGCGCAAATCGGTTAAGCGGGCATACTCTGAACCATTGAAGGATTTTGAAGCGGAAGTCAAAGACCTTCAAAGTAATCTAACTGCAGTTATTAGTCCAATCAATGACGGTTTGAAAGAACTTGAAGAACAGCACCGACTTGACCGTGAACGTGGCGTAGAGCTTCTTATTTCGGGGATGGCTAAGGAATTGGATATTGACCCTAACCGAGTTCGGATTGCTCCAAATTGGCTTAATAAGTCGATTACACAATCTAAGTTGAAGGATGAAATTACAGCCACCTTAACCGAATTGAAGAACGCAGATGACTTATTGAAAGCTAATAAGAAGCAAGTCACTGATTATGCAAAACAAAAGCAAGTTGAGCCAGACGGTTGGATTGCACAGCTAGAACAAGGACAAGAATTGGAGTACATTTTTAAGGCTATTGATAACGTAGCCGCTAAGCATTCGGTCGAAGCGATTAAAAAAACGGTTGCTCACGAATCCATTCCAGAAACTCCAGAGATTCCTCAAGCAACCGCTAATACAGAGTCTACTAAAGTAGAAGCTTCCCAACGTTCAGCAGTTCAAAGCTACACATTGAAGATTACCGGAACTATTGATCAGTTATTCGCTCTCAAGAATTACATGGTCAATAACGGATTGAAATTCGAAAAGGCATAGACGACGGAGGAAAAAGTAATGGCTAAAGAAAATACAGTAATGACAACCAATATTGAATACGAAGTTAATGGAGAAGCTGTTAAGTTAAATGGTAATACCGTACGTGAATATCTAGTAAGTGGTAATGGGGCGGTTTCAGACCAAGAAGTTGTGATGTTCATGCAACTATGCCGATTCCAAAAGCTTAACCCGTTCTTACACGAAGCTTACTTGGTTAAGTTCGGTAACAATCCAGCTCAAATCATCGTTTCTAAAGAAGCATTTATGAAACGCGCAAATTCAAATCCACATTTTAAAGGTGTTAAGGCAGGAATCATGGTTGCTCGTGATGACAAGATTGAACAACTAGACGGAGCGGTGAAGCTCCCTAAAGACGTTTTGATTGGTGGTTGGGCAACTGTCCAACGTGACGATCGTGAGGAAACCCACGTTGAATTGGCCCTCGACGAATTTAGTAAAGGACAATCAACTTGGAAGTCAATGCCCAACAATATGATTCGAAAGACGGCAATGGTTAACGCTTTGCGTGAAGCCTTTCCTGAATCACTTGGCGATATGTATACCGAGGATGATAAGAATCCAGCAGACAATACCAGAGTTGAAGTTAGCGGTAAAGAGGCACCTCACGATATTGCCGACTTAATTCCAGATAACAAGACAGAGAAAGAACCTATTGTAGAGGTAGACAAGCCAGTTGAAGCTGAATCAAAGCCAGCAGAACAGGATGCACCTGTAGAAGAAAAGGGTGAAGAAAATGCAAGATTTACGGAAGAAGACATCGACATCTTCGCTAACCCGGTTAACGGCAGATAACTATTATGACGTCGCTACTGACTGGCAGTATCTATCGCCAACCGTATATAAGCGGTTTTTGAAGTGTGAGGCTGAGGCGCTGGCTGAGTTAAAAGGGGAATGGAACCCTAATCAAGATCAGACGCCATTGCTTGTTGGAAATTACTTGCATAGCTACTTCGAGTCACACGAAGCTCACTCAGACTTCGTAGAAGCCCACAAAGACGATTTAATTGCTAAGTCAGGAAAGTATAAGGGCCAGCTCAAGAATGACTACAGAGTCGCTCAAGCGATGATTGATGCGCTTGATAATGATGAGAAATTCAACGACTTGTATGTGGGTGCCAAGGAACAGATTGTAACAGGCGAAATTGATGGAGTGGATTGGAAAGGTAAGATTGATTGCTTAAACCTTGAACGTGGCTACTTTGTTGATTTAAAGACCACCCAAGACCTGCACAAGCGTTACTACAACGTTGACTTACGTTCTTACGTACCATTCGTTACTCAATACAACTATCAGCTTCAAATGGCTGTTTATCAAGAATTAATTGAACAACAATACGGTGTGCAGTGCACGCCGATTATCATCGCAGTAACTAAGCAGGATCCACCTGATAAGGCGGCATTGATGATTCCGCCTGAGGAATTGTCTTATGCCTATTCAGAGCTAGAACGTTATCAAGACCATGTCTTAGCCGTCATTAACGGTCAGGTTAAGCCCGCTAGATGTGAAAATTGCGATTACTGTCGCGCTACTAAGTCACTTGGTCAGATTATCAACATCAACGATTTAATTAGTTAGGGAGGTGCAGGATTATGACAAAAGTTCCTATTGCACAAGCCGTTTTCGATAACGTTAGCCACACTAGTGATGATTTGATTACTGCTAACGGAATGCCAACCAATTTGCTAGACGTTTGGCAAGTTGATTTACATTACTTAAACGAGTTATTAATAAATGATTTATCAGAAACCAAAAGCCCAATAGAAAAGATATTCTTGCTGACCTATAACTACTTGAAGTTAACTGATCACTTGGACGAATTAACAAAGTTGCCTTTATCTAGTGCTTTTACGAACCTAGTTTGTCAGTATCAAGTTCCTAACAAGAAAAGTAGCTATTATGTGGATTTCATGCTTTGTGCGAGTGATCCGATAACTTCGGCGGAGCCTGTGAAAGTCTTTATAGAATTAGATGGGCATGCTTTTCATGAAAAGACAAAAGAACAAGTGACATACGATAAACAACGGGAGCGATTCTTATCCACTAAATGTGATGCTTTACTACGCTTTTCAGGTTCTGAGGTATTCAATGATACTTATGGATGCGTGAGAGAAGCCACTAAAACGTTGATGGAGAAATGGATATCCAGATATGGCAAGGATGGTTAGGGGGTGAATCCATTTTGAACAACGGCTGGATAAAGGTGCCTCGTAATCTGATGAACGAAAAGCTTTGGCTTAACGCTGAGCGTTTGAAGTTCTACTTGATGCTGCTAATGATGGTTAACCACGAAGCCGCTGACGTATACGGAGAGCACCTTGAACCGGGACAATTATTAACGAGTCGAGACAAGTTGGAGGAAAAATATAACTGCAGAAATTCACGACGAAATAAAAATTACGTTACAGCAAACACCATCTATTCGTGGCTTAGGTGGTTAAAAGATAACAACCTAATTGGATTGAAAGCAAGCAACGAATACACCGTCATTACAGTGTTTAACTGGAATTTAGATTTAAACGAAAAAGCAAAACTCAACACCGATTCAACATCGGTTCAACATCAACTCAACAACGGTTCAACATCGGTTCAACACAAACAAGAACTTAGAGACTTAGAGAACTTAGAGAATAAAGAAAAAGATAATGTCGCGCGGCAGAGCAACGACCAACTCAACGGACAAGTCTTAGAGATTATCCTTTACCTGAATTCTCAAACCGGAAAGCACTTCAAAGCCAAATCCAAGGATACGGTTAAGTTAGTGCAAGCTAGAATCCATGAAGGTTACACACTTGAAGATTTTAAGTCGGTTATCGATAACAAAGCTAGTTCTTGGCTGAACGATTCGAAGATGAATAAGTTTTTGAGACCGTCAACGCTGTTTAAGGCTGACAAGTTTGAGAATTACTTAAACGAAGGGCCGGTTAGGTCCACTAAAAAATCAGTCGAAACCTTACCCGGATGGGCAAAGGACGACTATAAGCCCGATGACAGTGCTAAGCAGACGTTGTCTGCTGACGAGTTGAGTAAGCTTAACCAACAACTGGCCGAGTTGGAAGCTAGGAATGCCAAGAAAGAGGGATGAAAGCATGGATGATCTAGTAATCATGAAAGATAAGCAAGCGGTAACTAGTAGTTTGCAAGTAGCAGAAACATTTGGTAAGCAGCATAAGGATGTTTTAGAAGCGATCAATACAAAAATTAGTACAGCGGAAAATTCCGCTCTACTAGAAAACATGTTTGTAGAAGGGCAATATACAGCTTCAAACGGCAAGGCGAATCCAATGTACTACATGAATCGTGATGGATTCGCATTTATCGTAATGGGCTTCACGGGACACAAAGCTGACGGTTTCAAGCTGCAATATATCAAAGCGTTTAACGAGATGGAACAGCAAATCAAGTTGGACGTCTCACAGTTAAGTCCTGGGCTACAAATGGTCAATGGTCTGTTACAAGAAATGGCTCAACAAGAGTTAGCAACTAAGCAACTGGATTCAAAGGTTGATGGTATTGCTGAAATCGTTGGCACGTCCACAATGGACTGGCAAAACGAAACCACACACCTGATAAACAAAATCGCTCATTTGTTGGGTGGTGGGATTGAGCGATACAAAGAAGTTCGCAATGAAATCTATGCTGAGGTAGACCGGCGAGCCGGCGTTTCACTCAAGACTAGGTTAACCAACCTAAGGAATCGCATGGCTGGTGAAGGTGCTTCTAAATCGCAACGGGACAAGATGACCAAGGTTGATGTTATCGGCAATGATAAAAAGCTAATTGAGATCTATCTGGCTGTGGCAAAAGAGTTTGCAATTAAATATAAAACCTGGAATCAGGAATATTAGGAGGCGCCGACTATGATTAATCGAGTGGTATTGACAGGGCGACTCACAAGAGATGTTGAGTTGCGATAGTGGGGGTGAATGCCTTGAAACAAAAAGAATTACAGGGAATTAGATTCGGACGACTTGTTGCAACTGAGTGGATTCCAGGAAATAAAAATAAGCAAACCAAAGGAAAATGGCACTGTATTTGCGACTGCGGAAATAACTGCTATGTCAGCACGACGGATTTAACTTCTGGTAAAACTAGATCTTGTGGTTGTCTACGTAAAGAGACGACGTCAATTCGTTTTAAAAAATATGCATACAAAGATAAACGTCTCTATGCCATTTGGCTGGGAATGAAATCAAGATGCCAAGACTTACACAATAGTTCGTTTGGTAATTATGGTGGCAGAGGAATTTCTGTTTGTGATGAGTGGAAGGACGATTTTATCGAATTTCAGACTTGGTCTGTAAAAAATGGATATTCGGATAAATTGACAATAGACAGAGTTGATGTTGACAAGGGATACTCCCCTGAAAATTGTCGATGGGCAACGATTCTAGAACAAAGCAGAAATAAAACGAACAGTAAATGGGTTGTAATTGGCCAGGCAAAACGAACCTTTTCGGAATGGTGCGAGATATTTCAAATTAAATATGACGTTGCTTACGGAAGAGTTAGATGGGGATGGACTCCATTGAAGGCATTAACAACTCCCGAGGGGGAAAGAAAACATGCTTAATAACGTAACACTGACAGGTAGGCTTGGAAAAGATGTGGAATTAAAATACACCGAGAGTGGTTTAGCTGTTGCTTCGGGAACTTTGGCAGTTAGTAGACGGTTCCAAACAAAAAATGGCGAACGTGAGGTTGATTGGATTAATTTCGTCATTTGGCGAAAAGCTGCAGAAAACTTCGCTAACTTCACCCACAAAGGGTCACTAGTTGGACTAGAAGGACGTATTCAGACTCGAAACTATGAGAATCAAGAAGGCACACGTGTTTACGTGACTGAGGTTGTCGTTGAGAACTTCTCATTCCTTGAGCCAAAGGGGGCTGTAAGCAACTCACAAGCGCAAAGCAGTGCACCACAATCTACTGGCACTGCAAAGCAGACGAATCCGAAAAACGATCCTTTTGCTAATGGCAACTCGTCGATAGACATTAGCAATGAGGATTTACCTTTCTAAAAATAAAAACGGAATATTTGGGAAATCATTGTGAAAAATCTTAAACAACAAGAGAAGACGATTACGGATTTAGCATGATGTGCAAAATTGCAGACACGTTAAACATTAGCTTAGACACATTTAGAAAATAAGTCGGAAGGTGACAGTATGAATCAAGCAGTATTAGATAAAATCCAAGAACTAGAAAACCAATATGGCAGTGTGGCCGAAGCGCCTGCAGAGAAAGTTAAGCAATTAAACAAGCTAGCTAACTCGGTCCCCAGGCGTGAAGACAGCATTGAACATGAACAATCTTTAGCAAGAGTTAAGGAACTTTGGGAACAAGGATTGTCACAGAAACGGATTGCGAAGCTGACTAAGCATACTCACTCGACCATCCACAACATGGTTGAGGAAATTAAGCAGTTGGAACAGGAGGGCAAAGCATGAATCCAGATTACTACCAGCAAAACGGAAAAGACTTATTTTCCCGATTTGAGGACGGACTGCTCACAGAAGATGAGTACCGGGCAAAGAGGCGGGCAGATGCAACGGGCAATGGCGAAAATACTAGACAACGGCGATATTCTGATTAGGCCAAAGACGGCAGTCAGCCTTGATCACATTGAAACGCTATACGGCTCTGATGAGCTAATGTGGTTGGACTTCGAACTAGTCGATAAACGAAAGGCTAGAGCACAACAACGGCGTTTGTTCTTCGCCTTGCTACACGATATCGAGGAGCATTTCATTGTCCCACAGGATTTTTTAAAGCAGATGTTCTACACGCAATACAGCATTTACACTGCCGGCAAAGAAATCAGCCTGTCAGACAGCACGAAATCGACTGTGAGCGATGCAAATGTATTACTCGACCTAGTTATCGATTTCATGTTTGAGTGGCATGTGCCGTTTAAGGCAGGCTATGAGTTGTTGCCACGTGACCAGGAGTACTACGCGTTTCAATGTTGTCGCCACCGAGTGTGCACAATTTGCGGTAGAGAGCGTGCAGACATTCATCATGTGGACGTCCTTGGATCGGGTATGAATCGTAATCACGTTGACCATACTAAGCGACATGTAATGTCTCTCTGCCGGGCTCACCATTCGGAAATCGAGCAGATTGGACCACAGGCGTTTAGCGAAAAGTATCATGTGCCAGTTAACGGCATCAAGCTAGACGTTGAGACACTCAAAAAGATTGGAGTGATAGGAAACTATGACGGAGATTAAATCTGGACTTGTTTTCTGGGTTCACAACGCATATCCCATCTACGACAAGCTATTTGGCGTGAGAATGCTGCAAATTTACGTTGCCTATCACGTTGAAGAAGTTCTGAATATGACAGTTAAAGTGAGTTATTCAAACGGTGGGCTAGAGCATTATATGTATTTTGATGCAGATAGTTTGCAAGAGGTTTTTAATTCCCCCAACACAGTAGTTTTTACAAAGGAGCATGGTATTTAGAAAATGACGAATAGTATCAACATAGTAATTAATGGCGAGCCAGTGCCTCAACCAAGACCAAGATTTGCAAGGCGTGGTAAGCATGTGACCGCGTATGACCCGATTAATTCAAAAGGTTACAAAGTACTGGTAAGAGTTAGTGTACGCAATCAATATCACGATGAACCCCTTACTGGCCCACTTCACGTCGAGCTGGATGTCTACCGGCCGATTCAAAAATCCCTAAGTAAAAAGGAACGTGCTAAACGGCTGTCAGGAGCCCATAGACCAGTTGTTAAAGGTGATATAGATAATTACTTTAAAGCAGTTACAGACGCCTGCACAGGGCTCCTGTGGGTAGATGACGCCCAGATAGTGAGCACGCGAAGCAACAAATATTACTCGGACAAGCCCAGGGTGGAGTTGTCAGTGACCGAAATTAAGGAGATTACGCGATGAGTATGTGGATTCTAGATGTGATTCTGGTGTTACTGATTGTGTTAATCATCCTGACCGTACTGTTTGGTTTTCTGGAATGGAAAAGTGATCCAGTAGAATTTTTCGAGCCAGAGAAAAAAGTGAAATATGATGTGCCAATTTTTACAACTGATGTACCTAGCAAATTAGACAAATTATTGGGGTGTTTTGAATGACAACGAATGTAAAAGAAGGACTTGTGTTTTGGGTAACTAATAAACGAGCAGTCAGAACCAGCGATGGTTTCGGCGTTACTGCTTTCCATCCAAGGACGGCTTATCACATCGTTTCGATAAATGATCATGAAGCCAAAATTAAATATAAGTCCAAAGATGCGGAAGTTACTGTGTACGCAGATTTAATTGAGTTGGATTTATTGCTGAATTCAGAAGGTGCGGCCTTGTTTGATGCATCTCTTGATTATCTCGTTGGTTTAGATACAAAAAAGCCGACCACTGGCGGTAGTCGACTGTTCACGGGTGAAGACGTTGAACTAGTAGAACCTAAGTTCCGTGTTCCAATGCCGGGAATGGGTATGGATGGTGAACCCCAATATCTTTGCCGCTTTTCAAAAGACTACCTCGGTACGGCTACCTACATTCCGGATGGCAAAAATTTTGAATTCACTTTAGACGAAATCCCCGAAGAATACCGCAAGTGGGCAGTGGAGGTAGAGGATGACTGAAAAAGTAAAAGTTCCAGCTTGGTTTGATGATTTTTATAAACAAAAAAGTGACTTGGGTAAGAATGATATTCAACTCATTCACGGATTAGCTGATTTACAAAACAGAGACCTTAGGTGGCTCGATGAAGAATCGTCAGTAATCAAAACTCGACCAATCAACAATCAAGACCGCTTTAGATTTATTAAAGCGATTGTTAACGGATATGAAGTTGAAGAGCAAAAGTATGTGCTGCCGATGGAAGGAACTGTTGAAAAATTTCCAGGCGCTTATAGAGGAGAAACGGCACAAGAACAATTGTATGCGTACAACGATGGATACAGATGGCGTATAAATTATCATTTAATCCCGAAACCAGCGTCCAAAGATAAAGTCGAAACTGTCACCCAATCTCAAATTGACAATGCACCCGCATGGGTTAAAGCAATCAACCCAGTACCTATTGAGGAGGCTGACGATGACTAAAAAGTATCGCAAAACAGCCATTATTGAGGCTGAGCAATTCGACGGGTCAAAAGAGATGATTGAGAAATATGAAATCTTGAAAAGATCGTGGGTTTATAAAATTAAAACCTTAGAAGGCGATGAATATTTTACCCTCGGAGACTGGATTGCTACAGGTATTGAAGGCGAGCATTGGCCCATCAAAGATGAGATTTTCCGTAAGACTTACGAGGAGGTAAAGGATGAATAATCGTTGGCGAAGAGTTATGCGACTCAATGGTATGAGCAAGAACGATAGGCTTGCCTGGAATGGGCTTGAAAGGGCTATGACAAGGGTTGTAAAGATTGGAATTCCAAAAACAATAACAAAAAGGGAAACGGATACTTTAATTAGGATTTTAAGGGATGAGGGCGATAGGTTATGAGTAATCGTTATGTAGTAAAAATTGGCAATGGTTGGTACGCCGGAGTAAAACAGCTTACGTTTGATTGGACCGAGGCGAAGGTTTGGAATGGGGATAAGATTCTATTCGATAATTTCACAGCGGCCAAAGCGGTGGAAAAATATGGTGGATCAGTTTATTGATTGAGAGAGCCAGAACCATATGATGGGTATACAAAATGAGCGCTTGGACTTTCGTGTTAATTAGCGTTGTGCTTGCGGTGTTTATCTCAGGTACGTTTACGATTCTGATTGGCAATTTTATTTTTAATGTATTTAACCAAAAGATGGGTGAGTACAGTGACGTTATCCTGGAAGCTTTTCATGAGTTAGTTACGAAGATCCGTAATTAAGCCCATAAAAAAATCGCCCCGGCAAGGACGATGGATTGCTGACGCATTATTCGGATGTGTTAATCGTAGCATAAAAATCAGCAATCGCAAGGGGTGGACGGGTTGAATCATAACGAATTTTCTATGGAAAGTCTCTTTCCTGAATTGGATAGAGAAGCGACAATTAATCGGTGTAAACATTTTTTGGCAGTGACGTTCCCCGCAATGGTACGCAACAGCGGACGTTCGATTAGCGATTTGAAAGCGGTGGAGATGGATGGAATGCCCAAATCGCCAAGTTCAGAAAACACGGCCGATCGTCGTATCGTACAGAGACTTTTTGCAGAACAGGTAGTTAAGCGGACTATCGAAGCATTTAGCCATGTAAGCGACCGTAGCAAGCAGGTTCTCAGTATGCTGTATATTGAGGAGTTTACGGACGGGATGTGCTATCGAGCTATTGGTTATGAAAAAACGCAGTACTTCGACAAGGTGAAGCCTCATGCATTGTTGGAATTTGCGGACGCATACCTATTAGATGATCTGCATATTTACAAGGAAAGGCAGGATTCGAAGAAAACCGGAGTCTGACCGGAGTTTTGCCGGACTATGACCGGTCTCCATGACCGCTTTTAAGTGATAAATTAGTACTATCGAAAGATTTAGAGATGTAGGCGTAGGTCAGTTCGATTCTGACCATCTCTATTGTCCCTACGTGGGACAGCCATTACTTTCCGTTTATTGCCTTTGGTTCACTAGTCTGGGACGACATGGAAGTGTTGCGGGTTCGACTCCCACTGGTGAATTTGCCTAGAGATAGGCTGACAAACATCTACTCCTCCAAAGTAGTTAGTATTGTAGTGTATCGCATTCGGAATACAGTAGGTTCGACTCCTACGGGCGATATTGACCGGGTACGCGACCTGGTCATAAATAACTCCCTTAAGAAACATGAATAGTAACGGTATCGCAGTTGGCTAAATGCAGGTTCGATTCCTGCATGCGATGTTAATTTGGTGAAGCAATGCGGTTAAGAATGGGTCGGATTTGCTTCAAAAAGTACGTCACGGTGCTAAGCGTGGGCGTGAAAACGGGGACTGGAAACCTCCCCCCGTAACATTCAGTCGATTGTGGCGGAATAGGTAGACGCAGTCAGGTGCGCGTAACGGGCAGTGGGTGACTCCATTGTGACCACACACCATGTGAGGTGCAAATCCTCACCAATCGCATTGCAGTAAATAAATTTAGCGAGGTGAAGCAGTTGGAATTAAACCAAGTTTCAACGAAAGATTTATCTGATGAATTGCGTTCTCGGGTTGGAATTCAATCTATTATTTTGGACCCATATGAGAAATCAAAAATCACCGTTGGTAACAAGGAAGTATTTAACTTCGATGGTCCAGCGGTGATTCTTGTTAATATTGATTAGCCTATTCTAGTAGTAGGATAACCTTTAATAAAAGCGTGAAAGTATCGGCCCTTTGAACCGGCATTCAATAGGCCTTCATACACTGAACTAGGAACGCCACTATAAAGATAAGTACCACCACTGTTGAAGACGATCTCCAATTGTTGGTTATATTCGTCATAACCAATAGCTGATAGGTCGCTAGAAACTACAGAAATTAGTTCCATAAATATCCTCCTTTCCTTATTTAGAAAGTATACACCGGATAGCAGGTACGATATTTACTGGTTGGGTCAGTCAGAGATGGCTGGCTTTTTTATACATAAAATTCAACCTGATCGATTTCGACCAGTTTGAAAGAAGGATAACTAACTATGGACATTAGGGACACTAGTCAACTGAAACCATATACATTGCAATTCTGGGGATATGATCCAGAACATATTGGTCAAACGCAGTTGCTAAGTCGCGATGTGTTGGTTTCGGAAGACACCGTTGCCGCCATGACAAGCAAAAAGGTTCCCAAGTATTTACGGTTTGTAGTTAAGGATGGGCAAGCCCTGGTGATTCGTGAAGACTGCGTTATGTCGTTATGGGAACAGATATAGAAAGGAGACGAGCCACATGAACGATCGAAGAGACGTACCAACTGAAACAGTCATTGGAATAGCTCTAATTTTTATCATGCTGGTGGTGAAAGCAATATGGGGATGAAACATACAGGATATGGCTACGTCAGCAATACTGAACAGCAGTGTTTAGGCGACTTAGAGCATTGGCTGAGTGAAAAGCGTAAGCAAGAACGATTGAAGAAGCACAAGTCGGACGATGATAACGGAGGGAAACCTAATGGCAAATAAAGATGCCTTTTTAAAGATGTTTGAAGACCAGATCAATGATGTTGCTAACCAAGATGCCGTACGTCTTGCCACGTTACAGCAGGAGCGTGAAGAAGGAACTTTAAAAGAATTGGTCAAGTCACAGGTTTACATGGCACACGTCGCATATGAGGAGGCTCTTCGACAAGGCTTCGATGACAAAAAAGCATTTGCTGTTGGATGTTACCAAGCGGGGTACATCACGACAGAGTAGTGTGGAGGGATTATATGTTTACTTTTAACCAAGGCGGAGCAGAAAACGGTGTCGTTTTATCACATGTTGTTTTTACTCAACAGAGATCGGAAAGAAAGCAATATCGTGTTTGCTTATCTGATGGCAACTACGTGGATATTCCTTGGGACATAAAGGATGATTTTATCGCTGAACTGAATAAGTATTTTGGATTAGTTGAGGTCATTAACGACCCCGGTAACAATGAAGTTACGTTGGACACAACAGATTAAACATTTAAAAAAACAGCATTGACTGGAGGCGTGGTGATATGTAATGGGTGAGCATATTGAGGATGCATACAAAGACTATGTATCGGGTATGAAGTATAAGGATATTGCAGCTAAGTATGGCGTGACGCTCAATACGGTTAAGTCATGGAAACAGCGGAATGGTTGGACTCGTGACGGTACTGGTAAAGTTGCATCTTCTAAAAAAGAGGGTGCACACAAAACCAAAAAGGGTGCACACAAAAATATAGAGGTTGCAGTAGATGAATTAGCCGAAAATGGGGACTTAACGGAGAAGCAAAAGTTGTTCTGCTTGTACTATTTGCAACGTTTTAACGCGACGTGGGCATATCAGCAAGCTTATGGTGGTGACTATGATACGGCACGCAACAGTGGTCCCCGATTGATTGCAAATGATTGCATAAAAGAAGCTTTGGACAAGTTGCGTAGGCAACAGCAGTCCGAATTGTTTATCACTGCAACCGATATTCTAAAGGAATACATTAAGCAGGCAACTGCCTCGCTAGGCGATGTTCTAGACTATGAGTCGTATGAGCAAGTTGCTACAGACAATGATGGTAATCCGGTATTTGATTCTAACGAGCGGATGGTTAAGTTTCATCAAGCTGATATTCATTTAAAACCAAGCAGTCAGATAGATTGGTCGACGGTGGAGGAATTGCGTGTTGGACGTGATGGACTGGTTGTTAAGCTCTATGACAAACAAAAAGCCATGAAGGAACTTCTTGACCGCTTACCAGAGCCTCAAAATGACGATGTAAGCCAAGATACGTTCTTGAAGGCAATTATCAATGCTAAGCAGAAAAAAGGTGGTGAGGAGCAATGAGAGACAACCAGTTTGATTTTGTACCTTTCTCGTCTAAGCAATTAGATGTGTTGAATTGGTATTTAGATCCTAAACTTTTTGAAGCTCAGTCTTTTAGAAATGCGATTGCTACTCATCCCCAGTGGACCAATCGAAGAGATTACGAAGCAATTATCTGTGATGGATCTGTTCGTGCTGGTAAGACGCTCGTCATGTCTATGAGTTTTATTGAGTGGGCCATGATGAACTTTGACCAAGAGCAATTTGGTGTTTCTGGCAAGACAATCGGTTCGCTTAGACGTAATGTTATTCGACCTTTAAAGCGCATGCTCCAAGGACGAGGCTATCAGGTTAAGGACAAGCGGGCAGACAACTTACTTGAAGTAAGCCGTGGTAGTCATGTTAATTACTTTTTTGAGTTTGGTGGTAAAGATGAAGGAAGCCAAGACCTAGTGCAAGGTATTACGGTCGCGGGCTTCTTTTTTGATGAGGTGGCATTGATGCCTCAGTCGTTCGTTAACCAAGCAACCGCGCGTGCTTCTGTTGATGGGGCAAAGTTTTGGTTTAACTGCAACCCTGCCGGTCCTTATCACTGGTTTAAGACTGAATGGTTAGATCAGTTGGAAAAGCATAAGGCACTCCATATCCATTTCAAAATGCCTGATAATCCATCGTTATCTGAGGAAACTAAAGAACGATACGAGCGGATGTACACAGGCGTCTTCTACCAACGTTTCATTGAAGGTAAGTGGGTACTGGCTGATGGTGTTGTTTATGATAATTTCGACAAAGAGACAATGGTGGTTGATACTCCAGATGTCAATTCGATAACTAGATACGTTGTGTCATGTGATTATGGTGCTTTAAACCCTACGGTATTCCTGCTGTGGGGTTTTTCTAATGGCGTTTGGTATTGCTTGCGCGAGTACTATTTTGATGCCCGTCAGGCTAGCAAAACAGGTGGTAGTCAAGCGCAAAAGAGTGATGATCAATATGCCAACGACCTAGAACAATTTTTAGGGCGCATTAACGCACCCATTATCTTGGACCCATCAGCGGTTCATTTTGCAATCAAGCTACAACAACGTGGACATCAAGTCATCCCCGCTAATAACGATGTGTTAGATGGCATCAGATTAACGCAGTCGCTTATGAGCAACGGCAGAATTAAATTTGCTAAGGGCTTGAACAATCTGTTTAAAGAGTTGGCTAGTTATGTATGGGATGACAAAGCAACACAGCATGGAGAAGACAAAGTGGTAAAAGAGCACGATCATGCTATGGATGCAATGAGATATTTCTGCATGAAGATATTAGCGCCTAACAGTCATAACGAGGGCGTACAAACATTTAGCAATTACTAGGAGGTGGGAAGTATTGAGGACGGCTAATTACTTTAAAAAAAGTAATCAAGACTTTATTTTAAGTGGCACTCCGCTTCATAAGGAACTATACAGCGGTGATCAGGAGATACATGTTAACGAGCACGTCATCATTAATGACGATGATGTGTTTCTATATCCGGCAACGGCTAATATCTTGGAAAACTTAGAAGATGTGTTCAACATTATCAACTACCACCAAGCGTGGATTGCACCTAAATATAAATTGAAGCGTGATTACTACAAAGGGCGACATCATGAAATTATTGGGCGTGAAAAGAAGCCGTTGAACAAACCGGACGCAAGGCTAGTTATCAACCTACCTAAGAAGCTGGTTAATACGTTTAATGGCTATTTTAGCGGTGACCCCGTCCAGATTAAACATCAATCCGACGATACTAATGACGATGTATTGAACGATAAGATTCAGGCGTGGCTTAATGATAATGACTATGCTGATGTGTTTAGTGAATGGGCCAAGCAAGCTGACATTTACGGACGCTCATATTTGTATGCATACTTTAACGATGGTGCCTTGCAAATTACAGCCTGCTCGCCACGAGATACTATTCTGGTTTATGACAACAGCGTGGTGCACAGACCGCTGTTCGGAATTAGATACAGTCCTGACGCCGACGTTGCTACTGCTACTTTAATCACTCCGAAGGCAGACTATGAGCTTGTCAGAGAAAATGGAAAAATAGTGGTTACCAATGCTGACTCCGATGATCCAAGCGTTGTCAAAAAAAGCTCGGTGCACACCTTTCCAATAACTCCACTATTTGAGTTAGCAGAAGATGATGAACGCACCGGAATTTTCGATGACACTATGAGTTTGATTGATAGCATTGATGATGTGTTCTCAGCTAAAGCGAATGACATTAGTGCTTTTTCAGATTCGTATTTGGTTGTGACTGGTCAAAAGTTATCACCTCAGCAGGTAGAAGACATTGTTACTAAGCGATTGATTAATCTATACACAGAGATTAATACCAACTTTAATAACGAAACTCCAACGCCACCTGACGTGAAGTTTCTTACACCTAACCCAAATGACGAGACACAAGAGAATTGGCTGAATCGAGCGATTGATTTGGTATATCAAATATCTCAAGTGGTTAACTTGAATGACTCTAACTTTGGAATGTCCGCTCAATCGATTAGTGGTGTTGCACTTTTACAACGCTATCAACCTATGCAGGCTAAGGCCAGGACTAAAGCGCTCAAGATGGATAAGGCTTTACGCCAACTATTTACCTTGCTGTTTGATTTTTGGGGAGACAAGAGTCTAAAGGTGAGTGATCTCACGTTTGAACACAAACAAAGCATCCCACATAATCTCAGTGAGGAAGCGGGCATTATCACTAAGCTAAATGGTCAGGTTGACGATGTTACCAAACTTAGCTTCTTTAGTGGGATTGATAATCCACAAAAAGCTGTCGATCGGTTACACGACCAGGAAGACGAAGAAGCAAAAAAGGGGGATGCATCCCTACAACAATATCTTTCTGACCAGCAAAAGCAGAAGGGTGGTGTGAGCGATGACGCCAACCTTGGAGCGGGCCAAGCACAGAATACAAACTCTGCTCAATCAAGATAATCAAAGTGATAAGCGGAATGATGAGTATTTTGAAGAATATTTGACCTACATTAAAAGTCATTTAGTAGACTTTATTACCAAGTATGCAGATGAGAATGGATTATCTGTATCACAAGCCAGTAAGTCGGTAACTACTTGGGACAGAGAACAGTTTGCTAGCGCCTTAGATGGTATGGATACTTCTGATTGGCCTGAAGAAGCGACAGATAGACTCGGTTTTTATATCTCAAGATACAAAGATATAGACAAACGACACATGCTTCTAGCTATCCTAGGCATTGGTGCCATTCGTTGGGCTGTCAAAGCTCAAAAACAAATTGATATTACTGCTCAAGCTGATGGACAGGAGCAAATTGAACATCAAAAAAAGCTGTTTAAGCTCACTGCAAAGCCTAAGCAACAGCGAAAGAAGTTTCCTGCCAAGAAAACATATTCGTTCATTACAGACCCACAAAATACCGCTAGTTGGTCGAGTAGACTTTGGGTAGATAGTGATTCGATGGCTAATGATGTTGAGAATCTGGTTAACAAGAACATTAAACATGGCTTGGGACCAGATGACTTAACTGAATTAATGAAAAAACACATTAAAAAGAGCCAATTTAAGCCAACCGCATCGATTGCTGACAGAGCAAAACAGATGGATTATATCGTTAAGAGGTTGGTTCGTAGCGAATCGGCTAAGATGATTGACCGTGTGAACGATGCAACTTATCGGCAGATGGGTATTGAGAAGGTCGACTGGGTGACTGAGCCTAGTGCCTGTGATATTTGTGTTGGATTAGCTGGCGGTGGTCCTTATACATTAGATAAGGCACCCAAAGTGGTTGAAGATTCACATCCTTCATGTCGATGCATCAAGATTCCTCATGAAGAAATAGAAGAAGTTGAATAATTTTAATTGAATTGGTACCCAACTTATGTTGAGTGCTTTTTTTGTGTCCTTTTCCGTGTGTTGCGGACGTTAAAGAACAATCTGAGAGCCTCCCATGGCTTTAAATGCGAGAAAGGAGTTTTTTGAAATGAAACTATATAGCAATGCGTTACCAATGCTATTACAGTATTTTGCGGAACAAACCAATTCTAACGATGGGAGCCCAACCGACCCCAATCTGAATAATGCAAGTGGTTCGGAAGGCGGAGAGGGCAATGGCACTCAAGCTGGTTCAACTAATTCCAACGATGACCTAACGGACGACAATCAAGCAATCATCGAAAAACTTAAAGGTCGCATTGGTCAGGAACAAGGGAAAAAGAATGAACTGCAGGAAAAACTTGATCGTGCAAATACTGAAATTGAGAAGTTAAAGAACGGAGGCAAGGATCCTAAGGACAAGCCTCTTACACCTGAGCAAAAGGAAAATAAAGAGCTGAAAGCACAACTAGAACGCCGTGACATCTTGGACGCTACAAACAAGGTATTCCAAGAAGCTGGAGTGACTGTTGATAACAGCCTAGTAAATATGCTCGTTACCAATGATCGTAACCAGACAATCGACAATGCTAGCACGCTTTTAAACTTTATTACCAAGTTGCAGAAGGACACAGAGGCTAACGTTCGTAAGGAATACCAACAAGGTGGCATCCCCAAGGATACTACTGTTAACCAGTCTCTAGATAACTTTGGGAAACACGTTGCTGAATCGTCTCAAGGATTGAACCCATTAGACAATTTCAAATAAACCACAGGAGGGTTAAGGAATGAAGAAATCAATTTTCGGCGGTACTGATATTCTTATCGACGACCGCAATGCGACCACTTTATCGGGCATGGTAGACGATCCAAGTTTAACTGCAGATGCGGATGGTCAAAAGTATTTACGTGCAGGTACCTTGCTCACGTCAAATAAGGACTTTGCAAATACAGATGACGGTAGTGCGGTTTTAACACCAACAACTGATGCATCAAAAGCACAAGGTATTTTGCGAAACGACTACAACATTGTTGAAGGGGCCCAACCAGCTTCAATCATTGTTGCCGGAACCGTAAATATTAAACGGATGGATGATGAGACGGCAAAACTATATACTGCTGCATTACAAACAGCGTTGAAACCCGTTTTACCAAAAGTCACATTCATCACGAGAGATTAGAGGAGGAATATTAAATGCGTACTTTAGCGGATATTGAAAATCCAAATGCAATTATTGGATACTGGAATCAACGTGCAAATGAGCGCCAACCATATCTATATCAAAGCCTATTTAGTACTGTCTACAACAGTACAGATGAGGTTGAATTAATCTATGGGGAAAACGAGCCAGCTCGTATGCTGACTGCAACTACTGATGACGTTAAAGCTGTTAAGCTTAACAACATTGGTTTTGAAAGCGACAAATTTGGGTTAATTCCATTCAAGAATTACAAAGGCATGGATGAAAAACGTCGTAGCGATATTAAAAACGCTTTGGCAAATAATGCCAGTCAAGCGCAAGTAGAGGCTATTACTAATACCCAATATCAAGACCCAGCTACTTTATTGACTGACGCAACCTTTACGCGTGAAGTATTGTCAATGCAAGCTCTAACGACTGGAAAAATCTCCGTAACAAGCGGAAATTTACTTTACAAGCGCGACTTTGGCTTGCCTGCGGAACATAAAGTTGAAGTTTCCACTGAGTGGGGAAATATGGATTCGGCTCCATTGGCTGATATTCAAGAACAAATTGACAAAATCAACGATGACAACGGAACGGTTATCGCACATGCTCTGATGAATGGTCGTACTTTCCGGAAAATTGCTAAGTCTGGAGAAGTGATTAACTCCTTAGCTATCGACAAATCAAGTAACAACATTGCGATTGCTCAACCAGCTGTTAAGCAACTCATCACAGATACGCTTGGAATTGACACACTTATCTATAACAAGGGTGTTGGCTCTGACCGCTTTATTCCTGATGACACAGTAATTCTGTTGCCAGCTGGACCGGTTGGACGTTTAGCTTGGACGGATACCAACGAAGATTTAGGACTTCAAGGTGAATCAAGTGTTCAACTTTCTCGGACTACAGACGGTATGACGCTTTATACTGCACGTCAGTTTGATCCAGTTGGTACTTTTGTTCATATTTCACAAAAAGTCTTACCAGCATTCGATAAGGTTCGCAACGTTGTGATTATGAGTGTAGGCCCAAAAGCATAACGCCATCTGAAAATGATGGCGGTAAAGAAGTAAAGGTACCCGTATCGGGAATTGCCTTAAGCCAAGCGACAGCCACTGGTGATGTAGGCAAGACGGTTGAATTACAAGCAACTGTTACACCTGCAGAGGCTACTGATAAGACGGTTACCTGGACTACTAGCGATGCAACGGTTGCAACGGTTGCAAACGGTACTGTAGCCTTTGTTGCTCCAGGAACTGCTACGATTACCGCAACTTCTGGTGACCAATCAGCTACCACCAAGGTAACAGTAAAAGAACCTGTAGTTGAGGATTAAGAGCAGACTAGTGATGCCGAATAATTTTCCTTAGAAAGGAGGAATTGACTTGGCTAAACAAGCAAAAGCTTCTAAAAAAGCTAATCCCACGACTTATGTTGTCGTTGAAGGGGATAGCGAATATCTGGTCTCAAAAAAGCTGGGTGTTTCGGTTGGTAGTCTTCGTGATGCCAATACACGTTTCCCAGCACCATATTTAAAGGTGGGGCGCAAGATTAATGTCCCTCAATAAAGGAGGGCATAATCATGATAGAAAATCTTAAAGAAACGGTTCAGAAAAAGCTTACACAAACCTACCCTGAATTGTTTGATGACGAATCGGCAAATAACAAGCTGGATTTGTTCATCCGACAAGCTGAGATCAAGTGTCGCAGTTACAATGTATCTGATGATGATATGGAGACGTTAGTCACGTTATTTGTAGCGCACTTACTACATCAGTCAGAACAAGCGGATGGAGTAGCAACATCAGTTAAAGCTGATGTGTTTCAAGTTAACCTATCTGATACTAACGGCACAGACGTGTACTTTGACCAGTTCAATGACATGTTGAACGCGCTTGGCTTGAATGATGGATGGAAGGTGCAATTCTTATGAGTGAAGCCGATGACTTTAACCACTTGGGACGAGCAATCGAGATTCTTTCTGAATTACAGCATCACACGGTCTTTGTGGGTGCGCTTAAGCAGGAAGGTGATCGTTCAATCGATTTCATGCAAATGCTAATAGGTGTTAGTGAGACGGGAGCTACTATCCAACCGTCGCACAGTAAGTACTTGACGATTCCAATGCCAGTAGCTGGTAAACGAAAAGCTCGTGAAATTGACGGGCTTTTTTTCTATACCACAAAGGCCGGAAAGCCAAGTCTTGCTCGACAAGAAAATGGCAAATTGGTCGTTTATTTTCTGTTGGCCGAACAAGTTAGAATCCCAGCTCGACATCTGTTGACGAACACAGTTAAACGCATTCGTCCCCACGTAGCGAAGATTGCAGCAGAAGAGGTTAGCAAGGTTCTGAATGGAACATCAACTTCTTGGAAACCTATTCTCAATGCTGTTGGCGAGTACGTTTCCATTCAAATGAAACGGGCTATGGCGAATGCCAGCCCTAAGAACGCACCTATTACTGCAGCTAATAAAGGATTCAATAATCCGCTAATTGATACTGGTGCAATGCAACGTTCAATCAGCTGGGTGGTGATCTAATGCCTGCTAAGGTCCAACGGCTTATGAGTCGCAATATTAACAAGATATTCCGATTAATGAGCGTTGATTTTGAATATGCGATTCCCACAACCACAGCTGACGACCATTGGGGTGATCAGAGTAAGGAACCACTGGAATGGCAATCTATCCGAGAACCAATTATCTCAGTCGGCAATAGTGCTAGTACGTTAGTGAAACTACCTGGTGGGGATGCAAGCTCATATTCATGGGAGTGGCTTTCTCACTTGGAAGTTCCCGAAAAGACAGTCGTACGGTATAGAGGTCAACAGTTTTCGGTTACACGTTACGGTGACAGTCAAGATATTGTTGGTGCCTATTTGTACTTCCTTCAAGGAAGGAGTGATCATATTGACGTACAACGCAAAAACCTTTGATTACGGTGAAAAAGTGGAGGCATTCCGTCAGATTATTACGAATATCACGGGATTGTCTGTTGTGCCGATTAATCGGGAAAAATTGCCGGAATATCCTTATATCACTTTTGATTATCCTAACGGAGGTGTTCCGGAAACGTGGAATAATTCCCGTGAATTGGAGATTTTCCGTTTTCAAATCACATTAAATTGCTATGCCGAAAAGCCTCAAGAGTCGATGCAAATTGCAAATGACATTGAGGTATTACTTAAGGATCCAAAGTATCACGAACAACTTAGAAAAGCTGGAATTATCGTGGTTGACGCTGTACCAAACAGCATTACTGCCAACGATTTTACCAGCCTTTTTAGTATCTACGTTCAGCCCGTAGAGGTAACTCTCAGGCTATTGCGTAGCTATGTATCAGATTTTCCACGAATTAATTCAACTGACTTAGGAGGTCACTCAAATGTCTGAAAAGATTATCGATTTATCGCCAATCCACATTGTGACAACATACGACCGTCCAATTCTAGCGAATGGGATGGCTGGTGTTGCATTGATTGAGGCTGGTGCAAAGGAAGGCTTAGAAACTTATCGCAATGTTGGACAAGTTGAACCAGTGCACGAAGTTGACACGTATGAATATAACTTCGCTGAAAAATATTTTTCAAATGAAAACTCACCATTATTTCAAATCATTACTTATGCGGCTTCTGATGCTGTTCCAGCTTCTGAGGGTGCTGCAGAACAACCTACTGTTAGTGCGGCTGATGCTGCAGTTGCTGCAGTTAAGAAGTACTACGAAGCTGGTGCTGAATATTTCGTCATCAAAGTAGACAAAAGCAATCAAGATGTTGCTATTGCAGTTTCTAACTTCGTTGAAGCTCAAGACAACAAGGTATTAATTTTGGATATTCCAACGGCTGATAGTCATCCAGACTTTAGCTATCTGACACCAATCAAGGGCAACAAAGCAACCTTGGTTCTTTCTCTAGTTAAATATGGTGAAACAGATGCGGACTATCAACTAGCAGCCACATTCTTGGCAGAATATGCCAATAGTTCTGTAGGTCGTGACCCTGAATTCATCCACAAATTAGATGGGCTTACACCACAAGACTTATATGAATTTAATGCTGAGACGTTGGCTAAGTATTACACGCCTTACAACGTGGTTACCTACGAATATCGTAATGGAGTTCCTATGTTTAGTGGAAATAAATCTCAATCCGGAGATCAATTTGCCATTATGTTAATCAGAGACGCCATTGCCAATGACATTACAGCTAAGTCGGTTAACTTATTCATCAATAATGGACGTATTCCATATGACCAAACTGGAATCGACATGTTCTCAGGTCAGATTAAGCTGACGCTTGATTCATACGTACAACGTGGATTGATTCGGGATAATTACACGATTGTCACTGTTAATTCTGATGATGTACCAGATTACAAGAAGGCTAGCGGTAAGTTGACGGGTATGGGCTGGAAGTACCAACCGGTATTTTCTATCGACGATGTCACTTTTGCACAAACACTTGTGCTACCAGAACAAGCTTAATTAGGAGGAAGAGAATATGGCAGGATCAATTAACGATTATACAAACGCCCGTTGGGACATTGCCGACATGGTTGTCCAAATTGACGGTATCAAACCAGTGCTGTTTACATCAGGTGATATTTTCACGTTATCGTTCGCAGAAGATAACATCACTATTTCATCTGATGCATATGGGCATGGTATTACGGTTATTAACCACAATGGGCAAGCTGATTTAACAATTAACATTTCACGATTGGATCCTATCTGGACAAAAATCCTGAAAGAAAAGGAATTTAAAGAACAATCGCATGAAATTATTATCTACACGCCGGTTGAAATCATCAGTACAACCTCAGCTTCGTTGGCTAAGATTCCTGATTTGAACGGTAACAAGGAAGCGCCAACTGTTCCATTGCTATATCACTGTGTCAGTGCATCAGTAGACCCTAACGAACAATAGGAGGACCATAAAAATGGCTGAAGAAAAAGTAACTGAAGAAAAGACTGAAAAGAAAGATTTTACAAAAGTTCCACTGAAAGAACGTACCGAAGTGAAGGATATTGATGATAAGACTCGTCAATATCTTGTTACTGAAACTGACGGCACAACGATTAATGTGAACGTTACTATGCCTAACTTGCGTGTTGCCGAATCAATCGATGATACGCGTAGTCAAGTGGTAGTGACTGACGATGGTAATGCCATCCAAGCGACGTCATCTCGTTTCCACCAAGCACTATTTGGCTTGTTTAGTGCGGTAGTTGTCGATAATAAGCCAGCCGGTAAGATTGACTGGGACTTTTTCGACAAACACGAAATTGCAACATTCCGCTGGTTGATGAACGAAGCGGCCACGTTTTTTGACTCAAAGTTTAACGCCGATTAGTGATTTTGCAGTAAAGAGGTATCTGGATGAATTTCCAGATGCCTATTTTAAATGGAGCGCATTTATGGACGGTTCTGCAACGTTATCTACTCAAGAAATTCAACAGATGACAGCACCAGAATTATCGGTTTTGCGTTACGCAATGATGGAACGCGATAAGAATCGTCATGCGCTTTATGAGTCTATGTTGGGAGGTATGTCGTAATGGCAACTGGTGGTGGGACGCTACACAATACGATAGCTTTACCCGTAAAACTTGATCTCAACAAACTCAGAAATGCTAAATTGCTAGTCGATAAAATCAACAAGAGCGTGACATCAGCTAATAAGTCCCTTGAAAGTATGGTCAAACAGTTAGATAAGGTATCTAACCAACTGTATCGAGTAGCCGACCATGCTGAGGATATGAGCACTAAGTATCAACGCAATATTGCGGGGATGAGTTCAGCCAATCAAGTGGCAGCTAAATCTGCTAAGGAATATGCGCAGGCAGCTGAACAAGCAGGGCGAAAGGTTGTACAAAGCAATTCGGGTGCTGATAAGCCAATTAATCAAACTCGAGAAGCCTATCGTAAGGCAACGCAGGAAACTAAACTTTTTGGGCGAGCACAGAGGTCTATCAGTGGTTCGACTGGTGGTTTAGGGAAGTCTAGAACGCAAGTTGAGCGCTATGGAAATTCAGTAGCCTCAGCAACCAAGAAAACGCACAAGTTTAAAAGCATCATGCTTGGCGTAGTAGGTGGTGCGATAGGTTTTTCGGGCCTAAATACTATTAGTGGTGGCATCCGGTCTATGATCAGTGAACTTGACGAAAGTAGTAAAGCTTGGCAAACGTTCGAAGGCAATCTTAAAATGAACGGATATTCTGATAAGCGAATTAAGAAAGTTCAGGGCGACTTACAGAAGTTTGCTCAACAGACTATCTATTCTGCTTCGGATATGGCTTCAACGTACAGTCAGCTAGATGCTGTCGGGGTTAAGGATACTGAGAGACTGGTTAAAGGCTTCGGTGGATTAGCAGCTGCAGCTGATGATCCTGCGCAAGCAATGAAATCCTTAAGTCAACAAGCCGTACAAATGGCGGCCAAGCCAAAAGTTCAATGGCAAGACTTGAGAATCATGATGGAACAGGCACCAGCTGGTATTTCAGCAGTTGCTAAAGCAATGCATACCACGACCGGTGGCTTAATTCGTGACGTACAGGCTGGCAAGATTAGCTCTAAGGAATTCTTAGATATGATCGGTAAAGTCGGCACCAACAAGAACTTTGCTAAAATGGCGACGCAATATAAAACTGTTGGCCAAGCAATGGATGGACTACGGGAAACCGCAGCCAACAAGTTGCAAAAGACCTACAACAAGCTGGGTAAAGCCGGTATTGGTGCGGTCAGTGGCATTACAGATGCGATTGGTAAAGTTGACGAGGATAAACTTGCAAAAGCCATCCAACCTACAATCGATAATATGGAATCATACGTTAAATTCATGATAAAAAATGGATCGACGTTTGGTTCCATTTTTGGTTCCGTAGGTAAAATAACCGGGACCATTGCAAACGGTGCGTGGAATACTTTTGCTGATACTTTATCTCTTTTGGCAGGACATTTGCCGGGAACTAAAACCAACCTAAAAGATGTTGCAAAATATCTGGACGATATTTCTAAGCATAAAGAAGCCTTGAAAATTATTGGTGGTACTTTAGCCGGTTTCTTTTTAGTTTCCAAAGCTACTCAATATGCCCTAGCACTGAGAAAAGTAGCAGTTAGCATTGGGTTGATTAAAGCGGCTAATGGTTCAAAAACAGGAATCCTAAGTAGTTTTTCTCAAAGCCCTTCTGCTTTAAAAAAACAGACTATGTCCGTTGGAACAGTTGGAACAAGTCGGAATGCTACAAATTTTGGTAAAAAAGCAGGTACTACCTTTGGTACTTATGCAAATGCTGGAAGTAGAAGAGCTGGTAATACTGGTGGAAAGCATTTTGCTCAGTATGTTAAATCAGCTGGAAACACGGCTGGAACAAAGGGCGGTTCGAAATTTGTTCGAGCAGTTAATGGATTGAGTTGGGCTATCTTAGGTGTAGAGGTTGGTTCTCATGGAGTTTCTGCCTTTAAGCATGGAGTAAATAGCAAAAAGGGTGGTAAAGAACTTTGGGCTGGTGCTGGTACAGCAGTTGGTGGATCAATAGGTATGCTTCTTGGTGGATCAACAGGAATGATGATTGGTGCCACAATCGGTGAAGGTATTGGTAAATATCTTTCAGGATTAAAAATCTTTAAGGACGTATCCAATAAGGTAAATAAAAGCTCATCTAGTTATGACAAAAAGCATGGGAAAGGTTCCATGCAAAAAATGCGTACTGGATATAATGAACTTCAAGGTGGCGACGCTAAAAAGCTTCAAAAAGAAACTAAGAAGTTGGGCGGATATAAGAAGCAGCACTTCAACCCTAATCAGCAATACGCTGGTTTTGCGACTGGTGGCGCTATTAAGAGAAACCAAATGGCGTTGGTTGGTGAGCAAGGTAGTGAGCTAGCCTATAACGCCCGTACTGGACGAGTTAGAGTCCTTGGTATTAATGGTCCTACGATGGCAAAACTGTTCGCTGGTGAGCATATTCTCAACGCTCGTGATACTCATAAGGTATTGCGTGGTGGTGCAGGTGCTGGAATGGTCCTGCCGGGATATGCTAGTGGAACAACGAAGCTTAAAAAGGGCTCTGGAGCCGTTGCTTCTGTCAACTTGGATGTGTCTAAGAGTACTAAATCGCTTAAGAAGTTAAGCCGAGGTTCTAAGCAACAATGGACTTCCATTAGTCGCGACACTGATAAGAGCACTAAGAAGCTTCAAAAGAATACGGTCAACAGCTTCGACAAGACCCAGAAAGATTCTCTCGTACAAATGAAGCAGATGCACAAGGGAATGAACGCAGTTACCAAAGATATGGTTGAAGATTTCTACAAAATTTTCAGCAAACTTGATAATTACGCACACAAGGCAATGTTGAATGCCATTAAGCAATTAAATGGTGGTATCCGTGGCATTAACACAGTTCTGAATAAGTTTGGTGGCGGTGGTGATGTACTGCCATTGATCCATTACGCTCAAGGTTCGAAAGGGCCCATTAGCAAGCACACCATGGCAGTCGTTAACGATGCCACGTCAGGTCCTCGACAGGAAACGATTGTGGCACCTAACGGACGCGCTTACATGCCACAAGGTGATAATGCTGTCGTACCATTAGGACCTGGCTACGAGGTTCTAAACGGTACAGAAACAGCACAGTTGCAAGCCGTTGGAGCTTTGCCACACTACGCTAAAGGTACTGGTGGTTTACATCGTCTTATTGAGAACAGTAATAAGAATCCTAAGAATGCTTGGAAGCGAGACTTTACAAGTAATCTCAAGGGGAACTTAGCATCTTCATTAGGACGTGGCCTTGCTCAGACTTCCAAAATGGCATCTAACTCCGTTGGATTGCCTTGGAATGCCGAGGTATGGTCACAACTGCAGAACGCTATGAGTGGCGGTGGTGCAGGTGGGCCAGTTACACATTCTCCTGGTTCAGGATGGGGTGTTACGTCCGGATTTGGTCATCGTAGTAATGTTGGTGGCGGATATTCTAGCCATGATGGTGTTGATTACTACGGCGCCAAGACAGTCCACGCCATGAATACCGGTAAAGTTACTCATGCCGGGGGTGCTCCGAGTGGTTGGGGTGGTCCACGAGGTATTGGTGAAAATATTGTTGTCGCTGGTGGTGGATTGAGTTACATCTATCAAGAGTTAAACGGCAAGAGCAATAGCGGTGCGAAGCTTCTCGTTGATGTCGGCGATACCGTCAAGGCTGGTCAAGCCATCGCTAAGTTGGGACCTGCTGGGACTCATGTCCACGTCGGTGCTACTCATCACAAGATGTTTAGCATTGGTGGTTCATCGACTGCGGGTTGGCTAGATCCACGAGAAGTAACAAGCAAGGCGATTAAGACTAGTAAAGATAGCAAAAAGTCTAAAAATCCAGCTCTAACCAAGCTCGTTAAGTCTGAACTTGGCAAGAGATTGAGTTGGGTATCCGATAAGCTAGGCGAAGACGCTATTGGTAGTATCGGTAGCCTGGGGCTCGCTGGTGGTGTGGGTTCACGTGCTCGCACGTTAGCTGATGCCCTCAGAAAGCTTTATCCAGCTGCAACTACCCAAGGTATTGCCGCAATTCTTGGAAACTGGAGTTTTGAATCTGGGCTAAACCCAGGTGCAGTTAACCCGGGTGGTGGTGCTTCTGGTTTGGGGCAATGGTTAGGCGGTCGGAAGACGGCGCTAATCAACTTTGCCAAAAAGCATAACCAAAATTGGAAGAGTGCTGGCACACAACTTGAGTTTGCACTTAAAGGAGATGGAGCTAACAGCTCAATTTTCAAACGGATTTTGAGTGGTAAAGGGTCTATCGCTTCTTTAGCAAGTGCTTTCTCAACTCAATGGGAACGTGGCGGTTATACTGCTCAACACGTTGCTGGAGCTAGAAAGGTTGCCTCTGCTATTGCTAAACATGCAAATGGTGGATGGGCTAAGAACGGCAAATTAAACGTCTTTGGTGAAGTTAAGGGTGAGCCAGAAGTGGCAATTAACCCTAAGCGAAATTCAGCAGATAGTCTGATTGCTCAAGTCATTGGTGCAAGAGCTGCTGCAAATAGTCAGTCTCCATTTAGAGGAATTTTAGACTCGTTTAAAGCAGCCAAGTCTCGTAAGAAGTTGAAGCAAGACATCGTGGGCGGTCATGGCAGAAAGACTAGTGGTGATAGTCACGGGCGATCCATGCCTAAGATTGAAATCCACAATACCTTTCAAATCTATGGCAATCCAAGTGACGATCAAATTAACGAAACTACTTCAAAGCTTGAAGAATCAGTGGAGCAAGCAGTTAATAGAATCGCCCAAAAGATTTTCAACAAGTTCGAATTTGACTCATAAGAAAAGACCGTCACTGGACGGTCTTTTCTTATACATAGAAATTTACTTCAACAGAAAGGAGTTGGTTATTATCGCAAGTAAGAAAACAGCTACCAGTAAATACGACAGTATGATAGCAGGCTTCAATAAAACTATTAAAAGTACCCAGAAGAAAATTACCAAGCTAAAGAAGAAAGTTGATCCGAAGGGCAAGAGTAGCAGTGTTATCAAGGCACTAACCAAGAAACAAAACGATGCCAAGAAAGCGAAGGATAAAGCTGCGTCAGCTAAAAAACGGGCAGACGAAGAGGAACATAAAGTGACTATTTTAAACTCGGTAAAAGATGATGATCGGTTTGAAAAGGACGCCTATGTCATGCCAAACTATCCCCGAGCAGATGATTCTTACGTTTTTATGTTTGTGACGGATGAGAGTGAACCACATAGCACTAATGTAGCTACACAGGCAGTTGAGCACGGGATGAATATGGTTACGACAACCCAGATGAACGCGCCCACTATTTCTGTAACTGCAGTTCTTGGTGGCGAAACCATTGATGATATGGACCAGATTAAAAAAGATTTAGTTAAGCTCAGGCGTTGGACTGATCACGGTACCGATATTCGCTGGAACAGCGAGGCAGGGTATCAAGAGCATGTCATCATGAGCGACTTAACTTCCGATTTTAACCGAGCTTCTGGTGGTACAGGCATTAATACCTGCAACATTACTTTTACTCTTACTATCGCAACATATTTTGATTCAAACGTGAAAAAGAAGGCTAAGAAAACAAAAAAGACTGGTAGTAAACCTAAAAGTAAAGGAACGGGTAAGGGTAAGTCTAATAGCAAACACAAATATATTGTGGCTAAGTCAGGATACACGTATTGGTACGTTTCACAAAAGACAGGAGTAAAACTCAGCACAGTTGAGAAGTTGAATAAATATCCTGCACGTAAAATTCCAATTGGTGCCAAAATTTATTACTCGTAGGAGGGAAATGCTATGGAATACGATTATTTAGATTTTAATATTGATGATTTCCCTCAAGAGTTTGAACACGACTTTAATGGTGTTAGCTTTACGCTGAAAATTTACTATAACCGAGTTGGTGACAGTTTCCACATAGACATCAAGGATGAATATGGGGTCGATATTGTATTGGGTGAAAAGCTTGTTTATGGACAAGCGTTATGGATGTCAGTTAATGATCAACGATTGCCGGTTGTTGTTTTAACACCGATTGATGAAGATGGTGAAGAGACTGAGGTAAGTGCTCTCAATTTCCCAGTACGCGTTAAATTAGCGTTTTTAGGTGAGGAGCAAAATGATGACATCGTTGTAGATAATGACGATTTGGCTCTGACTGATGAAAGCGATGAAGAGACTGATGACGCCGATGACTCAACAGACGCCGATATGAATTTGTATGGCAATGATTCGACAGTAGGCGGTGAGCGTGGATGAAAATGGTGCACTTTTATCAACGGATAGAACTCGATAATGGAAAAGAAAAGTTTGTCCTCAAGACAACGCACAGACAACCTTTCACTGCGCAGATTGAAGTAACGATGAATTTTAGCAACGACGATACGCCTTCTACTACTGAATTTACCATTCATGGATTGCTAAAAGAACATAGTGATTTATTTAAAAAGGGAAATCAAATCGATTATTACGCTGGTTTTTTTAATGCAGACTTTTCAGAGCATCTCATTCGACACGTGGTGCATGGAACAATCACGACTATTCAACCACGTAAGAATGATAGCGGTGATTGGCAACTGTCCTTTACGATGCAAGACGGTGAGAAATACGACAAGCTAAAGCCAATTAAAGTCAAAACTAGTAAGAAGATTCGACAAGTCGCATCACAAAAGAGCCTAGAATCTAAAATTAGCGCTTATAACAGTAAAACCAATAAGGCATTTAATTATTGGCGTGACACACATCCACACGCTTCGGATAAAGAAGTAAAGCAGAAGCGAGCGCAAGCTACTAAGAAAAAGAAGCAGGCACGGACGCAACTCAGTTCTTCATGGAATAAGCAACGCAAGTACCTTGTTAATCACAAAAAATATCAAGTGAAAACCGCATACAAAGCCTTGAGTTTTAAACCAGGAACCAAAGGATCCACGATCATAAAAAAGATTGCTAAACTGGCCGGAATCAAAATTCAAACAGTCAAACTAGTTTATGACCGTAAGTACCTTAAGGGATATACGGCTAAGAAAAAACCACTAGCCTGTATTAAAGAAATAGCTGCTGATTGCAACACAACCGTGTATTGGAAGCATGGCTTTCTTCAAGTACAAGACTTTGTTAAGCAGAAGAAGCTGGATTATGTGGCGACGAGTACCACTGGACTTCTTGACCCTCCTGAATATCAAGAGGATAGCGATGTCGGTAAAAGTTGGCAGTTAAATTTATTATTCAATCCAGATATTAGTTCAGGATCAGTATTTCAGGTTAAACATGAAAGTCTAAGCGGATGGATGATTGCTTTATCCGGGTCATCAACAATCTCGACTGGAAGTACGTCTATCACCTCTGTAGTGGTCCAACCGTTCGATGAGTATAAAAAGAAACAACAAAAATCAATTTCAAAAAAGAAGAAGAGTGATAAGGCAGCCAAGGCGAAAAAAGATAAAGCAGATCGAGAAAAAGCTAAAGAAAAACGAAGCAAAAGAAGTAAAGGGGGTAAGAAATAATGGCAGCTGAAAAAGATTGGACCTCAAAACTGGTCAAGGCAATGTTAAATAATTCGACTGAGTCCATCTCAGTTGCCTATCTCGCTAAAATCAATAAGCTGAGCCCCCCAGAAGCAGAATTACAACCCCTTGCGGTGATTGGTGGCAAGAAACAAAACGTCGTCTCTAAGGCTCGTTTTTTAGTTTTGCCGTTGGTAGGAAAAGACGTTTCGCTGAACCTAGATTATCGGGTGGGGGATAACGTTGTTGCAATCGTTTTGGATGATGACGATATGTATTTTACTAACAAGAGCACGTTCAAGGTGGATTCTAATCGTAAGCACGCGATTGATTTTGCCTATGTTATCGGTAAAGTTGCTGATGCTACAGATTTTAAAGGTGGTGGTTAGATGGCAGAAGACTTTGCGTACACTCAAGATGGAGATTTAGCCTGGGTAAATGGTGGACCAATGCTTATTTCAGGGACGGAAGAATTGAAACAAGCGCTGATGAGCCGAATTCAGACGCCTTTGGGTGTTTTTATGGATGAAGATGTCGGGATGTCTTTCGAATGGTTTCTGGGAGGATTTGACGAAAATGCTTCGAAAGTTGCAATTGAAAATGCAATTAAGCAAGACCAAAGAGTAGTTAATGTTAATGAGGTGACGCCGATTATTAGTGAAGATGGTCGAACAGTTACCTTTCATATTGTTGTAGCAACCACTTTAGGAACCATAGATTTCGACAAGGAGGTGACAATGAATGGCACTGAGTGATTATGGGTTAACCGAAAACGGTTTTGTGTTACCGGAATTTGACGCTTTACTTGCGGAAATTAAAGCTACGGTTAAAAACCGTATGGGGAGCGGTACCGATGTTTCTGATGGTTCAAATATGGGTAAGTTAGCCTTTGTGTGGGCGGACCAACTGCTAGAAATATATGAGCATATGCAGGATGTACATGATAGTGCATTTAAGCCGTTTGCAACCGGAGTTTCGCTTGATCGCTTAGCATCAAACGATGGAATCCAGCGTATATTAGCTCAACCAGCTCAAGCAACTTTGTTGATTACCGGGAAACCGGGTTATCTGGTTGAAGAAAACTCCGAGTTCATGACTGACAACGGTGATAGCTTCTTCACTGCCGAAGATGTTCAGATTGATCAAGATGGAAAAGCAAACGTCCTTGCTTATAGCGAAGATAGTGCCAGTTATGCAAATGTTGATGCCAATACAATTATCAATCCAGCTAATCCAGTAGACGAAATTGAGGAAGTAACGAATCCTGAACCTGCCGCTGGAGGCGTCGATTTGGAAACAGACTATGACCTCCGCAGACGTTTATTGGTTGTTTCGGATGCTAGTGAAGGGCCCACACCATCTGGTCTAATAACTGCCATAACCAATGTTCCAGGAGTTACAGGTGTTACTCTTCAAGAAAACTTAGAAAATGTAGTAGATAGATACGGTAACCCACCACTATCACTACATTTTTTTGTATCCGGAGGAGTACCGGGAGATATTGCGCAAGCTATAGCTACTAACATTGCGGCTGGAGCTATAACAGTTGGAGACCAAGAACATCATGTCATAGTTGATGGCAATGATGTCGAGGTACATTTTGATACAGCTCAGGTGGTTAAGTTATCTTTCAAAATAAATTTGTCCCAGTCAGAAGGATACGATGAAGGTGCTGTTAATGAAGCTGTTTCAGAATTTTTAGATGAGTTCGATATGGGACAAACTATTATTCTGAATAAACTATATAGCTACCTGTACGGACTTGATGGTGTTGCAGAAATTTCAAATATCCAAGCTAGTTTAGATGGAACGAATTTTTCAACAAATAATATCAGTCTAGAAAGGTATCAGACTGCAGCGACGACTGATGACCTGATAGAGGTGATCGTCGATGAGTGATGAACTGCAAAACGGACAAACTTTTGATCAATATCATAGAATGCAAAACGCTAAGTATGTCGGATTTAGAGCTAACCATAAAGGCACTCATTTTGATGACTTAATACAGTTTGTTGATGAGCTAGTATTTACAACCAGGATGCAATTAGATGAGCAGGATAAAGCACTCAGTATCAATTATGCCCACGGACTTGAACTTGATGATATTGGTGACAATTTTTCGATTGATCGTAATGGTTTAGATGACGAAACGTATCGATTTTTACTAAAATCTCATCATTTAAGCAATAAATCAAAAGGTACCTGGCATGATGTTTTATCCATAGCAGCTAATTTATTGGGGTGCAATCCAGAAGACGTTACTATTGTTCCTAGTCGCAAAATTATTGACGGGAAAGATACAGGTGACCCCAATACGGTTGAAATTGTTGATGTTGATATTGGCAAAGTCACGCATGCAAACTTGCTACCAATGCTTACTGATGAGCTTCAAAAAGCAATGGCTGGAGGATTCAAAATTAAACAAATTGGGTTCTCTACCAACATCAAAACAAATGCTTTCGTAGGAATTAGCACGTCCGGACATTTAGAAGCTGATATTAGTATCCCAGGATACGTCGAAGTACCGGTTTCAGTTGCGCCGACCGTGTATACCGGGGTAGCACTCAAATTTGATTATGATGTTTCTATTTAGTGCAGTGGGCACTGGGCTTTTTATTTTGCCAAAAATTTAAGGAGGGATGAAGTTGCAATATAATTCGAAAAGCTTAACTCGAGACGGAGCGACCATTTTCGCACAAGCAGACGCTACGAAGAAAGCCTTGATTGTGGACAAGTTAGTTGTTTCTGAAAGGGTGATTCCAGAAGGAACAGATATTTCGACATTATCATTAAATGATTTCACCAATGCAAAACAGTTTGATGCGAACAACGTATCACAAAGCAACAACACCTTTACGGTTACATCTGTTGTTAGCAATGAAGGTCTTACAAAAGATTTTTCGTTATCAATGATTGGGGTTATGGGACACATTGACGGGGACACAACCCAGAAAATTCTCGCAGTTGCATTAGGTATTGACCCATTTGTGTTACCTGCTGACCAAGGAACACCTTTTAGATTCTTGCCATCTGTAAGCATCGGGTATTCAGCATCTCAAAATGTGGAATTACAGGTCAACGATGATGTTTACATTACTCAAAAGGATATTGATAGCATCCTAGCTTCAAAAGGATATGTGACTCAAGAGAAGCTTGACGAGCTTCTTCCCGACGACATCGCTCGCACCGGCGCAGACAACAAGTTCACGGGGGCTAATTCATTCGAAAAGCCAATTACAATGCAAGGTAAGACGGTGGCGACCACGGCGGATGTTAATGCTAAGCAAGATAAAATTGGTTACACACCTGCTGATGATAGCAAAGTTTCCACATTGCAAACTCAAGTTAATAACAGTGCTGTTGGGACTAACTTGTTACTAGGGACTGCAACTCCTGCATCTATTACGGGTAATGCTTCTGGTAATCAAGTTGCACGTACTTATGACCTAGTTGGGGGTATGAATGCTTATAACTTGTATCAAAAATACGGGAGTTGGTTTACCTTAAGCTATGATTGGTCTGTTACAGATACGGCTAGTGCTTACACAGGGGATATGCAACAACAGTTTTATGGGAACCCTTGGGGTTTTGGTGATATTACTACGATTTCAAGCAGTAACACATCAGGGCATAAGGTTACTACTTTCACTCTGTCAAACAGCTCTAGCAATAAAGCTAGTTTCTTTGATTTTCACCTAAATAATGTGCCAACCACGTCAAAAATTACAGTGTCTAATATGAAGCTGGAAAAAGGTAGTGTAGCTACTGATTGGTGTCCTAATCCATCAGAGATTTTGACGGAATCTGACGATAGCAAAGTAGCTCACCTATCTGGAGCAAACAATTTTGACACTGTCCCAACGGTTAAAAATAACCCATTACTTCTCGCAAGCAGTTTACCGTCTGACTTAGCACGAAAGGGTCAGGATGCTAACTTTACTGGTAAGCTTCAAAAATCTGGTGTCGATGTTGCCACAGCCGCTGATTTATCCAGCTATATCACAAAAGACCAGCTCACCGCTATCCTCAAGGACTACATCAAGGTTGACCCTAACACTGGTTTCGTTAACAAGAAGGTTAACTTCCACTATGGTGACGCTATGATTGAGGGTCACACATTAGGCTGGACTGAATGGGTCTACGATGAGGCAACTGCAAAAGCGCAAACGGCACTATATCCAGCAAACATCTATCTTGTTGGTGACAAGCCATCGACGACTGGAGGTGCTAGCTAATGAGCAATGCAATACCAAAAGCACATCAAGGATTTAATGATGGAAAAGAGCTGTTTGATAACTCGGTGACATGGAGAGACATGACGTGGAAACAAAACGAAGATTCGTATACAGTTAAGTACTTGATAACGGCTGAGGGATTTGTCCTGTTTGATGGTGAATTAATACCATCAGGATATTCAGTCTTTATAACTGCTGAGCTACCTCCTGAAATAGCCGCTTTGCCTAACTTAAGATTTTATGCCAGTAACTTCATGAATATGCCGAGTTATGATTCTATTTCACAAACAACTTTAAAATTAACCAACCCTCACTCAATAAGAGAACTTATTTTACAATACGATATTTAGGAGGAATAACTATGTATAAACGTTGTTATACCTGCATTTTGTCGAGGAAAATTTTGGCAATGACATTTACTCGATAGCACTCAAATTGAATATTTTTTAATCCAAACTTTTAAGGAGGAATCACAATGGCAACATACTATGTAAAAGCAAAAGAGGTCGATACTGATGGTCGACGCTACTTCACAGACGACCTACCAGTATTAGATTCAGCAGACGGATTAACCGAGGTGACGGTACCGGATGTAGATCAATATCCACAATATTTTCTGTTGTTCTGGAACAAGGGATATTACTTAGACGAAAATGATCAGATTGTATCGCCTGGCAATTTACCTGATTTAACTATTGGCTATCTTCGTGACGTTATTAATCGTCAAGGCATTCAATTAGATAGTGCCATCAGTACCGCTAATGATTTGAAGAAGCTGACAAGCAACTTGACGTTGCAACAAACTCAACTTAATTCAACATTGACCGAAGCACAAACGACAATTAAGAAACTTCAAGGTATGGCAGGTAGTTTGACGCTACAAATTGCAACTCTGCAATCAAAACAAACCACTGGAACGGAGGCAAAATAATTATGACATTTCCAGATATTGACACATTAGAACTACTTTTCTCATGGGGCACGGACATTAAGCCTTATGTAAGTTTGAGGGTTATCACGGCAGACGATTACAAAGCTATCACCGGCGAAGCATATGTAGCACCAACAACTCAAGTAACGACCACAAGCACCACTAACTAGCTTCTACTCAGCCAGTTAGTCAGTGTTTTTATTTTACCCAAAATTAGGAGGGGGCGCATATGAAACATCTGCTGACGCTAAAACAGATGGGAGTGAATCCTAATGAACGCACTCGCACAGCTTTATGCTAACTCAATCAAAGCTAAGCAACGTAAGCTTGAGGATGTACCAGAACGACTAAGAGAAGCCGTTTCTAAGTTAGTTTAATTATTAAAAATAAAAGGAGATAAATTATTATGATGAACAAGAAATTTTCAGCTTTAACTATGTTATATGTTGCTAACGTACTAGACGGTGGACGTACCGTTGAAGAGTGTCCTGCAGTACTGCAAGCCGACATTCAATCCATTCTCGCTTCTGCAAAAAACGAAGACGGCGCCGAATAATCTACTGCAGTTTAGTGATTATTGGCGCTTTTATTTTGGGACTGCTATGTAGCGGTCTATTAATGGGGTGAGGAAAATGTGGGATTCGCTTAAATGCAATCCATTCCACGCTCTTCTAAGCTTAGCGCAAATTGGCATTGGCCTGCATCTGATTAGCCATGACTCCTATTTCGTGTGGCCACCTTATGTGGCGGGAATTGCTAACGATGACATCATAGGCGGTGTATTCGTGCTTGTCGGATTAGGCATGATGTATTGGGTATTTGACCGCCAACGATCTGTACGATTTGACCACGCATTACTAATCATCTCAGCTGGGGTCATGACTACACTAACGTTTTACCAATGGTTACACTACATCGTTCTAGGAATTGAAATGCCTTGGATTAGCAATGCCGCGCTAACCGGGGTCATTTTAATCTTAGCGGAGCGGAGCAATTCGAGTGATTAGCTACCTTGGTCCGCTTTTGCGTGACCTACTAAATCCGTTTATCGCAGTTATCCCTGGTGTACTGATGGCATATTTCACTTATCGTTTGGGGAAGAGAAAGTCCGCCAGAGAAGAGCGAGAGTCGTCCAACGAAGAGTGGCGGAAACTGTATCACGAGGCTAAGGATCGCAATGCCGAATTGCAACATGAGCTTGATGAAGAGCGTGATAAGAAGGGGGACAAACGTCCATGAAGAAATTGAATTTTAACATTTATAGCAAAGCAGACTGGCTAGCTTTAGCCGGTGTTTTGGTACTGGTTATCCAGTACGTAGCACAGTTATTTGGCTTTAAGTGGGGTGACACCGCGCAACTGATGAATGGCGTAAATACCATCATCATGCTGTTTACATCGTATGGTTTGGTACGAGATACCACGCCTACACAAACCGATAACGAGATTGCGGAAGCAGTCAAAAAATCTGAAAACAAGGGGGATTCAACCAGTGCAAAAACTAATTAAACACATCTGCTTAACTGGTCTAGCATTCGTTGCTGGGCTTTTTATTTACACTAATGCCAGTGCTGCTAAGCTACCTATTTATGACCTTTCCGAGTGGCAAGGAAACATAACAGCTACGCAAGCCAAGCGTCTTAAAACTGAGGTCGGAGGCGTTATCCTACGGACTGGTTATGGTGCCAACTATAAGGACAGAGTAGTTGATCACAACATCGCTATGGTCGAGAAGTACAATATCCCCTATGGTGTGTATCAGTTTGGGCAGTATTCTAGCGTAGCTGACGCACGTACTGAAGCCAAGTATGCTTACGCACGTGCCAAGCGGGCACTCTTCTACGTTAACGACGCCGAGGAGCATACGACTACAAGCTTTAGCAAGGCTACGCAAGCCTGGGGTGCAGAGATGCAATCGCTGACTAAAAAGCCAGTGTATCTGTACTCATATCGCTACTTCTACAACGCTTATATTGGCACCAAGAAGAACTATGATGGTTTCTGGTTAGCCGCTTACCAATCTAGTCGGCCAGTCCCTAACGATTACCAGCTATGGCAATATAGCTCAACGCACTATTCTAGTGCACTAGGCAAGGCATTAGATTCTAATACGCAAATCTCTGGCAACTGGTTTGGTAAGTCAACAACCGTGTCGGCCAACTCGTATCCTTACGGTGGTCGCTTCAATGGCGAGACGGTTCAAGTACGCAAGGCAGCCAATTTCTATTGCAGTTCTTCTAAGCTGGCTACTAGTCTGCAAAACAAGAATCTTACCATTAAACAGACTAAGACGATTAAGTCTGGCAAGTCTCGCCAAGCAGTATTGCTATATAATGGAAAGACAGTCATCGGCTGGTTCAAGGCAGAGGACGTGCAACCTTACTACCACGCTGATTACGTGAAGAAGTTGAAGGTGACAAACAGCAAAGGGATCTACACTTACCTAAATGGTAAGCGTGCCGTTCATTACAAGAAGGGGCAAACGCTTAAAGTCGGGAGCTTTAAGCTAAGCAACGGTACTTACAAAGCGGTTCATGCTGGTCATACTACAACGTTTACTGCTAATAAGTATTTTGTGAAATGGATTAAGTAACTGAGAACTCCTGCTCTTGTAGTGGGGGTATACATAGATATGGTATTATTAATTTAATAATTGCTGGAGTTAGGTGGTTAACTCAAATGAATCTTGACGTACTATTAATTACGAACTATAAGGCAAAACAACTTAATGAATTTAAGCTTTTGCTTGCTAGAACAATGAAATTAAGCAAAACGGACGATTGGTCTATGCATGTTCGTACGGTTAAAGATAAGCATTGGCTCACTATTCGTTCAGGAAATAAGAAAGCGCGATTACTACTTCTTGCACTGCCACTCATGTTTAGTGATAAAACTGAATTTTATAATGATCTTAATTTCAAAGCGGAAAAGTATCTTTTTACAGAAGAGTGGATTTATGGTTTGAAGGATAAGCCAGGGTTGGAACAAGTTATAGGTTCCACAAACCAAGAATTTTTTGGAAGGGATGTGCATCCTACCGTAGTTGATAAGGCTACTCACCTTTGGTACTCTATTGCTACTAAACAGCTTTTTCATAACGGAAACAAGCGGACGGCCTTGTTGTCGGGCATTACATTACTGAATCTTAATTTTATTGACTTACCGAATGTTGGAGCTAAAGAACTGTATAACATTTCACTAAAACTTGCTGAAAAAGAAATGAGCGAAGTGCAGTTGAAGCAATATATTTTGGCACATGCAGTACTTAGTACCAAGTTCATGAATCTATATTTAGATCAATTTAGCTATGTTAACGAATCAAGGGGTAATGATTGACAGTTATCTAAAATCAAAGTAAACTAACTAAAGTTAACTAGGAGGGATAATATGCAAATGATAAGTGTGTCGAAAAAGAAGATGTCAAAGCGCATGTTGTCATCTTTAAAAATAGAGAATACTCAAAGACCCAACGAGCGGTTTGAGAAACAGACTGTAAAAAAAGTATTTGACAACGATAACATTAAACAAGCATTAGAAATGCTAGCCAAAGTATAATAATCGGTGTATATACCAAAGCGCACCTGATCTCTTAGCTGAGATTGGGTGCGCTTTTTTTGCGTACAATAAAGCAAATTAAATCGAATTAATTACTACAAACGTATTGATTAATTAGTACATATGTAGTAATGTATAAATATAGAAAGGAGGTAGCCATGAGGAAACGGCAAAAGAAAAAGCCTACCGATTCAGATATAAAGGTTCTCACGGTAATCTTACTCATTACCCAAATCATACAAACCATCATATCTATATTCGATAAGCTTTTAAAATAATCGAGCAAGGGGCTTGCCCCTTGTTTGCTGTACACATTATATCATGGCTATAATATTATGAAAACTATTAAAACATTATTGATTGTCCTTATTGTATTGTCAGTGATAAACATCTTAATACAGTTATTATAGGAGGGGTATTTTGACAGAATATTTTTTGAAACGGTATATTAATGAAGACTTGAAGATGTCTGTGAATGAGTTTTCTAAACAGTCGGGCATCAAGCAAGTTACATTAAATAGCTGGATTAACCGAAATCATAAACTAGCATTAGACTTGCCAATAAGAGTTTATACGGCGCTTAGTGGCATTAGTCGTACGTTCATCAATGACGTTTTATCGAAAATGCAGGATTATGAAGAAGAATGGTTAGCCGTTCCTAAGAATCATCTATATTTTGTATACACTGGACGTTTGGAACCTATCAATATTGCCGAAGAGGTTTGTTTGAAAATTGGCGATCGTAGCATCTCCTTTGAAACCACGAGTGATGGACTAGGCTATATTTTCGATAGTTTCACTTTATTAAAAAAAGAAGATCGGTGGATACTTTTGAATAATGACACTGATACAGTGGTCTATGAACAGGTTAAAGGGGAGAATGTTGACGTTGATAAGGTAGCTAGGTTTATTGGAAAGACACAATAATTTATACGAATGTACGTTCTGGTTCTGTGGTAGAATGTTTCCGAGGTGATTAACCATGGAAAATTTTACGGATCCGGAGTATATTCGCAAACAGCTCCCAGAAGACATAAAGATTTTGAACGAACGAATTGGTGCAGCGTTCAAACGTTTGCCAAAAACACAGTACAACATCATGATCGTGGACTTTAAGTTGCAACCGCAAAAGTACAATATCTTCGTCAATGCCTTCCCAAAAGGCAGAAGAATTAAGTCCACACCAGTCCACTCAATCGATATTCATGATTTAGATTATCTAGAAAAAGTTATCGACGGTATTGAATTTCAACTGACAAAGGTCTATCGTGGCTTTGATGAAACTGCTAAGTGGCCATCGACAGGAAAACCAATCATAAATCTGAGGGGCGATAATATAAGATAGGTAATTTCTAAAACGCATTCTGAGCCATTTTCAGAATTATGGGTGGTCAAGTTATCGAGTGTGTTGTGAGAATCTTCCTATTAATATAGAAATATTGTCTAATTATGTTTTTGACGAATTTTGTTCTGTAACATAAGCAATTAGCTACACTTTTGGACTTTAATCTAGTACTATAGAGCTAGTGGGAACTTCCTCCGAACGAAGAAGTTGAGACGACATGTCGCCATTCTTACTACGAAAATCCAAACCAGTACAGAATAATCTAGATTCATCTAGAACAACCTGGAGTTTTTACTACTTATGA
>NZ_BBJM01000012.1 GCF_000740055.1 Secundilactobacillus oryzae JCM 18671 | reverse complement strand
CTTTCTAATGATGCTTGTGGTGGGTGGATTTTAAGTATATGAGGCCATGGGCCTTTTTTTATGCAAAAAACCCTGTTAATAGAATATCACTTAAGATATCCATCAACAGGATTTAGTATAGAGCCAAAAAAATCTCAGATGCTTTTTTTGTAACAGATTATTTTGCCAATTGCTCAACTAAATGTTCGTCAGGTGTAACGAATACCGTCTTTTGGCCTTCATAGACAACAAAACCAGGCTTAGCACCATTAGGCTTCCGAATCTTTTTGACTTGGATGTAATCTACAGGTACCGTACTTGATTGGCGGCCTTTTGAGAAGTAAGCAGCTAGGTTGGCAGCTTCTAATAAGGTTTGTTCACTTGGATCACTATCATGGATAATGACGTGCGATCCGGGAATGTCCTTAACGTGAAGCCAAATGTCCGTTTTTTTAGCCGTTTTCAGCGTCAATTGGTCATTTTGAAGGTTGTTCTTGCCGACTTCAATAGCAGTGCCATCGCTAGCAGTGAATTGATCAGGCTTAGCCACTTTAGGTTTTCGAACTTTCTTCTTTTGACCTTTTTCATGATGGCGGAGATAACCACCTTCTTCAAGCTCTAACCGAATTTCAACTAAGTCACCAGGCTTAGCTAGCTCGATTTGAGACATGACGCTTTCCAGATAGGCAATTTCCTGTTTGGTTTCGGCTAATTGCTCGTTCACAAATTCCACGGCGGTTTGTAGCTTGTTGTACTTTTTAAAGAATTTTTGGGCATTTTGTGAGGGCGAAATTTGATTGGAAAGTGAAATCTTCAGGGGCTTTTCATCGTCATAAAAGTTAGGTAAGGTGATTTCAGTCATACCACGTTCAACCTGAGAAAGGTAAGTGGTCAAAATTTCACCTTTAATCCGATAATCATCCGCAGATTCAGTCTCTAGTAAAGTTTTATTGAGCTTCTTGACTTTATTGCGATTTTTCTTAAGTTCATTGTTAACAACATGGATTAACGTGCTACCTTGTTGTTGAACCCGATCTTTTTCGACTTTATCTTGGAAGTAAAAATCTAACAAGGCACTCAAACTGTCAAAACTCTGATTGTGCTCACTTTCAACATACGGAAAGGCGGAAAATTGCGTTTTGTTATTGGATAGTTCCGATAATGTTGGTTGTGGATGATCAAAGCCGGAGAAAAACGCTGCAAAGTTTTGAGTGGCATCGCCAGGCTCATGTAATTTTCTAGCTAAAGCCTTTGCCGTATCAGTTCCGAGACCCTGATAGGTATGTTGCAATTCCTTAGCCAGAACATCCTCGTTAGGGAATTGGCTAAGCATGTTGTTCAAGTCATCAGTATTTAGCTCAAACGGGTTAATCAAATCCTGTGCAGGTGGATTGATATAGGTACTACCAGGGAGCAAAGTTCGATACCGATTTTGGTCAGAGCCCACGTGCTTGATAGCATCTAGTACCGTCATGGTGGAGCGATCAATTAAAATGACATTACTGTGCCGAGCCATGATTTCGATAATCAACGTTAGCTCGATTTCATCTCCAAGTTCATTACGACTGGAGAAGGCAAAGTTCATCACACGATCATTATCGAGTTGAGTGACGTGTTTTAACACGGCACCACCGAGATATTTTCTTAACATCATCGTAAAGTTGGTTGGCTTTTCAGGATTGACGTAAGGAATCTGGGAGATTTGCGCCCGTGCATAAGTTGGATTTGCTGACAGCAATAATGGCAAGTTTTGTCGGTTGCTGCGAAAAGTCAGGACCACTTCGTTTGGGTAGGGTTGGCTAATTTTGGAAACGCGCGCCGATTGTAATTGGTTATTTAATTCTTGGGTCATGGAATGGGTAAATGCGCCATCAAAACTCACAATATCACATCTTTTCAAATTGTTTTTAGACTAACACATTACAGTATATCTGTCTTTTGTGTGGATAGAAAGGGAAGGGGTCCAAAGAAATTATTTAAGCAAAGATTGCATACTACAATTTAACTGATGTATAATACAACTAATGATTGGAGATGGTTTTATGGAGAGCAGTTTAAACATACTAAGAAGAATTGAACGTCTACATAAGCAACAACTCATGCGAGTGACGAAGCAGGCCAACCTGACAATTTCGGAGTGGGAACTATTAAATCGGGTAACTGCCGAAAATAATACACAGGAACTTTTATCTAAGTTAATGGATTTGGATACGTCGACGCTTAGTCGACAATTAAAGAACTTGGTAACCAAAGAAATGCTGGATAAGACAGCAACAGGTAAAGATCACCGTCAATTAATTTATGACGTTACGGAAAAAGGTGATCAGGCAAAGGCAAGCATTCAAGAACAGGTTCAACGTCTGGATACGACCATCTTCGAGCACTGGTCTGACGAAGAAAAACAACTACTTCAGATTTTGCTGAACCGATTGGCCAAAAGTGTTAATCGAATCGAAGCCTAATTTGATTTAAAGCGTTTTCTGAGGGACGATTTAATTTGTCAGAATGGGTTGAGTGCGATACTATGTTTCTATTGTATTAGATTTCTGGCAATTATTACGATCGATTATTCAAAGAAAACCAAAGTAGGTGTTTAAATGAAAATCGCTGTAGTTACTGACAGCACGAGTTATCTTTCAAAAGAAGAAGTTGAAAGGTACAATATTCATGTTGTGCCCATTCCAGTTATCATGGATGGACGCTCTATCAACGAAGGCGTTGATATTTCGACGGAAGAATTTTACCAACAATTAAAGGTATCACAGTCATTTCCAAGTACATCACAACCACCTTTGGGTGAAATGATTAACCTATATAATCAACTTGCAGCTGACGGTTATGATGCCGTTATTAGTATTCATCTGGCTAGCACAATTTCTGGTTTTGTTAATCAGCTGAAGAATATTGCGCCCACAATTGAGGGTATCAAAGTGATTCCGTATGATTCTCAAATTACGGTTAAGTTGATGGGTTACTTAGCTATCGAAGCGGCCAAAATGACGCAACGTGGCGAAGAAGTTGATGCTATTTTGACAAGACTAGACGATTTGCGGGATTCCATGGATGAATTATTTATTGTGGACGATTTGCAGAACCTAGTTCGTGGTGGTCGACTTTCAAATGCTTCAGCCTTTATTGGTAGTGTTTTAAAGATTAAGCCATTATTGACCTTCGACGATAATAGTCACGAAATCGTCGCCTTTGAGAAGGTTAGATCACGGAAAAAGGCTTTGGCACGGGTAGAAACCCTTTTTGCGGAAGCTTATGCTAAAGCGGACTATCCGCTTAGAGCGTTGGTAATTCATGCTAATGATGAAGCAGCAGGTCAGTCTTGGCGAGAAGCCATTAAAACGCAATATCCTGATATGACGGTCGATTTTAGCTATTTTGGGCCCGTTATTGGCACCCATTTAGGCGAAAAAGCGCTAGCACTAGCTTGGTTAAAGGACTTCGACAAGGCCTAAGGATTGGTTCAATGATAAAAGTGTGGTAGAGTATTCAAGGTAACAAAATAAACGGAGTAGGAATCAATGCGTAAAGTGCCGATGGAACGGAATGTGAACATTGGACGAAAAGCAGTTGCTTGCGATATTGGTTCCGCATTCGCCGCCTAACCGTGGCAGCTCTATTATCTATTAGGAGATGCTTTATTTGAAAACTTTAGATTTAGGCCTTAACAGGCTCAGTACGCGTAAGACCGCCGTTCTTGGGGTATTAATGGCTTTGCAACTGATTCTTAGTCGTTTCAGTTTGAGTCCAACCCCAATGTTTCGGCTTAGCTTCACTTTTGTCGCAACCGTCTTGATGGCAATTTGGGTGGGCCCACTTTGGGCCAGTGCAGCTTCTGCACTAACTGACATCATTGGCACCTTAATGATGGGAACCCCATATTTTGTTGGTTTTACCATTTCGGCAATGCTAGGCGCATTTATTTACGGGGTGTTTCTATACGAACAGAAGCCATCTGTTTGGCGTATTATTGCTTCTCAGATTCTCGTTGCTTTAATTGTTAATCTAGTTTTGAATACATTATGGCTAACTTTAATGTATCAAACCCCATTCTGGGCGTTATTACCAGCTAGAGGGCTGAAAGAATTAATTTCAACACCAATTCAAATTATCATTGTGTATATTATCTTAAAAAATTCGACGGTTCGCAATCTAGGGAATCGACTCTGATGACACGAGCTCATAACAACTTGCCTGTTGTTACGAGCTTTTTTTATTTTTCGGAGCGAACTTTTTTGGTGCGTTTGATGAATCTGGTATTATGGAAGTATTAATGAAGATAAATATGGAATGCAATGAGGGGTAATGGCATGGGCGAATTAGTGGCAACATTTGAAAAAAATCGGGCGGGCTTAGGAACGGCTCTGCTGCAACATATCGGGATTTCCGCAGTGTCACTCATTATTGCGATGCTGATTGCGATTCCGTTGGCAATTTACTCCATTCGCCACAAACGATTAGCAAACGTCTTGTTGCAGGTTGCAGGGGTGCTGCAGACGATTCCATCGCTAGCACTCCTAGGCTTACTAATTCCAGTTGTGGGAATTGGTAACGTACCAGCAATCATTGCACTTGTTGTTTACGCGTTATTACCAATTTATCAAAATACGTATGTCGGGTTGAACAATATCGATCCTTCACTAGAAGAGGCAGCCGAAGCATTCGGCATGTCGCGGGGGCAGAAATTGACCCGAATTGAGCTGCCAATTGCAATGCCAGTGATTATTTCTGGTATTCGAACAGCCATGGTCCTGATTATTGGAACGGCTACCCTGGCCGCCCTAATTGGTGCAGGGGGACTAGGGACCTTTATCTTGTTGGGAATTAACCGAAATGAACCGATGTTAACATTCCTGGGTGCTTTAGCAGCCGCCTTATTAGCCATTGCCTTCAGCGTTCTTATTCAGGTGTTGCAGAAGGTTAAGCCTAAAACTCTAGGTATTTTTGTTCTCGTCTTTGCAGTCTTATTAGGCGGGGGTATTGGCTATAGTCGCTATCAGGCGTCGAGACCAACTGTTACCATTGCCGGGAAGTTAGGCTCTGAGCCGGATATTTTAATTGAAATGTACCGACAGTTAATTAAAGATGATGCGCCAAGCATCAACGTCAAACTAAAACCCAATTTTGGGCAAACCAGTTTTTTATTCTCGGCATTGAAAAATGATCAAATTAGTCTCTATCCCGAATTTAGTGGTACGGTTCTTGAAAGCCTCGTGCATACTGATGTAAAAGCCAATCAGAAGTCCGCCAAGCAAACCTATCGTTTAGCTAAGAAAGAGTTGCAACAGCAGTATCATATGACTTACCTAAAGCCCATGGCCTATAACAACACGTACGCTCTGGTCGTTAAAAAGTCATTTGCTAAGCGGTACAGTCTGACCAAGATTTCTGATTTAAACCGCATTTCAGCAAAATTACACGGTGGTTTTGATCTTGAATTCATCGATCGTAATGATGGCTTTAAAGGCATCCAAAAAATTTACAAGCTAAACTTCTCTAAGATTTCAATGGACGCTGATTTACGTTATCAGGCAATTGATCAAGGTAAAATTAATATTACTGATGGCTATACCACAGACGCGCAACTTCGCCAGTTTAACCTGGTCGCTTTAAAGGACGACCAGCACTTATTCCCAGTTTACCAAGGTGCGCCCTTGATTAGTAAAGAAACACTGAAGGCCTATCCTGGTATCAAAAAGAGTTTGAACAAACTTGCTAATCAGATTACAGATGAGGAGATGCAAGACATGAATTATCAAGTTAGTGTCAAACATCGCTCTGCTAAATCTGTGGCACACAAGTATTTACAAAGCCATCACTTGTTAAAGGCGGGTGACTAAAATGACAAATAACCTCATTGAATTTAAAAACGTTTCAAAACAATTCCCTGATAAATCCGCCGTCGCTAATTTCAACTTGTCGATAGCAGATGGCGAACTGTTCGTTTTAGTTGGACCATCCGGAAGCGGTAAGACGACTACTTTAAAGATGATAAATGGTCTTGAGCGACCGACTGGAGGTTCGATTGTATTTGACGGAAAAGAACTTGTATCATACAATATCAGACAACTGCGCTGGCAGATTGGCTATGTACTTCAACAGATCGCGTTATTTCCAAATTTGACTGTTGCCCAGAATATCTCACTAATATCAGAGATTCAGCATCGGATTAAAACAAAGGAAGCCAAGAAAACGCTCGTCAGCGACGCGCTAAGCAGCGTTAACCTCGATCCAGCGGTTTACGCAGAGCGCATGCCTCACGAGCTATCGGGCGGTGAACAGCAACGAATTGGTATTCTGCGAGCGTTTGCCTCCAATCCACGAGTTGTTTTGATGGATGAAGCGTTTAGTGCGTTAGATCCAATTTCCCGAAACCAGTTGCAAAACCTTGTGCTTAAAATGCACGAAGAGACGCACACCACAATTGTTTTTGTCACGCACGACATGAATGAAGCACTTAAGTTAGGCGATCGCATTGGGGTCATGAACAACGGTGAATTGCTACAAGTTGGTACACCAACAGAGATTGCACAGCAACCAGCGAATGAACTGGTGTCCAAGTTATTTGCGAACAGTGGCTCAGAAGACGTTTATCAAACGTACCTTGGCCGGATTGGGACGCTTGGGTATTATGTGGGTCAACCAGAGGATCAGCTGACAGAAAAGCTGGCTGAAAATGACACACTGGGTGATGGTTTACAGGTATTAGCAAATAATAAGGTCATTGAAATTGTATTGAATAATGAGACTAAGGGATTCTTAACGAGTCAAAGTATCATTAACTTTCTAAATGATCATCAAGTTGATAAGTAATCGTCAGAGCCAAACCGAATCTGGTTTGGCTTTTTTGTTATCAACAATTAGTAGCGGGTGAGTGATGAATTTGGTGAGTTGGAAAATATTTCTTTCTAGTTTACATAATATATATTATCCAAAGTAGACTAAACAACAAAAAATAACAGCATTCAACAGATTTCGCCGAATCCCGCTATTCTTTTAATACGATTATTTATCTGTTTTATCAGATGATTTGTGTGGCACTGTTGTAAATTTGTTGTTTGCTAGTACCGCATAAATGCCAATAACTACGCCGACAATTCCGACAACCATCAATGAAACGCCTGTTATTCCGTGAAAGCTCATAAAACCACTGAATGCAAACGTCAACGAAATTACGACCGCAAAAATATTGATCAGCGTCAAAATGATTTTAATGGTCCCGGTATCCGTTAATAACCATAAAATGATCGTATAAACGCCAATATAGCTAATAATTGTGACCCATGGTCGATAACTTGTTAATGCAACCGAACTTGCTGCGTTTGGCACTAAGCCTTCAATTATCGTGCCTAAGCACAAGCACAGCATCACGATCATTGATGACACTCTAATTTTCTTATTCATGTCTGGTGAACTCCATTCGTTTAGGACTCTTGTAATTGATTATAGAGCGATTCTGCTAAGTAAAAGTTGCCGAGTGTGGCTGAGCCGTTATCTGGCACTCTGGGCAGCGTTAAGTAGTCCTGCAAATCGCCAACATCAAGATAGTTGTTCATGAGCGAATTGAAATGGCGTCTGACAACCTCTAGGAAGCGCTCTGACGTCACACCACCACCGAACACAATTTTACCCGGCCGTAGCATTAACGTGACCTGAAGCGCTGCCTGAGCGATGTAGTAAGCCATGATTTCCCAAACCTCGTTATCAAATGGGACATCTTGCCCCTTTTGCCCTAATCTTGCTTCAAAAGTAGGTCCTGCAACCAATCCTTCAAGACAATCGCCGTGAAATGGGCAAATTCCTTTGAAATCGAGGTCATGAGGATGACGTTTAAGGCGCACATGGCCCATTTCTGGATGACCTTGATCACCGAGAAACTGGCCATTTAAAACGAAACCAGCACCAACGCCAGTCCCAATTGTGTAGTAAGCAAGCGACTTAATGTTGCTATGAGCCGCTTCTTCTACTTTAAATTCACCATAAGCCGATCCATTAACGTCTGTTGTCCAGTAAATTGGGACATTCAAAGCTGCTTTAATGGTACCGAGAAAGTCTACGTTTGACCAATTAGGTTTTGGTGTGTTCGTCACATAACCGTAGTTTGGGGCTTCAGGCCGAATTTCAATCGGTCCAAACGATGAGATGGAAATCGCATCGATATCAGGAAACTGACGAAAATAATCAATTGTTCGCTGAAAAGTTGGTTCTGGGTCCGTTGTTGGAAACGTCATTTTATCAATTAAATTGTGTTGCTCATCACCAACTGCGCACACAAACTTCGTGCCACCCGCTTCAATACTGCCAAATTGCATTGTCTCACTCCTAAGTCCTGTTTCTATTAGTTTATAGCTTTTAGTAAGCGGGTTCAATGCTTATCTGAACCCGATAAAAAAGATCGCGTAATTGCGATCTTAATGGTTTTAATTCCAGTGTTGTTCTTTGAACTGCTCACGGCCGCCTTGTTCCTCAAGCGCATAACGTGCGGGATTCTTCTTGTAGAACTGTTGGTGTTCCTCTTCAGCAACATAGAATGGCTTGGCATCTTCAATGCTGGTGACGATTGGATCATCAAATAGTTCGCTTTCCTGAAGTTTTTTCTTTGAAGCTTCAGCAATCTGCCGTTGCTCGTCGTTGTTGACGAAAATGACCGGACGGTAGTTATCGCCACGGTCTTGGAATTGGCCCATAGCATCAGTTGGATCCGTTTGTTGCCAATAGATCTCAACTAGTTTGTCGTACGACACGACATCTGGATCATAAGTGATTTCAACTGCTTCGGTATGGCCAGTTGTGTGTGAGCTAACTTGCTCGTAAGTTGGGTTAGCCACGTGACCACCCGTATAGCCAGATAAAACCTTTTTGATACCGGGTTGATCTTCAAATGGTTGCACCATGCACCAGAAACAACCACCCGCAAATACTGCTTTTTCTTCCATGCCTTGTTCGCTCCTATTCAAATAATTTCTGATAATCCTTGTAGCCTTGGTCTGCTAAGTCGCTGACTGGAACGAAACGAAGCGCGGCCGAGTTAATACAAAAACGTTTACCGCCTGCTTCGGTTGGCCCATCGTCAAAAACGTGACCTAAGTGAGAATTGGCGTTTTTACTACGTACTTCCTCGCGAACCATACCAAATGATGTATCAGTCTCGGAATTAAGCGCTGCTTTGTCGATTGGTTTAGTAAATGATGGCCAGCCACAACCTGCGTCGTATTTATCGCGTGAACTAAATAATGGCTCACCACTCACAATATCGACATAGATGCCGTCTTCATAAAAATCATCGTATTGACCGCTAAATGGACGTTCGGTGGCTGCGTGCTGTGTTACTTCAAATGCTTCCTCTGATAAACGTTGCTTTAAATCCTTTTCAGACTCTGCCAACTCAATCACCTCGTCTTTTTTAATGTAACTTTCATTTTATAACTTATCAGCCAATTTGCAAGGATTCGACTTAGGCATATTCGTGAGCGATTTTGGCGGAAACGGCGGTTGCAATTGCCCCCACAATATCATCGATAAACGTGTTAATGTGCTTAGAATTACGATCTAGCGACGCAATTTTACCGGTCTTCTCTTTATCTAGGAACCCAAAGTTGGTGACGCCGATGGTCCCATAAATGTTGGCCATGTTCAGCGCAAGCCCTTCATCGACACCAAAAACGGAAGCGTCATTAGCGATGATATCCTGCAGTGGTTGCTCCAGCTTCTTTTCAGTAGCTAAGCGGTCAAGTTCCAAACCAACCATCGCATTATTCAAAATTTCGCGTTTGTGCAGCACGTCGATTGTGTTCTTCACGTATTGCTCCAGCGGAATCGATGGATGGAACTTCTTTTGAGTTTCTTTCGCGATTTCCGCAATATCATTAATTGTGATGCCACGTTCTTCGAGTCGATTAACCACGAATTCGTAGGCCTTCGTATCAGGGAATTTGTAATTTAAGTTGTACATTATAAGCCCTCCATCTGGATACAACAAAACCACCCATATTAGGTGGCCTTATTTTTATTTACTGAACATCAATTTACTTTTCAAAAGCATCTTGCAATGGTGGTACAACTTGTTTCTTTCGTGATACGACGCCTGGCAAGCTCATCCGACCATCTTCAAATTTAGCGTTAAATGCAGCTTCAACGGGCTCAGTAGGATCGCCAGAAACAAACAATACTGAGTTACTGTCTAAAACGTTAGTTGCGAGGGTTAGGAATAAATCATAACCTTCTGAGGCACGTTCAGCATCCATCGCAGCAACTAAACCGGCTTGGCGACTGATAACGTCTTGTAAGTCAACTGTGTTCACTTGACCGATACGGACTGATTTGTCAGCCATAGTAAATGACTTGGCGTCACCATCAACTAATTCCTTGTCTGACTTAGAATCCAAGTCAGTTCCGGCCTTCAACATCTTGATACCGTATGCTTCGTAATCGATGTCAGCAATTTCAGCTAACGTCTTAACGGCAATCTTGTCGGCTTCAGTTGTTGTTGGTGATTGGAGTAACAACGTATCAGAAATGATAGCAGAAAGCATCAAACCAGCTAATTGGGCTGGAATTTCAACTTTTTCTTCATCAAACATCTTCGTCAAGATTGTGCTGGTACAGCCAACTGGTTCTGAACGGTAGAACAAAGGTGCTGATGTGTTGAAGTTAGCAATCCGGTGATGGTCAACAACGTGCGTTACTTGTAAGTCTTCGATGTCTGAAATACTTTGTTGTGGTTCGTTGTGATCCACAAGCATGACACTCTCAACTTCTGACTTAGCTTCAGTCACCACGCGTGGTGCTGGTTCGTCGAAGTAATTCAAAACAAAGTTAGTTTCGGCGTTTGGTTCGCCTAATGCAACGGCTTCAACGTCTAAACCTAGCTTGTTTTGTAGGTAGGCATAGGCCTTAGCTGCGACGATTGCGTCGGTATCTGGATTTTGGTGACCAAAAACTAATTCTTTAGACATGTAAAATTTCCCCTTTATTATTTATTAAGATTCAAATCTTTTAAACGAGTGAAGTAATCCTCGGTTTTTAAGTATTCATCAAACTGGGCTAAGAAGCGGCCAATGCGAGGAATCTTATCCTTCCCTTTTCTGAAGACAAAGGCTAAATCGAAATTAATATTGGGATCAAATTTAGCGGTCCAGGTATCCTTCAATTCACCTTGTCCCATCATGAAGGAGTTTGGTAATGCAGTGTACGTATTGGTTTCCATTGAGAACCTTAGAATCTGGCGTGGTGTTGTGAAGTTGGCAACCGCACTTGGAATATTCACTAATTCGTTTTTGTAAGCTTCGCGAATCGTTTGGTTCAAGTAGTAGTTGCTTGGATACATGACCCAAGGCCGATCCATTGTATCTACCAACTTAACCTTTTTCTTTTTAGCCAGCTGCTCGTCGTGATGAATGAACAATAGATCATCACTCACAATCTTCTTTGATTCATATGGCTTCCAGTTCTTGATAGATTCATCTGGTAAGTACATGACCGCAAGATCAATGTTGTTGTTCTCTAAACGGTCCCAGATTTCTTTTCGCGTTAACATGTGGAAACTAATCTTCACATCGGGATTTTCCCGGTATGACTGAATCGCAAATTTTTCTAAGACACTGTCCTCGGTTGAAGCAAGAATCCCAATGCTAATGTTACCCTGAGTCGCACTGGTTGATTGTTGAATTTCGTCGGTCGCCTTGTTAAGCACCTCGTAAATATCCTTCGTGGCACTAAGCATGGTAAATCCGGCATCCGTCAATCTAAGCTTCTTACCAACTGAGTAAAATAAGCTGGCACCAACTGTTTTTTCAAGTTTTTTAATTTGTTGCGTTAAGGCTGGTTGAGTAATCCCCAAGATTTGAGCAGCCTGAGTATAGTTCATTGTCTCAGCTAATTGGAGAAAATAAGTTAATGTTTTCGATGAGAAGATACTGTCTTGTTTAGTCTTCATGGCAATCCTCCTAGTAGGTTTCATTATAAAGTACGCAATTCTATTAGTACATACTTATGATAACCTCTAGGTCATAAAATGCAACAGATATGTGCTTTCTTAAGATAATACCAGACTTTATTAAGCTTAATTAACGACTGGTCCCATCATTTTCGTGCGGATTTGCGTTGGCGTACCCTCAGTATCAACATCGATCACAAATGAACCATTTGAGTAACGACCGCCTACCGGATGATCACCAGGTAGAATGTCATGAATGAGTCCCCTGGTGGTAATCACTTCAAGCGGTGTCGTGTCACTTTCCAATTTAATGAAGTCGACAATCTCATGTGAGTTGGACTTCAATTCTCGAAGGACCATGACCCCTTTACGAGCACGACTGGTACTTGGAATTTCTTCGGTTGGTAGTTTCTTAAACGATCCACGTTGCGTAATCATTGCGACAACATCATCGTCATGAACCAACTGAACGTCGACGACTTCATCTTCATCACGTAAGTCCATCGACTTAACCCCGGTTGTGCGTGCGCCATTCACTGGAACTTCGGTCAGGTCATACTTAAGGCCTTGCCCTTTGCGAGACATTAGCAGGATTGAATCAGTTGAAACGAGTCCCTCTGGCTGTTGTGGCATGTAGATGACATTGACCACTCGCGTTTGATCCGTCTTGGTCTTTTCATAGGTCATGGCGCGTTTCTTGTAAGTTCGACCTGGTGTTAAAGCTGCAAATTCGGTTTGCTTGATATAGCCATCATTAGTGGCAATGAGGAAATGACCTGCTTCTTTAAGCGTCTTGAACGCGTGCGTTGCCACAATTTCCTCATCGCTATCTAAACCAATCGTTTGGGAAATATGCTCACCAGTATCTTTCCACTTTGCGTCCGTAATTTCATAAACGGGACGATAGATTAGATTACCTTTGGAAGTGAACATGAATAGATGGTTCAACGTCGTGAGCTTCTGCAAGAAGATTGGGAAATCGTCTTCCTTTAACCCATTTTCGGACTCATCCGAAGCTTTGAATGAACGAATTCCAGTCCGTTTCAAGTAGCCATCATGACTAACTTGAACGATAACTTCTTCATCCGCTATCATCACTTTGGTATCAACCTTCAGATCTTCGATTTGATCTTGGATTTCGGTTCTTCGTGGATTGCGGTATTCCTTCGCTACGTCCTTGAGTTCCTTACGTAGAACCCGGTTGAGTTCCTTTTCATCCGCTAAAATCGCCTTGAATTCGGCGATGGACTTGTGTAACTCATCGGATTCTTGTCGTAACTGGGTCACATCGGTGTTGGTCAACCGGTAAAGTTGCAAAGCAACAATAGCGTCAGCTTGCGCTTCAGAGAAGTCGTAAGCTTTAACCAGATTGTCTCTAGCATCTTTTCGGTTATTACTTGCCCGAATCGTCTTGATGACTTGATCCAAGATTGAAAGTGCCTTAATCAGTCCTTCCACAATGTGGACACGGTCCTGGGCTTTTTTCAAATTGAACTCAGTCCGACGTTTGATGACGTCGCGTTGGTGATCAAGATACGAAACAAGTGCTGTCTTTAATGAAACCCGTTCTGGACGCTTCTTGTTAATAGCAACCATGTTGAAATGGTATGTGACTTGCAACTCGGTGTTCTTAAACAAGTAGTTCAGAATCCCTTGTGCATCTGCGTCCCGCTTCAATTCAATTGCAATTGACAATCCATCACGATCAGATTCATCACGAACTTCTGAAATGCCTTCAATTTTCTTATTAAGGCGAATTTCATCAATCCGTTTAACTAAGACGGCCTTATTCACTTCATATGGAATTTCGGTCACCTTAATTTGGGACTTGTTCCCGCGAAGTGGTTCGATGCTAGTTTTAGAACGAACGACAATCCGTCCCTTACCAGTTTCGTAGGCTTTCCTAATTTCATCGACACCCTGAATAATGGCACCAGTTGGAAAATCAGGACCTTTGACGAATTGCATCAGGTCGACGACTTCTGCTTTAGGGTGACTCAGTAAGTAAATCAAAGCATCAATCACTTCACCTAAGTTATGAGGTGGAATGTCCGTTGCGTAACCGGCAGAAATCCCGGTCGCGCCATTGACCAGTAGGTTTGGAAACTTTGCAGGTAAAACGGTTGGTTCATACTCGGTGTCATCAAAGTTGAGCACCATATCAACGGTGTCTTTATCGATGTCCTTTAAGAGTTCATTGGCAATTTTGCTAAGACGTGCTTCGGTATAACGCATTGCGGCGGCTGGATCACCATCCATCGAACCGTTATTACCGTGCATCTCAACAAGTGGTTCCCGCACCTTCCAGTCTTGACTCATCCGGGTTAAGGCTTCATAGATTGAGCTATCACCATGAGGGTGAAAATTACCCATGACGTTACCCACGGATTTGGCAGACTTTCTAAATGCTTTGTCATGCGTGTTGTCATCTTTATTCATGGCGAACAAGATCCGTCGCTGTACTGGCTTCAAGCCATCACGTATATCAGGTAAGGCACGTTCCTGAATGATGGACTTGGAGTAGCGACTGAATCGTTCACCCATGACGTCTTCTAACGTTATTTCTTCAATTTTTTGTCCTTCAGCCACGTTCGTTTATCGCTCCTTTACATTCAGTTAAACGTTGCTTTCGGTCGTATCCAAGATACTGCCTTCTTCTTCAAGCGTGAATTTGACGTTGTCTTCAATCCACTTCCGACGTGGTTCAACCTTGTCACCCATTAACGTGGTAACCCGACGTTCTGCCAAAGCAGCGTCTTTGATTCGAACCCGAATCAGTGTCCGATCGTCTGGATTCATCGTAGTTTCCCACAATTGTTCAGCATCCATTTCACCAAGACCCTTGAATCGTTGGAGCTTGTAGCCTTTTCCAACTTCTTTTGTTTCTTGTTCCAATTCACCGTCTGTCCAAGCATAACGCTCGATGGCGGACTTACCAGTTCCCTTTTGAATCTTGTAAAGTGGTGGTAAGGCGATGTAAACATGACCCGCATCAATCATCGGTCTCATATACTTGTAGAAGAACGTGAGGAGGAGAATTTGAATATGGGCACCATCGTCATCGGCATCGGTCATGATAATAATCTTGTCGTAGTTAGCGTCTTCAATATTGAATTCTGGTCCAACGCCCGCACCAATCGTGTAAATCATGGTGTTAATTTCTTCGTTTTTCATAATGTCTTGAAGCTTGGCTCGCTCGGTATTCAAGACTTTTCCACGTAATGGCAAAATGGCTTGATACTTCCGGTTACGGCCTTGCTTAGCAGAACCACCGGCAGAATCCCCTTCGACTAGGAAAAGTTCATTCTTGGTCGAGTCCTTGGATTGTGCTGGTGTGAGTTTTCCGGATAACAGGCGTTCCTGTTTCTTATGATTCTTTCCGGTACGGCTCTCATCACGAGCCTTACGTGCGGCTTCCCGCGCAGTTCGAGCTCGTAACGCCTTATGAATTAGCATTTTAGCAAATTCACCGTTTTCCATCAGGTAGTAACCTAGTTGCTCAGCAACCACATTGTCCACGATGGAACGGGCTTCTGGCGTTCCTAATTTTTCTTTGGTTTGTCCTTCAAACTGGAGTAGTTCTTCAGGGACTCGTAGTGAAATGACCGCAGAAAGCCCTTCTCGAACGTCAGATCCTTCCAGATTTTTGTCTTTGGCTTTCAGTAGTTCAGTTTTGCGAGCATATTCGTTAAACGCCTTTGTCCAGGCCGAACGCATACCAGCTTCATGAGTGCCACCATCCTTAGTTCGGACGTTATTAACGAATGACAACAGGGTTTCCGAATAGCCGTCATTGTATTGGGCCGCAACTTCAACTTCGACGCCTTCCTTGGTGCCATCAAAATACATGACATCGCCTAAGGTATCCTTATCTTCGTTTAAGTAACTCACAAATTCTTTAATACCATCTTCAAAATGGAAGACTTCAGTGCGTTCCTGACCTTCGCGTTCGTCAGTCAACGTAATCTTCACACCCTTGAGTAAGAAGGCCGATTCCTTGAGTCGTTCTTCTAGGGTCCCAAAGTTAAAGACCGTGGTGGTGAAGATACTAGTATCTGGTTTGAACGTAATCGTTGTTCCGGTATGGTCCTTAGTCTTGCCCTGTTTGACAAGGGTTGTGGCAGGTTTACCGCCATCTTTGAATTCTTGGCGGTACTTGATGCCGTCACGCACGATGGTCACGACTAATCGGCTCGAAAGTGCATTAACGACACTTGAACCGACCCCATGTAAACCACCGGATGTCTTATAGCCTCCCTGGCCAAACTTTCCCCCAGCATGTAGCACGGTCAAAATAACTTCAGGCGTTGGTTTACCTGACGCATGCATTCCCACAGGCATTCCCCGTCCATGGTCAACGACCGTGATGCTGTTATCTGAATGAATCGTGACGTTAATCTCGTCACCGTAGCCGGCTAAAGCCTCATCAACAGCATTATCGACGATTTCGTAGACCAAATGGTGCAGGCCTCGTCCATCCGTCGAACCGATATACATTCCTGGCCTTTTACGAACGGCGTCTAATCCCTCTAATATTTGAATAGAAGAATCATCATATTGCGCTTTGTTCTTTGCCACGCGTAAAAACCCCTTTCATATTTCAATCTTTATTATCATAACTTATTTCTAGCGCTTTGGAAAGAGCTTTCAGAGCACTTGGCGAACATTTGTTTGCCGGGTGGCTGTCCATAATTTTCGTTGGACCCCCAGTATAAACATGGTAAAATGGACAATACTGAAGTCGTATTATCGGAGGAATTGAATTGAAACTAATCATTTTATTCATTATTGCCTATTTACTGGGGGCAGTCCCTAGTGGTGTCTGGATTGGCAAATTATTTTTCAATAAGGACATTCGAACGGAAGGTTCTGGCAACATTGGCACGACCAATACCTTCCGGGTGCTTGGCAAAACGGCCGGCACCGTCGTCATGATTATGGATATTGCCAAAGGAACCATCGCGACTTTGTTGCCAACGTTCTTCGGCATCCAACACATTAACCCGTTAATCTTTGGGGTGTTCGCCATCTTAGGCCACACCTTTTCCATTTTTGACCGATTCAATGGTGGCAAGGCAGTGGCCACTTCAGCGGGGATGTTACTCGCATACAATCCTTGGTTTTTTGTCTTTGCCGCAGCCTTGTGGGTATCGCTGATTTACATCACCAGCATGGTCAGCTTAGCGTCTATGATCGCCTTTAGTATCGTAACGGTTGTGAGCTTATGGCTCAGGGACCCTTACCTCACTATTTTGGCATTGCTCCTCACCGGATTTATTTTTTACCGGCACAGAACCAACATCAAACGCATTAAGGCCGGCACTGAAAACATGGTGCACTTTGGCCTTGGCTATAAAAAAAGAACGGAAAAATAAGACAGCGTTGAGATCTTCACGACCTCAACGCTTTTTTCTGCTCTAAAAATAACTAACTTGATAAGTGAAGCTTTCGGTTTCGTTAGCTGCCAAACGACGCATGCCCAATTTATCCTTTAACTCACCGTTGTGCCCCACTGGATCGGCAATGCCCCACCAGGGTTCGATACAAACGAAGTTACCGGTGTTGGGGTAAGCGGACCAGATACCTAAATAAGGCGCGTTCTGAACCGTTAGCGCCACACCATGATCGTTGACGGTGGAACTAAGCATCACTGTCGTTTCAACTTCGTTAAGCTTTAAAATCTTAGCGTCTTGATCAAATAATTCATGATCTAGCTTCAGGGGTTGATTCAAATCCAGCGTGCCCTCGTTGGCAACATCAACTGAAGCGCCTTTAAGCGGTAGCGTGGTGTAGACCTGCCGTGGGGAAACCGTCACCTGGTAATCAGTAAAGTCAGCAGTTGGTTCGTCAAATGGCACGTTGAATCCCGGATGGCCACCCAGAGAGAACAGCATTTCGCCCGTTGATGTGTTCGTCACCTGGTCTTGAACGGACAAAACGTGATCTTTGAGTTCAAAGGTAACACGCAATACAAAATCAAATGGATACTTTTCCCGTGTTTCAGTTGAACTCGCCAATTTCAACGTCACTAATGTGTCTGATACCGTTTCGATTTCAAACGTATGGTCACGCGCAAAACCATGTTGGCCCATGTGATATTCCTGACCATCATATGTGAAGGTGTCATCCTGCAACCGGCCAACAATGGGAAATAAAATGGGGGCGTGGCGATTCCATGACTTGGAACTGCCCTGCCACATATATTCTGCTTGCGATTCTGCATCCACTACGCTCGTGAGCTCAGCGCCAACTTCATTAATTTTAACCGTTAAGTAATCATTTTTCAGTGTAATCAAGACCTAAACCTCCGATTGCTTTTCTCTTAGCTTACCATACTCACGAAAAAGAGGATGCGCCAAAAGTAAATTTTGGACATCCTCTTCTTACGTTCTAATCGTGTTCCAGAAGTTAATTTCTTCCGCCTAACTACGATTAACGAACAATTCCAGGAACGAATTATTCGCCAATCTAGGTTAGTGCTCAGAAACTACCCAACTTCTGTCACAACTTTTTGACTATAAAATATAACGCGAAAGATCCTTATCCTGAACAATGTTGCCAATCTTGTCATTGACGTAGCTTTCAGTAATCGTGATCTCACCCATTTGCATGTCAGGGCCTTCAAATAAAATATCTTCGAGGAGCTTTTCCAGTACTGTGTGCAAACGACGCGCTCCAATATTTTGGTTCTCACGGTTGAGTTCTGTTGCCAACTCGGCAATTCGGTTAATGGCTTCCATAGTGAACGTCACCTTGATGTTATCCGTACCGATTAAGGCAATGTATTGCTTAATCAGTGCGTTGCTTGGTTCAGTCAAGATTCGCACAAAATCATCCTTAGTCAAACTATCCAGTTCCACCCGAATTGGGAAACGACCTTGAAGTTCGGCAATTAAATCGCTAGGCTTGCTCTCGGCAAAGGCCCCCGATGCGATAAATAGGATATGGTTGGTATCCACTGTACCATACTTCGTTTGCACTTGAGTGCCTTCAACGATTGGTAAAATATCGCGTTGAACCCCTTCACGGGAAACCTCGCCACTGTTTTGCTTCGACTTAGAAGTAATCTTATCGATCTCGTCGATGAAGATAATACCGGAGTCTTGAGCAAGTTGAATAGCCTCATGGTAGATATCCGCATCGTTAACTAACTTGGCAGATTCTTCCTTTACCAAGACTTCCCGTGCTTCCTTAACGGGCATCGTCCGCTGTACCCGTTTCTTAGGCATCATCTGGGACAGGGTTTGGTTCAAATCGATACCCATTTGGTTCATCATGTTGTTATTGCCCATGGCACCTTGGTTAGGATCATCCATGTCGATGGTCACTTCGCGAGTTTCTAAGAGGCCCTTGGCCAATTGGTCGGCGATTGATAGGCGTTGGTTACGAATCTCGTCCGTAACCGTTTCGCTCTCTTCTTCTGGCATCTCAGGTACCTTGCCGTTTTGCAAATTAGTCAACATGCTCATCATGTTTTGGAGGTCGTTGCCCTTTTTCTCCTTTTTGATGCCAGGGGCTAGAAGCTTGACCAAACGCTTGTCAGCTGCCCGAACAGCATCCGGACGAACACTGGCGTATTGTAGTTCCTTTTGCATGTTAACGGCGACGTCAACTAGGTTTCTAACCATTGATTCGACGTCTCCACCAACGTAACCAACTTCGGTAAACTTGGTGGCTTCAACCTTGACGAATGGTGCAGAAACGATTTTAGCCAAACGACGGGCCAATTCCGTTTTACCGACCCCGGTAGGTCCAATCATTAACATGTTTTTAGGGGTGATTTCTTCTTGCATGTCGGCAGCAAGCTGCATGCGGCGGTATCGGTTTCTCAACGCAACCGCAATCGCCTTCTTGGCGGCGTTTTGACCAATCACGTACTGGTCGAGTAATTCAACAATCTGTTTGGGTGTTTTATCTACTGATTCCATTGCGGTTCCTCCCGTTAAAAGCTTTCCGAAATAATGTTTTGGTTAGTGAAAATATCGATGCTACCGGCAATGTTAATCGCATTTTCAGCGATTTCCTTAGCTGACATATCCTTGGCGTGGTGGTGCATCGCTTTAGCCGCAGCTAAGGCAAAGTTACCACCAGATCCGATAGCGAGAATGTCATCATCTGGCGCGATGACTTCACCGGAACCAGAGACAAGTAACATGTCCTTTTCGTCCATAACGATTAGTAAAGCTTCTAGTTTTTGTAAATTAGCGTCTGAACGCCATTCTTGAGCGAGTTCCACAGCAGCTCTTTCAAGGTTGCCACTGTATTCGTTCAAACTCTTTTCAAATTTTTCTTCCAGGTTAAAGGCGTCAGCGACGCTGCCGGCGAAACCGACAATGACCTTATCATTATAGATTCGACGAACCTTTTTGGCGGTGCCCTTCATAATCACTTTTTCGCCCATCGTGACTTGACCGTCACCAGCCATGGCGTTTTGACCATTATGACGTACGGCCACAATCGTAGTTGCTTCAAATTTTACTGGCATGTTGCCATCTCCAATTCATTTTAATTATTTAGTCGAGCGAGGAAAGAACTTGCGATAATCGCGTTGCAAATGGTCACGAGTCACGTGAGTGTAAATCTGAGTGGTCGATAAACTACTGTGCCCAAGGAGTTCCTGAACCGTTCGTAAGTCAGCTCCCCGATTAAGCAAATGCGTGGCAAACGTGTGCCGTAACATGTGGGGATGAATATCCGCCGTTAAACTGCTGCGTTCGATGATGCGATTCAAGATGTACTCGATTCCTGTTGATGTAATCGGATCGCCGTAATGGTTTACAAATACAACATCATGCGTTTTGTGATACTTCTGCATCAGGGGTTCGCGAGTTTGGGTTAAATAGTCCTGGAGCGCCTGCTTGTCGTAATTGCCAAACGGAATATAGCGCTCCTTCTTACCCTTCCCACGGACTAACATCATCTTGACGTTAAAATCAACGTCAGAAAGCGTCAATCCTGCACACTCACTCACCCGCATACCGGTGCCGTATAGCGTCTCTAGCAATGCCGAATCACGTAGATTCAGCTGTTCATTGTCACCTGATTTAGCGGCCGCAAACAGCGCGTTCATTTCCTTTTCGTAGAAGAATCGTGGTAACGCCTTCTCGTGCTTCTTAATCGATACGTACTCGAAGGGATTATCCGCCACCAAATCTTCACGAACCATGAAGTTATAAAACGAGCGCAGGCTGGAAACCTTACGAATAATTGTCGTCCGGGCTTCGTTCAAGTTGTACAAATGACTCAAAAACACCTGAACATCTAGCGTAGCCACTTTATCAAACGAGGTGAAGTCCCCCGTCTCCTTCATGAATTCACTGAATTCCCGAATGTCCGACAAATAGGCTTTGACGGTTTCATCGGAATACTGCCGTTCGTCCACGAGGTATTCCTTAAACAGCGATACTTCTTTTTCCAAGTTCTTTCACCCTTTTCTTGCGACACTGTCACTCTACCAAAACGAGTGCTAAAAGACAATTTAATTGTCAGGAATTTAATGGTTTATTATAAGAAAAACGCCCGCTACGACTGTAGTGGACGTTGGAAATATTAATAAGCAGGTGTTGTAGTTGTAGTATCTGAAGTAGTCGTGCTTGAAGTTGTACTACTGATACTCTTGGAACTGTGATTCAACTTAGCAATGTAAGATAAAGTCAAAGCAGCAGAACCAGTTTTTTCGCGACTCATACCTAAGTTAGCACGGTTCAGATTAGTGACCCGTTGCAATTCCTTCTTAGAAATGATTTCCATGGCTTGACCGTCTACCATCTTTCCAGTTCCTTGGAGATGGGTTTCCTTAACTGTCTTTCTAGCATCGCGGTAATCCTTAGCTAAAGCAGTTAAATCGGCAAAGGTTAAGTCAGTCTTCATTTGCTTGGACAATGAATTCAGGAACTTTTGGTTTAGCAGAGTTGAAATCGACCCAGCTTTACCCAAAATAGCTGTAATTACGGCACGTTGACGTGTTTGACGACCATAATCACCTTGAGGATCATCATAGCGCATACGAGCATATGCTAGGGCTTTCTTGCCGTTCATATGAGTCTTTTGGCCTTTTTCAAATGAATAACCAGCATAGTCAAAGCTTAGAGTTGGTGAAATGTCAATGCCGTCCACTGCATTGACGACTTTTTCCATGCCACCCATGTTTATGAGTGCATAGTAGTCAATTGGAACATTTAGTAGTTCTTGAACCGAGTTTATGGCAGTTGCAGCACTGCCATACGAGTAAGCAGCGTTAATCTTTTGTGGCCCCTTATCCTCATAATCAGGAATTCTAAGCCCTGTATCACGAGGAATACTGGTAATGGTTGATTGTTTAGTTCTTGGGTTAACTGTAACCAGCATCATCGTATCTGTTCGACCTTTATATGATCTACCTAATGCACCGGTATCAGTTCCCATTAATAGGATTGAAATAGAGCTCTTGTTTTGCAACAATGCACTCGCATTTCTGGCCTTATTGATTCCGGCTCCTTGGTATGTATCATTAACAGCGCTTTTTAAGTTATGGTACTTAACGGCTGCAAAAGCACCTACCGCAATCAGGATAACTAAAATAATGCCGAGGATAATTCGACCAGCTCTGAAACGTTTACGATTGTGTCCCTTATGATGTTGATGATTCATGATGGTTGCCCCCTGAATGTTAAAAGTTTTAACTCCAAACTATTCCTTGATGTCGCTCATCATTTGTTCCAGCGCACTTTCCCAAGTTGGAATGTTGAACCCAGTGGCTTTCGTTTTCTCCAGTGAGAGAACCGAATGAGCAGGTCGCTTAGCCTTTTGTGGGTACTCAGCTGAAGTCACTGGATTAACTTGGGTTGACGTCGCTTTCAAAATAGCAGAAGCAAAATCAAACCAGCTAGCCTGATGGTCGTTACTTAAATGATAGATTCCATAGTCAATCTTATAATTAACCGCATAGACCATGAACTTAGCTAATGTATCAGTCCAAGTTGGACGACCAATTTGATCAGCCACCACTGTTAAAGTATCATGCGTTTTAGCTAGATTCAGCATGGTATAGACAAAATTCTTGCCGTACTGACCAAAAACCCACGAAGTCCGAATGATATAGAACTTGCTCATTGTCTCTTGGACAATTTGTTCTGCTAGCGCCTTCGTTCGACCGTACTCAGTCTGTGGATTAATCTCATCTGTTTCAACGTATGCTTGATCATTTTCACCATCAAAGACATAATCCGTACTGATATAAACGAGTATAGCCCCAACTTGCTCTGCCGCCATCGCAACATTCCGAGTACCATCTACGTTCACTTTTTCATCAAGTGACTTACCTGGTTCTTCCTCTGCAGCGTCAACAGCTGTATAAGCCGCGCAGTGATAGATAACTTTGGGACGCTGATTGGAAATGAAAGCTTCGACAGCTCCAGTATTCGTAATATCAAGTTCTTCAGATCCAGTAGCTACATATGAAATTTGCTCATCATCAAGTAATTTACATAATTCAGTTCCTAGTTGGCCATGTGCGCCGGTGATAAGGATGTCATTCATTAGTTTACCTCAACTTCTAACAATTTTGCAGTGTCATCCGTAATTATTGACCGTTTTTTGCATACTTAGCTTCAACGGCTGCCTTTTCATCTTGCCACCAGTCTTGATGTTTAGTGTACCAATCAATTGTTGCTCGAAGACCTTCTCGGAAATCAGTAATTTCAGGTTGCCAGCCTAACTCTTTTTTGAGTTTAGTGGCGTCGATTGCATAACGCATATCATGACCAGGACGATCATTAACTTGATCATAAGCATCAGCTGGTTGACCCATTTCCTCTAGAAGCATTTCCAATACTGTTTTATTATCCTGTTCACCGTCAGCACCGATTAAGTAAGTTTCACCAATTTGTCCTTCGGTCAGTACTTTCCATACTGCACGGGAATGATCATCGGTATGAATCCAGTCACGAACATTCTTACCAGACCCGTATAATTTAGGACGGATACCGCTTAGAATGTTCGTAATTTGGCGGGGAATGAATTTTTCAATGTGTTGATAAGGTCCATAGTTATTGGAACAGTTTGAGATTGTGGCCTTTAAGCCAAATGAACGAACCCAAGCGCGCACCAATAGGTCTGAACTGGCCTTGGTTGAGGAGTATGGACTACTTGGTTTATATGGTGAATCTGGTGTAAATTTTTCGCCCACTCCCTCGCCGTGGCCAGGAAGGTCTTCGCGTAATGGTAAATCACCAAATACTTCATCAGTTGAAATATGATGAAACCGCACATCGTATTTACGACAAGCTTCAATTAGGGTATATGTTCCAACCACATTAGTTTGAATAAATGGACTCGGATCAACTAGCGAATTATCGTTATGGCTTTCTGCTGCATAATGGACAACTGCGTCTGCATCTTTGACCAACTCGTCTACGATTTTAGCATCAGCAATGTCACCCACAACTAGTTTGACCCTATCTTCAGGAAGTCCGGCTAAGTTAGCTCGGTTTCCCGCATAGGTTAGCTTATCTAATACGGTAACGTTAATTTCTGGATGATTGTTCACGACATAGTGAACAAAGTTTGAACCAATAAAACCGGCACCGCCGGTAACAATTATATTTTTCATCGTGATAGGTTACCCCTTTTAAATTTCGCCGTAGACAAATGGATTGTCTTTTTCAAACTCAGTAAATGTTGGTTGGTTGGCATCGGTAGCGTCAAGAATCTTGTGTAAATGAAATGCCCTCTAACTTAAATAAATGATGCTTCCAAGGTGTCCTGGAGTCCTTTGAACCCTCGGTGGATCCGCTTCAGAGACTTCTCGTTATAAACATTAAACTGAGAAACCAGGAAGCGATCCAGGGAATCTTCCGTTGGAAATTGTTCTTTGTGGTGGGTGGTGCGCTTGAGATGCTTATTAAAGTTCTCAATCAGGTTAGTGGAGTATAGTGATTGCCGGATAGCTGGTGGAAAGTCCATGAAAGTGAGTAAATTCGGCATTTTAAGCAGATCTTTGATTAATTTGGGATAGGTCTGATGCCAGTTGTTGGCGAACTCATTCAGTTTCAGTTCGGCTGCTTCACGGTTGGCGGCCCGATGAACTTGTTTAAAGTCACTGATCACGGCCTTGCGGTCTTTTACGCGAACTTTGTTCATCAGATTCCGCCCAACATGAACCAGGCAACGTTGTCGTTTGGCTTTAGGGAAATGCCGATTCAAGCCTTCATCCAAACCAACTAACCCATCGGCCACAAACAACAGCACATCTTTAACGCCCTGCTTGATCAAGGTTCCCAGCAGTTCAGTCCAGATTCCAGTCGATTCCGTTGGCGCCACTTGGTAGTTCAGCACTTCTTTCGTACCATCTGGACGAATGCCAATCGCAATATGAACGGCTTCTTTTTGAACAGTATCCCGCTTTAACGGCAAGTAAGTGGCATCTAAGAAGATGGCCGCATATTGTGAAGCCAGTCGACGTTGCTGGAAAGCTTGAACCTGTTCATTGCCGGCTTTAGTCATGTTGGCAACCGTGGCTTTGGAGTAGTGAGCACCGTACATTTTCTCAATGAGTTCGGCAATTTCAGCAGTGGTAATTCCCTTGGTATACAACTGAATGACCGTTGTTTCTAAATTATCACTGTGCCGACCGTAGGCTGGCAAGGTATGATTTCCAAACCGGCCATTGCGATCTCGAGGAATGGTTAAGTTAAGTTGGCCGTACTTCGTATCAAACGAGCGCTCATAACTGCCGTTGCGGTTATTACCAGTGTTAATCCAAGCGTATGAGTAGCGTTCGTAACCCAAAAACTCTGCCAGTTCGGTTTGAAGCAGCTGGTTAATCGCAATTTCTAGGTGGTGACGAAAAACTTCGTCCAAATCTTGCTTTTGGGCTAGTGCAGCGATAATTTCTGTGGTAAGTTCATTCATGGGGAATGCCTCCTGTGATGTTTTCTGTGATTACTAAATATCATAAGGGAAGGCATTCCCTATTTCTATACAATCCAGAAATCTTTTATGCATTTACACAAGATATTTTACGCTCTCGTGTATGCCAATTAAGACATTTAAGTGGCCGTGAATTCAGATACCAATTGATTTGAACCAGTTGGTAATCACTTAGTTCTTCAATGGCTTGTCCCTTGGGAATAAACCGTTGCAAAACTCGGTTACGGTTCTCATTACTACCGCGTTCATGTGGTGAATAAGCATGGGCAAAATAAACCTGAGTACCTGTTAGCTGTTCAATTGTCTGGTAGTTAGCGAACTCTTTACCATGATCCACAGTAAGCGTCTTGAGCTTGTCTTGAAGTTGACTAGCTAGTTCAAGTACGGCTTGAGTCATGGACTGACTGTCGCGACCATGGAGCCGTTTAACAATTGTCAGGCTACTTTTACGCTCCACAAAAGTAGCCACAGCTTGACCTTTACGTTTACCAGAAAGTACGGTATCAGCTTCAAAGTGGCCGAATTTCTGGCGAGTTTCAACTTTATGAGGACACTTCTCAATTGAGCGGCCGTGACTGAACGTACCACGCTTTTCTTTAGCACGATGACGACGAATTCCATGATCAGGCAAATCGGGTAGCTGTACATCAAGCCATCCTTGATCAATCCAGTTATAGACCGTCTTGTAGGCAATCCCCACCACATGGGCAACTTGTTCAGGGGACCACTTCTGGACTTGAATCTTTTCCTCGATCAAGTGTTTAAGGTTTTTAGTAAGCGAAGACTTTCGCCCCCGTTGACTAACCTTTCGTTCAAAGTCAGTTTGCGCTAGCTCAGCCTGGTACTCACCATTTAGTCGGTGAAGTTCGTTAAAGATGGTGGTCTTACTAAAGTCTAAGTAGTTAGCGATGTATCGCAAGGAACGTCCTTCATTATGAAGCGTTTCAATGACAACACGGTTCTGGAATGATAAATAGTGGTGCTCATCAAGGTCCTTCTTTCTAATGGATTGTGTGGTAACACCATTAAAGACCTTTATGGGTTTTTCTGTCCACTTAAATGTTCAACTTAAATTTTACAATCTGCCTTATTCATAACTTCTCCAAATAGTTCAAATAAGATTAAGACTAGTTATTTAGACTCAAAAAGCCTTTTAGCGCCTCTTGCCAGCTAATAATTCTAAATCCAGTTTCCTCAGCCTTGTCCAAGCTCATAATAGAATATCGTGGCCGATAAGCCTTCTGCGGGTAAGCCTCAGATGGTACTGGTGCAACATCAATATCCTGGTTCTTCAGGATTTCCTTAGCGAATTCATACCAGGAGCAACTCCCTTCGTTAGAGAGTTGGTAGATACCGAATGGCGTTTTATGGTCAACCAAGTAGGTCATGAACTCCGCCAGGGTCCGCGTCCAGGTTGGCCGACCAACTTGATCATCAACCACCGTCAGCTTGTCATGGTCCTTAGCCAACCGCAACATGGTGTAGACAAAGTTCTTACCGTACTTTCCAAAGACCCAGGACGTCCGGATGATGTAGTAGTCATCCGTCTTCTCCTTGACAGCCCGCTCACCAGCCAGTTTAGCCTTACCATACTCATTCTTTGGGTTCGTCGGATCATCAACTTGGTACTCGTCCGAGTTGGTACCATCAAATACATAGTCGGTACTGATGTAGACTAGCTTGGCCCCGACCCGCTTAGCTGCCGCGGCAACGTTGCGCGTACCTTCTTCGTTAACCCGCCAGTTGACCTGCTTGCCTTCATCTTCGGCCTTATCAACCGCCGTGTAGGCCGCACAGTGATAGACTACCGTAGGCTTTAAGGCGTCGAACTTCGCGTCAACGGCTTGCTGATCAGTAATATCCATATCTTTAGTATCAAAGGCATCATAAGCAACGCCACGTTCATCCAGCAGGTTCCGCAATTCGGTTCCCAACTGACCATTAGCACCAGTGATTAAAATCTTCATCATGATTATTCCCTCCAAAAAAGCCAGGCAACCATCAGCTGCCTGGTTAAATCATCTACCTAATTATTGCCCATTCTTCGCGTACTTGGCTTCCACTGCAGCTTTTTCGTCCTTCCACCAATCTTCATGTTGGGTGTACCAATCAATGGTATGTTGAAGCCCTTCCTTGAAATCGGTGAACTCTGGTTCCCAGCCGAGTTCAGTTTTAAGTTTGGTAGCATCGATCGCATAACGTAAGTCGTGACCCGGACGATCCTTAACGTGATCGTAGGCATCCTTGGGTTGGCCCATCAATTCCAGAATCATTTCGAGAACTTCCTTGTTGTTCTTTTCACCGTCAGCCCCAATCAGGTAAGTCTCACCGATCTTACCCTTGGTGAGGATATCCCAAACCGCGCGGGAGTGATCATTAGTATGGATCCAATCGCGGACGTTCTTCCCGGAACCGTAGAGCTTTGGTCGAATGCCGCTCAAGATATTGGTAATCTGGCGGGGAATAAACTTTTCAATGTGTTGGTAAGGACCATAGTTGTTAGAACAGTTGGAAATGGTGGCCCGTAAACCGAAGGAACGCACCCAGGCCCGAACAAGTAAGTCAGAACTAGCCTTGGATGAGGAGTACGGACTCGATGGCCGGTATGGTGAATCGGGAGTAAATTTCTCCCCCTTACCGTCACCGTGGCCTGGTAAGTCTTCCCGCAATGGCAAGTCACCATACACTTCATCGGTCGAAATATGGTGGTAACGAACATCGTACTTCCGACAAGCATTAATTAAGGTAAAGGTTCCTTCAATGTTGGTCTTAATGAATGGTGTCGGGTCAAGTAAGGAATTATCGTTATGACTTTCCGCCGCATAGTGAACAACCGCATCAGCTTGACTAACTAACTTATCAACGAGGTCCTTGTCACAAATATCGCCGACCACTAGTTCCACCTTATCCTTGGGTAAACCAGCAATGTTAGCCGGATTACCAGCATAGGTTAACTTGTCGAGTACGGTAATATGCTCAACTTCCGGATGATTATTTACTAGGTAGTGGACAAAGTTGGAGCCAATAAAGCCACAACCCCCAGTAACAATAATGTTTTTAAATGCTTTTTTCATCTTGCGTAAGCTCCTTAAATTTCACCGTAAACGAACGGGTTATCCTTTTCAAATTCAGTAAAGGTTGGTTGGGCCGCGTCCTTTTCGGAGGTAATCGCCTTATCAAATTCAATTGGCCAATCAATGTTTAACTCTGGGGTCTTGAAGGAGAAGCCGCCATCAGCTTCGGCATCATAGTAGTTATCCACCTTGTAAAGGAAGTTAACGTTATCGGTTAAGGTTAAGAAACCATGGGCAAAGCCACGGGGAACGAGGAGTTGCCGGTGGTTACTGGCCGAAAGGATGTAGCCTTCCCATTGCTTATAGGTTGGCGAACCCTTCCGGACATCAACAATCACATCAAGCACGGCACCGGTAACCACCCGAATCAGCTTAGTTTGGGCGGCCTTACCGCGTTGGAAGTGTAATCCCCGCAAAACCCCAGCACGGCTAGATAAGGATTGGTTATCTTGAATAAAATTAAAATCAATCCCGGCTTCCTTAAAGTCACGGTCGGAGTAAGTTTCTTCAAAGAATCCCCGCTGATCGCCAAAGACGGCTGGTGTAATAATCTTAACATCTTGTAATTTTGTCGTTTGAACCTTTAATTGACCCATTATCTTAATTCTCCTGTTCCGCTAACCGTAATAAATACTGACCGTAATCACTTTTCTTTAACGGTTGCGCCAGTTCTGCTAATTCTTCTTTATTAATGTAGCCCATCCGGTAGGCAATTTCTTCAAGGGAAGCCACTTTAAGGTTTTGCCGTTTTTCAATTGTAGCAATGAAGTTAGCTGCTTCCAACATTGAATCATGGGTCCCCGTATCAAGCCAGGCATAGCCACGACCCATTAACTTCACATCCAGCTTGCCTTGACGTAGGTATTCCTTATTAACGTCAGTAATCTCAAGTTCTCCCCGATCCGATGGCTTGATATTTTTAGCAATATCAACGACCTGATTATCATAGAAGTACAAACCAGTAACCGCATAATTACTCTTGGGATGAGCCGGCTTCTCTTCTATTGATAAAGCATGCATCTGATCATCAAAGTCAACGACCCCAAACCGTTCAGGATCATTGACATGATAACCAAAGACAGTTGCCCCGTCAGTCTTTTTAGCCGCCGACTGAACTAAGTCCGATAAACCTGCCCCATAATAAATATTATCACCAAGAATTAAGCAAACACTATCATCCCCAATGAACTCTTCGCCAAGAATAAAAGCTTCCGCTAAGCCATTAGGGTGTTCCTGCACTTTATATGAAAAATTAAGTCCTAAATTAGAACCATCCCCTAATAAGTCTTGAAAAAGAGGCATATATTCAGGGGTTGAAATAACTAAAATATCACGAATTCCAGCTAACATTAAAGTCGATAAAGGATAATAAATCATCGGCTTATCATAAACCGGAATCAATTGTTTTGAAATACCACGCGTAATTGGATAAAGACGGGTTCCTGACCCACCGGCTAAAATTATTCCTTTCATGATCTGCTTCTCCTTCTTTGTAGTACATTACTTACAGCCCTAATAAACTCTTTAAATGCCAAGTTTTTCATTAATAACAAAACCGAAAAATAAGCTACAATGGCAAGTGATACCGAAATTATTAAGCCAATTATATATGAATCGATGTTTGAGTTAACCACATAGCAAATTATCACAACAACAATACAACCAACTAAAGAATCAAAAATATTTTTCAAAATTGATCTGTTAGAAAATGTTCGTTTTAAAATATCTCTTCCATAATAGGCATTCATTGTTACAGACATTACTTCTGCTAAAACAGTACTCAGTGCTGCACCATCATATGACCATAGTGGTATAAAAATTAAATTGATTAAGATGTTAAATATCGCTGTAATAATCGTGTTTTTTAGAAGATACTTTTCTCTTTTAGCTGGAAGTAAAACGCAATCGGAAAAAATCCAGCTAAATAGTGAGAATAAAATTGCCCAGGCAATAATTGCTAAAGAAGTAGAAGCCTGTATATATTTTTCTCCTGCAATAATTATTACAATATTTTTGCTAAGCATCATCAATCCCGTCATAGCAGGAAAAGCTAAAATAATTAATAAGTTCATTAGCCTATTTAATAGAGCATGGTATTCATCAAATAATTTTTTACCATACAGAGCGGAGAGTCGTGGAATTGTCACGGTTAAAATTGCGGTTAGTAAACTCGCAACAATTGTATAAATCTTTACCGAAACACCATAAATACCAACTTCATAATTTCCCTTTATTAAACCAAGAATCGTATTGTCAGATGATACATATATATTAACTGCTACTGCTGATGCAAAGATAATCAAGATAGGTTTTAAATGAGTTTTCCATTTTGTTCTCCATAAAAAGCGTAAATTAACAAATGATTTTGCATGAATATAATTCAAGATATTCGATCCTACTGAAGCTAATACCGTTATCCACGCATAAACAAAATAATCAGTAGGCTTTTTCACAAAAACAAATAACAAGATAACAGAAACTATTTTGAAAGCAATATTTCTACTTGTTATATACGCATAATCTTCATAGATAACATAAAGCCAATTTGTCCCCAAAGTGGTGAATAATATTTGAACACTGAAAATCAAAATACATAGTGCATAGGTATTTAATGCATTAAAGATTAATAGGCTCAATACCAATAAAATGTACGCTATCAGTGTAGAAATCATATTAAGAGTGAATATCTCACTAGAAAAATCACTCATTTTCCTATAATTATCTCTAAATTTAGCTCCCTCTCTAACCGCATATGTAGTAATGCCCAAACCAGCAATTAATAAAAAATATCCTACATATGTATTTGAAAAATTATATATTCCCATTCCATCAACAGAAAGAATTCTAGAAACGTATGGAAATGTTATCAGTGGAAAAATTAGATTTAATACACTTTGTAAGCCATTAAGAATAGCATTGACTCCCAAGGAACACTGTTTTTTATTACTATTACTCAATTAATCGCTCCTTCTGAATTTAGTTTTTCAAGAAGTTCTAAAAACTTTTGTGCCTTATTTTCAAAAGTATAATTGTTCACTATTTTAATTGCATTTTCAGAAATTTTTTGTCTTAAATCATCTGCTTTAATTAGCAGTTCTAACCCTTGAAATAGTTCTTGCTGATTCGTCATATTATTAATTTTATAACAATTTTCTAAATGCTTACCAAATTCCTTAAGACATCCAGTATTTGCACCTATTACTGCACACCCACGAGCCATCGCTTCCATTGCAGGTAACCCCCAGCCTTCATATAAACTAGGAACATAAAAAATATCAATAGAATCATACCACTTATTTAGTTCATCCTTGCTGGGATTCTCAAGAAATTCTATTAGTTTAGGAAATTCTATTGGTTTTTTAAAACCAAATGTTTTTACCTTTATTTCTGGATTTTCATGCACAAATTTTAGTAAGCTGTTAGTACCAAATTCTGTATTTTTTATATCCTGCTGAACTGCACGTTTCTCTCTAAAAGGAAAACCAATAACAAGTTTTTCGCTATTGATTTTAGAAAATTTACGAATAGACTCTTTAGGGAGACCATTACAGATAACTATTGAACTTGCTTTTGTTTCCTGTATTAATCTGTCATGGAGTTCTGTACTAACTGAAATTCGTAAATCATACGGCAACTGATAACTTGCTTTAACCTTGTTATTTTCCTTATCATTACCCCAAGTTTCAAAGTCCTGAACAAAATATACTTTAGCGCCCTTTTCCTGTTTTAAATTATAAACCCAATAGCTTGTTAACCAACTTGTTGCAATTGTAATATCAGCATCTCTAACATAGAGATTATTAATATAAGGCACAAATTTTATATTAATTTTATGTGAAATCCATTTTCCCTGCAGGTCTTTAGATTTAATAATTCGATACATTGCCTTAGGAAATAAAATTCTTTTCCACCCATAGTATGCACCAGTAAACGGAACATAGCATATAACGTCATTATCATGACGCGCAAAATAGTTTAGATAATCGATAGCCATCTGTACCCCACCAGAATGTCCTATTCCTGGTAAGACCATATTTATTTTCATAAGATCACCCTATTAATTTAATGAATTTAAAATAGTTAATTCATTTTCTATAATAAACATACTAATAACCATTGCCAATAAAGCAAAAATGTAGATTAATTTATTTCGATCGAAATGCGTTCGGTATAAATATTCTCCGGCCATAAGATACAGTAAAATCAAGAAAATTCGCCATAATCTGTTAAAGGTTATATCATAGGTTAATAAAGGTATAATCAATAAAAGACACGTTGAGTAGCTTAAAATATTAATTTTTACTTGTTTAGAAACTTTATCTGTTTCATTTTTTACCATATTCAAAATAGAGTACCTAATTAACAAATATAAAACCATTGTTAAAAAAGTATAAAAAATCATACCAAGCCCAGAAGACCCCTGAACCCAGTGATCTAATTTATCGCTCGAAGAAATAACCATCATAAGACGAGTAAGTATATTCAATCTAATAAGTAGCATTGTTATTATGGTAATGATAATAATAAGTGGAACATACCATTTTTTTCTTCTTAAAAATAAATATATTGCAGCTATAGCTAAATAGAACCAACAAAGCGTATGTATTCTACTTGCAAAAAATACAAGGATAAAAAAGATGCTTTTTGATAAGATATTTTTCATTCTTGTCTTATGATCTATTAATAGTAAGGGAAGTGCACATATTACCAGCGCATCAGCTAAAAAGGTTCGCATTTGAATTGCCTCATGACCAAATGGATATACTATAAAAAGGGCCATTGCAAATGGGACATATTGACTAAATATCATCATCCCAGTGATCATTAAAGTAAAGGAAATAAATGCCATTACTAATACAAATTGCGTGAAATCTAATCCTATATATTGGCTCCATCTCATTATAATATTATATCCTGGAAAATCCGCTAGTGATGGGGGAACTATTTGCGCCGTATTGTACTCAAGTAAATAATTATAATAGTCCATACTATTTGTCCTTAAACCTACTATAAGACCAAGCACCACTACATCAATTACTATTACCAACTTACTTTGGGGAAAAAATAGTCCTAAAGCTATTAATAAAGCTAAAACAAGATACATTATTATTTACTCCCTTGAACTGTCAAATTAAGTGCAACACTACATTAAAGAATATTTCATAAGGCGTTTTCCATCCGAGACATTTACGGGGACGATTATTCATTTGTTCTGCATATGCTTGTATCCGGCGGTCAGTAATTGAATCAAGGTCAGTTCCTTTTGGCAAATATTCGCGAAGCAAGCCGTTAGTATTTTCGTTAGTTCCTCGTTGCCAAGGAGAGTGAGGATCGGGAAAGTAGAAGGGCGTACCAAACTTATCAGTTAAACATTGAACTTTGGCAAACTCTTTACCCCTATCCGGGGTAATCGTTAACGATCTACCAGGCCATAGCTTCATTAAGTCGCTCAAAGTATCCGTGACTGCTTCTGAAGTTCTTTTAGCAGCTTTACCAATAAGCAGGTAACGAGATTTTCGGTCAACCAATGTAACGACACAAGCCTTTCCGCTTTTGCCTAACGCGGTATCACCTTCCCAGTGACCAATTTCTACACGGTTGTCAGCTTCTCGCGGACGATCATGAATCTTGTGGGGATTGGAATCTTGCCTCGCTTTTCTTGATAAGCTTTATTGTGGCGAGACTTGCCGTGATGCCTTAGATGGCGCACGGCACTAGAGCTGCCAGATTTAAATAAATTATCAAATAAGCCATTGAAAATCCCACGGTAAATAGTCGTGGTACTGATCTGCACCGGATACTTTTCGACTGCCAAGCGATTCGATATTTCTTCCGGAGACCAAAGGTCTTCGCAGAAGTGTTCTCTCACCACTTCAAACACCTGAGGGTTACTCAAAAGAGAGACTCTGCCACAATTGCCTTTGCGCTGTTTGTACTTCTCCTGAGCCTTCGAAGGTGAATAGGATTTACCAGTAGAATTACGGCTTAATTCTCGAGAAATGGTTGAGTAACTTTTCTTGATATGGCTGGCAATCTCACGAAGTGAGTTTCCATGATTCCTCATTAAAAAGATAGTTTCCCGTTCATCTATGGTAATATGCTTGTAGTGGTCCATGGCTAAATTCCTTTCATGATTGTTTTCGCAAACATCATTTTACAGAAATTTGGCCATGGGCCATTCTTTATTTAATTAGTGTTGCACTTAAAGTGTAAATTCAAGCCTAAAAAAATTACTGAACCACTTATTAACATCATACTCATTCTTAAAACGATTTACTTTTTTGTAATATGGCGATTTTATTATAATTGGAAGTCTTTCCCAATCATCTACATCAACAACAAAAATATTATTAGATGAATAAAAGTCCTCATTAATAATGCTTTTATTAGTTGTTATTAGCTTTTTTTCTAAAAATAAAGCCTCAAGTGCACGAAGAGTGTACCCTTTTTGCCCTTGTTGATTTACTTCTAAAATAGCGCGTGATTCTAACACCCTTTTTTTTACTGTATCATATGGAATATAATTTTTTGACCCATCTGATAATATATCCGCTCTATATTTAAGATTTGAAGCTTTCACTTTTTCAAGGATATTATCAATCTCTTGTTTTCTTCCCTTATCATGACCAATGAAATAAATATCATTTTTCAATTTAGTTTTTTTTACATTATCCATCCCCGAATAATACTGAATATTAAAATTCATATTATATTTTCCCTGGTCCCCCTTATCGAATGTCCAAAATTCTACATCTGAATCAGTAACCAAGGAAGGCAAAGTATGGCTATTAACCGGATTCCAATACCAGTAAATAATCCTAGCTTGCGGATTTATTTGATGAATATATGTTGGCAAGTGAGAAGTTAACTCACTAGCATGAATGATAATAGTTTCATATTTATCTAGTTCATTTTTCCAATCGTTAAGCCAACCAGCAAGAAAGTTTGCAGGCAAATTAGTTGCTACTACCCTCCTAATAGCTCTTAAAGGTTTAGATATATTCTTAAATATAACGTCCGCATGTAGGCCATACTTTAGCCAGCTCTTAAACATAACGTCAACATTAGGATCAGTCTGAGTTAAAATGAGCGTTTTCTCTTTTTGCCAATTAATATCATTCATCATTAGTTAACTCCTACCTTAACTTATTAATAATCTAAAGCATTAATTACCATATTTTTTCTTCCAAATATAATATAAACCATAACTTGGTAGCCAATTTATAGTCAATATAAATCGACTATTGGTTGTTGTAGAAACAGCTTTAAAGTAATTTTCTCCAATAAAATGAGAGTACGTATTAAACAAAAGGGAATTTTTTATCCTAATCCGAAAGTTAAAATCGGAATTCAAAAAAGCTCTTGCATGCCACCGACTCCCTCTAGGATTCGATATTCGTAAGCTTCTTCCCGATTTTGTCAATCCACCATCTAAGTATTCAGCTAAATAAACAACATCATCAACATATATCACATGATAATTTCGAGTGATGAAATACCACATAGCAGCCTCTGCGACAAATTTTTCATCCCTAAATACTGGAAAGTTACGTTGTCTAAATAAACTCGTCCTAAATGTTTCGCAATGGTCTCCTGACATTCCCTCATTAGTCATGGCACTAAATGTTGATTCTTTAACCCCAACGATTTTATCGTCAAATTTTCGATGATTTCTTAGTTCTCCTCTTTGAAAGGTAATGCCACCAATTTGGGAATCAGATTCATATTTTCGCCAATACGTCAAAATAGTTTCTACCGCATTATCAACTAAGCGATCATCACTATCAACAATAACAATATATTTGCCCTTTATAAATTGATGAGAATAATTTAAGGCAGTATGCTTGCCACCATTTTTCTTATAATAGTAATCTATTTTAAAAGAGTATAAAGCTTTATCAAGTTGATCAAACCATTCCTTCGTTCCATCGGTACTCCCATCATCGATTATTAACCATTGAAAATCAAAAATGGTTTGTTGTTCTAAACTTTCTAGTAATTTCTTCATTCGAGGCTTGCGGTTAAAGCATGGAGTTAAAATTGTTAATTCTGGCATTTTAATGCCTCCATATAAATATTCATAAAATTAGCACTAAATCGCTTGGTATTCGCAAACTTCTTTGAAGTTAATAATGCACCTTGTGATTTTTGCTTATACACTTCTGGCTCGAGTAATTTAAAGTATGTTTCAACGTATTCATCAGCATCAAAGCCATCAATTAACTTACCACAATCATTGTTAATAATATCTTTCAACCCGCCAACATTACTAGCAATTGCTGGTTTCCTTAAAGCTAACATTTCTACCGCCGATAATCCAAAGCCTTCATATTTAGAGGGCATTCCCTATTTCTATACAATTCAGAAATCTTTTATGCATTTACACAAGATATTTTACGCTCTCAAACAAGCTGATTATCAATAATATTAGTGGCTGTTTTTGCCAAAATAGTTGCCCGTATGCCTGAGCTTGCCAGCATTATCAGAGCAAAAAAACATTGGACAACCACCATCCATAGCATCCAAGTTAACACATCATTTTTTGTAAAGTGAAAATACTTGCGGAGAACTTCTAACCATAATACTAGCGAAATAACATTTAGAATGATAATAACATTTTGAAAAACACGTGGATCATTTCCAGATAGCATCGCTCTAAAAGCAAAGTATCCCAGCGACAATATCACACCAATCACAAAAATTTTTAATTGATATATACTCCGCAACACTTCATAAGGTGACAACATCATGATAAAAACAATTGTAATCCCTAGCGTAATTACCGTAGGAATATAGCTACTAGTCCAAAAATTGGGTTGATAAATCAAATAAAAATCAGTAATGAATAAAAGAGGCTTCAAAAGCATTCCGCCAGTATAATTATCTGTTTCGCCCATTATTCAATACCCCTTCATACTCTTGTCGTATCTGCTCAATAAATCTTCCCTGATCATAATAATTCATTTCGACTTTCGACATTTCAGATGTAGTTTTTTTGTAAAATACTACATCTGAAAAAACACGGGATAATAATTCTACTAATTCATCATCACTGGAATAGACAATACCATTTACTTTGGAGGTAGTTTGTGCGATTCCTCCGATACTTGGAGCAAATGGAATTGCACCAAGTAAAGCCGCCTCAACCATCGTTAGTCCAAAGGCATCCGACTTTGAAGTTGATAGCACCACCTTGGCATTTACCATATACTTGTATGGATTACTGCTGAAGCCTAACAATTCAATTTGTGCTATATTCTCAATCTGCTCACTTATACGTTCTTTTAGGGTGCCATCTCCAATAATTCCAACTTTTAATTCAGGAATTTTTTTCAATAACCGCTTCACAATTTTCACAAATCTTTCAGGATCCTTAACCGCTTCAAGACGACCAACGAATAATAAGTCAAAAACCGTTGATGTTTTCACCTTGGACATTTTAATTACATGCAAAGTATCAATTCCATTAGGAATAACGGATGCATTTTTTAGTTTATCTTGAAAAACATAGGACTCTTTAGCCCAATCTGAAACATATATTATCTGTGAACTTTTTTTTGCTATATATTGAAAAGCAATGCTTTTCCAATTGTAACTAGTTTGCCACTTAGGTGCCTGATGTATATGTGTAATAATCGGAATATTATTAAAAAGTAAGTTGACTAAAAAGCTAGCCTTAAAATCATGTGCATGTATAATATCTGGCTTAAGTGCTTCAATCTTATGCTTAAATTCACAAATTTTTTTAGGGGTAAAGCTTTGATACTGAATTCCCAAAGTTTTCAGACTTTCCTGTATTGGTCCAGATGGAGAAACATAAACAAAATTATAGCTTCCACTCAAGTTCTTACTAATATTAATAGCGACTTGTTCAGCTCCACCTAATTTGGAAGAAAATAAAACATGGACAATCTTTGTCATTGGCAATACTCTCCTTCCATTATGCCAGGCATCGCAAATAACAATCTTGTGTTTCTTCAAGCATTTCACTCTCAGTGTAATGTCGTTGATACATCTCATAAGAATTATTCTTTATTTCATCAATCTGATTTGATTTGTATAGTAAAAGAAGCTTTTCCGAAATTTCTTGGGGATCATTCTTAACCAAAAAGCCATTACGGTCTATCAATTCATTGATTCCACCTACATTAGAGGCAACTATTGGTAAACTTTGTGCCAACGCCTCAACTAAACTGATTGGTAGTGCTTCATAATCAGAAATTAAAATGGCCGCATCTGACTGGCTATAATACTTCTGAACATTATCAACAACACCATAAAATTTAACTTTTGAACCGACGTGTAAACTTTGGGCTAAGCTTTTACATTCTTGAACAAGAGGACCATCACCAAGAAAATTACATACAATCGGGACATCATCAGGTATATACGACAATGCTCTAATCACTACATCTTGTCTTTTTGGCACATCAAAACGTGCAGCCATCGACAAAACAAATGACTCCCGTTTTTTTACTGGAAAACTCAACTCTGAAACGCCATTATGTATGACGAATCCTGGATGCTTTGCTGTAATAACACGATTTTTCACACCCAAATCATAATCAAATTTGGAAACACAGATATAATATGTTGCCAACGGCTGTAATATTTTTTCAATATATTTCATTAAAATCTGACGTTTGGTGCCTACACCCGGTGTGAATCCCCATCCGTGTACTGTAAAAATCACTTTCATTGACAACCCAGCGGCTGCAAGTCTTCCAACCATACCAGCCTTTGAAGAATGTAAATGCACAATGTCTGGTCGTATATTGCGCAGTAATCCTCTTAATGCATGGACGGCTTTTAAGTCATTAATTGGTGAAATACGACGTACAAGACTAGAAATTGAGATTACCTCAACAGAATGGAACTCTTTTTTTATTTGTTCACTTAACCGTCCACTACTCCCACAAACCAGTGTGATATTGTTACCAATCGCAGCCTGATACTTTATTAAGCTATATAGATGAGCTTGCGCCCCACCCCAAGTTGCCTGCGTAATTACATAAACAATCTTCACTATCGCGCCCCACCCCCAGTAAACACAATTTTGACAGTTCCAAATAACATTTTAATATCGAACCAAACCGAAAAATGTTCAATATAGTAATTATCCAGCTTACATTTCTCATCTGGCATAATATCGTAGCCACCATTAATTTGTGCATACCCTGTAATACCAGGAATAATTCGTAACCGTTTAGGGAAATCTGAAAATTGACGACTAAACTCCTCGGTTAGTACTGGTCGTTCTGGTCGCGGTCCCACCAAACTCATATCACCTTTTAACACATTCCAAAATTGCGGTAATTCGTCTAAACGAGTTTTTCGCATAAACCGACCAATGGGCGTAATTCGCGGATCATTCTTTTGGGCCCAAACCGCACCCGTTCGCGCTTCAGCATCCTGATACATAGACCGCAGCTTAATTACATTAAAGCTCTTTCCCATCAGCCCAACTCGTTCTTGCTTATAAAAGGCTGGGCCCTTAGATGTCAGCTTCACAAAAATAGCAAACACCAAAACAATCGGTGAACTCAAGACTGTACCAATTAACCCAACAATCAAATCAAAAACTCGTTTCACAACCAATTTCCAACCGGAAACTGGTTTTCCAATCATCATTGGAAAGTGGTAGTTTGTCTGGGGTTGAACACGACCAACTTTGACTATTTCATTAATTTCGACTTGTTTCACTTTGTTGTGCCCCTTCCCAATATTTGTTTAATCCTGATTCTAATGACCATTTTGTTGTATAACCTAATTTAACTAACTTACCGATATTAGCTACCGAACGTTTTACTTCCCCATCACGGCCTGGCATCATTTTTACTTTTAATGAAATTCCTGCTACCTTTTCGTATGTCTCAATAATTGAATTTAGACTGGTTTCATTACCGTTTGCAATATTGAACACCTCATGTGCCGTTTTACTCTTGGTAATCAGCCAAAGCGCCTGAATCACATCTTCAACATAAACGAAGTCACGTGTCTGGCTACCATCACCGTATAATGTAAAAGGCTTATTATTTTGCAAACAATCCGTTAAAATCGACAAAACACCTGAGTACGGTGAACTAGGATTTTGACCCGGACCATACACATTGAAAAATCTAACGCAGACCGTTGGCAAATCATATAGCTCACCATACGCCAAGACAAAGCGTTCCGTTGCATACTTATCAATCGCATATGGTGATAGTGGATCGACTCGTGAGTCTTCTTTCTTAGGCAATTCTGGAAGATTACCATAAACCGCTGCCGAAGACGTAAATAGGAACTGTTTAATTGGTAAATTAGTCTTCCGAATATATTCCAACATATTGAATACTGCAGTTTGATTCACTGAATGGGTTTCAGCTGGACGTTCAATCGAATCGGCCACACTAGCAACAGCTGCTAAAAAGTAAATATAATCAGGCTGTTCTTCCTGTAGCAATTGTTGCATGAATTTTTCGTTGCGGACATCTTCAACATAAATAGTGACTTCATCCTGATGCTTAATATTATGTAAGTCCCCCATGGACAAGTTATCAACTACGACAACGTCCAAACCTTCTGATACCAAGTGATCCACAAGGTGGGAACCAATAAATCCCGCTCCTCCAGTTACTAATGCTTTCATTTAACTCGCTCCTTCTTTTAAAACAACCAGTGCTTTCGCTGTTTTCGTGGCATCTCAATTCTGCCAATATCAATCTGTTCACCATTCAACAAATCCCGAGCGTTGGTTGCAAAACGTCCAGGATATTCCTAATTCATCTCATTTAATACGTCATAAGCCTTGGTCATAGCAAAGCCCCGATTTTTCAGCGTATGCGCATCTGATGCGACCACTTGAACTAAACCACACTTAACGAATTCTTTTGCGGTTCGCTGGACTTGTTCCCCAAAAGTACCTACTAAACTGGACTGGTGGCCGTAACCTGTGCCAAGACCCCATCCTCGACCAACTTGTATAATCGTTGCGGTTCAGCAATAATTTGAGCATTCCGTTCAAAAGCTCGCTTGACGTCGTAATAGACATGACGACTATAAATATCTTCTTTATCAAGCTGGTGTATTCGCTGATTGCTATACCCATTTACTTTCATAATCAAACACTCCTTATTTAAAAAACGTCTTCAATCGTTAATTAAAAAAGTCCCCAAAACTTTTTTCGCTTTTTCTGACTCCGAACATGATGTATTTCCCTAGGGATGATGCTGTCTCCATTGAGAATTGCTTTAGCATTCTCAATGTACTGTTCTGCAAATGCTTTGCCTTTAGTCTCTGCCAAAAGTTCGAACGCCTGCACCATTTTAAAGCTTCTTCCCTTAAAATTATGAGCATCTGAAGCAAAGACAAAGCCTAAATTGCTATCAATAATTTGACCTGTAAACTTTTGAATCTCTGGACCAAAGCCCCCGATATAACTGGTCGTCGTTAGTTGGGTTAAACACCCCTGCTCGACATACTGATATAGCTTATCAGGATGTTTGATAAAGCCTTGATTCCGCTCTGGATGAACGATTACAGGCGTAATTCCCCTTGCCTGGAGCTCAAACAATAGCTTATCCGTATACTCTGGAATTTCGTTATGTGGTAACTCCAGAATTAAGTATTGATTATCCTCATCAGCGAACAAAATATCATCATCGTCAATCGCTTGTATTAATTCACCGGAGATGTGAACTTCCTGGCCCGGAAAAACAGTTAATGGAATATCATGCGCATTGAGTTCTGCTTGAAACTGTGCCGTTTTCTCAATAACGTCGGCTTTATGGTTGATAAACTCGCCATCCATGTGATGTGGCGTCAAGAGCATATGTGTAATTCCCTGTTTAACGGCAGCCTCTGCTAGTTTTAGTGAAGTCGCCATATCAGGTGAACCGTCATCAACTCCGGGTAAGATATGAGAATGTAGATCAATCATTCTTCTCATCTACCCCATAATAACCACCGTAGTAACCACCGTAATAGCCAGCAGCTTTACTTGATTGGAACCGATTCATGACTGTTCCTAAAATATTTGCATGCACCTTTTTGAGCATATCAACGGCATGAGCCACACTACTCTTTTCAGCAATTCCCTGAGGAACCACTAAAATAACGCCATCCGTTTTATGGGCAAGCAACTGAGCATCCGTAACCGTGTTAACAGGCGGTGCATCTAGAATGACAACGTCAAAGTTAGCCTTCAATTGTTCTAACAAGTCACTTAATCCCTTTGAGTTCAATAATTCAGCGGGATTTGGTGGAATCGGACCACTGGTAATGACGGATAAGTTCTCCATTCCCGACTCTTGAATAATATCTTCATAACTAGCCAAATGACTTAGGTAGGTTGATAATCCCGCCCGATTGGATAGGCTAAATGTCCGGTGAACCGTTGGTCGACGAAGATCGGCATCTAGAACTAATACCTTTTGGCCTTGTTGTGCCCAAACGGCTGCCAAGTTCATTGAAACGGTCGATTTCCCTTCTGATGGATCGGAGGAGGTAATCAAGAGCGTTTGAACTTGTTCATCCACTGATGAAAACTGGATGTTCGTCCGAACAGTTCTAAACTGTTCCGCTACGATTGACTTGGAATCGTCGATGGCGACTAAGCCAACACCGTTTTTAAGACTATCATTATTAATTTTACGTTTTCTTCTAAATAATGGCATTTGCTCACCTAGACCCTTCTACGATGTGTGCTGGATCTTTCGATTCCACCAGATTTTCTCTGAATCAAGCGATTGATTTCCTTTTGCTCAATTTCATTGATAATCCCAAGACTGTTAAGTCCTAATGTTTCGGTCAGGAATTTCTCATCCTTAACCGTCTTGTCGTTAAACTCACTTAGGAAGGCTAAGCCAATTCCCAAAATCAAACCTAGTACCAGACCGGCTAACAAGTTGAGCTTTGTTTTTGGTGATACAGGCTGCTTATTAGCCTTCGCCTTTGAAACAATCGTTACGTTATTAATACTCATCATCTTCACAATCCGCTTTTTAAACACTTGCGCGGTTTTGTTTGCGACAAAGGCTGAAGTGAACGGATCAGTTGACGTCACGTTAATCGTAAAGACCTGTGAGTTCGTTTGGGTTGCTACTGAAACTTCACTATCAGTAGCCCCCGGGAGGTTATTGGATTGCTTTTCAACACTGGACCGAACTACCGGGCTAGTGATGATATCTTTGTATGTATTGATCATTTGAATATCAGCTTGGTTAGCTTGCAGTTGAGCTCCCGCCATTTCAGCAGACATCTTTCGATTGACCAATATTTGAGTACCCGACGTGTACTTAGGTGTCATGAAAAAGACGGTGACAATGGCAGCAACCAGTGTAACAACCACCGTGGTACCAAGGATTAACATAATGTGCTTGCGCAACGTCAGCAAGATTTCGCCGAATGAAATAACTCCTGCGCTTTCTGTATTCATAAAATTTATCAACTCAATTTCTTTGTGTATTTATGGACCTACGTATCTCCACGGTAAAATCCTTAAATTTAATTAAGAATTTATACCTAACTTAAGTACTTTATCATCTTTTTAAATAATCGACAATGGCAAGAGAACGGGTTTTCGCCCATAAAAATACAATTTTGATGAGAAAAGATTCATAAAATCGGTTTCAATCATTTTCGAATTCAGACACAGCTGTTCAACAAACCTTATTATAGTCATGATACAGCTGGATAAGCGCTACCTATGATTAGGGTAAGCTATATCTTAGAAATGGATAAATAAAATAATTGCAAAAAATTCAACAAATTAAACATTTTATTGAGAATTTTCGCAAAAAAAAGACTCATTAATCAGATGCATGTGCATCGATTAGTGAGTCTTTCGTTTTATAAGCAATTAATTTTGAACGGGTTCTTCGTAATCGCCATTAGGACAGATGACCTGGAGGCCGCCCTTAACCTTCTTTTCGACTAAGAAGTGACCATCCTTAGGACAATCACGGCCGACTGGCTTATCCCACGAGACAAAGTCACAGTCTGGATATCTTGAACAACCATAAAAGATTCGGTTCTTCTTCGATTTCCGTTCGATGACTTGACCCTTATGACACTTAGGACAAATCACGCCGATTTCTTTAACGATTGCTTGGGTGTTACGGCAATCTGGGAATCTTGAACAGGCATAGAACTTACCGTACTTACCCATTTTAACGACCATCGGCGAGCCACAGACTTCACAGTCGAAGCCAGCAAGCTCTTCTTTAATCTGTACCTTCTCCAAGTCTTCGGTAGCATGTTCCACCTCTTTAGAGAATGGTTTGTAGAATTCCTTGATGACTTGAACCCAGTTCTTGTCGCCTTCTTCAACACCATCGAGATCCTTTTCCAGGTTCGCTGTAAAGTCGATGTTCACGATGTCTGGGAAGTAGTCCAAGATAATACCGTTAACGATTTCACCTAACTCGGTTGGCTCGAAGCGCCGGGCATTAAGCTTCACGTAGTAACGACGTTGAATGGTGTCCAACGTTGGTGCGTAGGTTGAAGGACGACCAACCCCGTTTTCTTCCAGCGCCTTGATCAAGTTCGCTTCACTGTAACGTGCAGGTGGCTGGGTAAAGTGTTGGGCGGGATCCGTCTTACTTAGCTTGACGGTGTCGCCCTCATTGAGGTCAGGTAATAGATTATCTTTTTCCTTGTCACTGTTGTAAATCTTAAGGAACCCATCAAACTTCAGCTTTGAACCGTTGGCCCGAAACATCACTTTGTTTTGTTCGATAGTGACTGCCATCGTATCCATGACTGCTGGCGTCATTTGACTGGCCACGAAGCGGTTCCAGATTAATTGGTACAACTTGAACTGGTCGTTTGAAAGATAATCTTTAAGGCTCGCCGGCGTTCTAAAGACCGAACTAGGACGAATCGCCTCATGGGCATCCTGGGCCCCTTCTGGCAACTTACCTTTAACGGGTTTCGTTGCAGCATACTCAGCACCGTACTTCTCATGTAGGAACTGTGAAGCTTCGTGCTTGGCAATTGATGAAATCCGGGTCGAGTCGGTACGCATATAGGTGATTAAACCTTGAGTACCACCCTCGCCAATATTGATTCCTTCATATAACTGTTGGGCTGCCATCATCGTTTTACGAGTTCTGAACCGTAGCTTTCGGTTCGCTTCTTGTTGCATCGAACTAGTCGTAAATGGTGGTTGTGGCATCCGTTTCCGTTCTTTTTTTACAACCTTGGTAATGTCAAAATCACCATCACGGTCTAATTGACCTAAGATCTTTTGAACATCATCGTTGTTGTTCAAGTCAACTTTCTTGCCGTTCACACCATAATAGCTGGCCATAAACTTTGAACGTCCCTTTTTGAACTCAGAGTCGATGGTCCAATATTCGACTGGCTCAAAGGCCTTAATTTCATTTTCGCGATCAATGATTAACTTCAAAGCGATTGATTGAACTCGTCCAGCACTGAGGCCCTTCTTCACCTTTTGCCACAGCAATGGTGAAATTGAGTAACCGACTAACCGGTCTAAAATTCGACGAGCTTGTTGGGCGTCCACTAAGTCCATGTTGATGCTTCGTGGTGACTTAAATGCGTCCTTAACCGTATCTTTGGTAATTTCGTTAAAGACCACGCGGTTTTTATCATTAACATCCAGCCCTAACAAGTAGGACAAGTGCCAAGCGATGGATTCACCTTCACGGTCCGGGTCAGCTGCGAGATAGACTTGTTTAGCTTTTTTCGCTTCTGATCTCAGTTTTTTGATGACGTCACCCTTACCTCGAATCGAGATGTAATGGGGTTCAAAATCATTATCAAAATCAATACCCATTTTACTCTTGGGTAAATCTCTAATATGGCCCAGACTTGCCATTACCTTGTAAGTCCGGCCTAAGTATTTTTCAATTGTTTTCGCCTTTGCGGGAGATTCAACAATTACTAATTTCTTTTGTGTTTTTGCACGCGATTTTTTCTTCGTTGTCGCCATTAAGTTACTCCCTCAATTCCAAATAAAGATTAGCGGTATCGCTTTCCAATTCTTTCACATCATATTTCAAGATTTTTAGAAAGTCAAATACCTTCGCTCCCTAACCTACTATTAATAGAAGCTAAATAGTGAATTCTTCGAGAATATCTTGGGGGGTTAGAACTGGTTTAGCACCGGCACTGATCAACTCATTGCAACCGGCCGATAGTGGCTGGTCAATATTTCCGGGAACCGCAAGAACATTGCGATTTTCCTGTAAGGCTAGGTTGGCGGTAATGAGACTGCCACTTTGGTGCTTGGCCTCCGTCACTATTAAGGTCTGCACCAACCCCGCAATGATGCGATTTCGTTCTGGAAAATGGTGTCGCTCCGCGCGAGCGCCCGGTCCATACTCACTTAGCACCAGGTGATAACGGCTCATTTCGTTTTGCAGCGCGACATTGGTTTTCGGATAAAAGACGTCCAACCCGGTCCCAATGACGCCAATCGTCGGTTGCTTAGCTGAAATGGCGCAGAGATGACTCAGTCGATCAACGCCTTCAGCAAGCCCAGAAACGACCGTCAGTCCCGTTTGAACGGCCGGCCTAACCAAGTCCTTCAAAACGCGAATAGAGTAGCCAGAGGCTTTCCTAGCGCCCACAACACCCAGCAAGTGTGAACTGGTCAATAATTCAAGGTTACCAGAATAAAACAGCACAATCGGTGGCAGGTAAATTTCACGCAACTGATCTGGATACTCAGCATCTAGAATGGTTAACCATTTCATTTGCATTGGGAACTTTTGTAAGTGAAGTTTTTGCCGTTGGGCATTGAAGCTTTCGCGAAATCGTTTAGCGTGGTCTGAACGTAATCGGGCAATCCGACATAGTTGCTCTAGGTTCGGTTCAATCGTTTCCGGTACCTCATTTTCGACTAACCACTGATAGATTAAGTTCTCGCCGTGAATGCCAATGCCTTCTGATAGTCGGAGTAACAATAAAAAATTTTTGATTTCCATAAGGCAAATTCTATAATTAATCCGAACAGAAATTAAAAAGCCCAAAGCAATCACTTACAATGGTAGTAGCTAATTCCAACCAATATAGGGAGTGATTAC
>NZ_BBJM01000013.1 GCF_000740055.1 Secundilactobacillus oryzae JCM 18671 | reverse complement strand
AGTAATCACTCCCTATATTGGTTGGAATTAGCTACTACCATTGTAAGTGATTGCTTTGGGCTTTTTAATTTCTGTTCGGATTAATTATAGAATTTGCCTATTTCAAATAAAATGATTAATCATTTTGAGAATTAAAAAAACAGTTCCCAGAACGGGAACTGCTCAATAAATCCTTAATATTTATGGGCTTTAATTAGTTAAACGTCATGCCAGAAGCCAAAACTTGCTTACCAAAATCGGTATCTGCAAAGTTATCGATGATGTTTTTGAGCTCTTCATGAGTCAAACTGGCACCAAATAGGGGACTACCTGGTTCAGTCATGATACCATCTGATAATTTGTAGTGAACGACTTGGTCAAAGCCCATCGTTTCCACAAATTCAGCAATCGTTTCAACTGCGGCCTTGTCGTTACCCGTGACAAAGAGCGCCTTACGACGAGGATGATCTTTAGGGCGAGCTTCATCTTGTAAGTTGTGATAACCCATATGATTGAAGGTTTTCGCAATTGTGGCGTCCTTAAAGTAATCCTGGACTTGCTCACTGGAGGTTTCGTCGGGGTTCAAGACCTCTTCACGAATGCCGTCAGTTTCCCACCAGTAGTTCATGGCATCAATCACTAGCTTGCCTTTAAGTAAACTAGGATCAATGTTCTTGTAACGACTAAGTGGAATAGCCAAAATGACCACGTCACTATTTTCAACGACGTCCTTATTGATACCAGCAATAGCACCGGGAACTAAGGTTTCAATCGTTAAATCAATCTTCTTTTGGGCGCCAGATCCAGAAATACGTACCTCATATCCAGCGTTTAAAGCTAAACCAGCAAGGACGATTCCTACCTTACCAGCGCCAAGAATACCTACTCGTTTGATAGCCATGATTTAAGCCTCCTCACGCAAAATTTCGCGAACTCGAGGGACAACCTTAGTTGCGTAGAGTTCAATCATGCGTTCACGTTGTGCAGCAGTTTGGTTACCAGCACCATAAACAAGGTCAAAACGACCTAAATCAAGTAATTTTACTGTGCGGGCGATACGTTGCGCAACATGTTCAGGGTTACCCACGTAGAATGAGCCACCTTGCGTTTCGTTATCGAATTGTTCACGGCTCATTGGGGCCCAGCCACGAGTTAAACCAATCCGGTCGAAGTTAGCTTTGATGTTCTTGAAGGCCACTTCGATTGCTTCGTCCTCATCATCGGCAATGAAACCGTGGGAGTGAACTGCAATTGGAAGGTCTGGCTTGCCAAGTTGTTGGGCAGCCTTGTGGTAAAGCTCAACATAAGGGGCAAAGCGATCAGCTGAGCCACCGATGATGGCCAAGACAACTTTGTAGCCGTAACGTGCTGCACGAATGATTGACTCAGGTGAGCCACCGATACCGATATACGTATCAAGTTGGCCGCTTTCCGTCTTAGGATAAACGTCTTGGTTCTTCAATGATTGGGTGAACTTACCGTTCCAAGTGATTGGCTTTTCAGTTCGTAATTGATCGTACATCTCTAGCTTTTCGTTGAACAGATCATCGTAATCCTTCAAGTCGTAGCCAAATAGTGGGAAGGATTCAGTAAATGAACCACGTCCCAAAATTACTTGGGCACGGCCGTTTGATAAACCGTCTAGAGTTGCGAAGCGTTCGTAAACACGAACGGGATCGTCAGAACTCAAGACCGTAACCGCAGTGGCCAACTTAATGTTCTTCGTTACCGCAGCAATGGCAGCAAGTACTGTTTCAGGGCTAGATACACTGTAGTCAGGACGGTGATGTTCCCCGACACCGATAACGTCCAAACCAAACTTATCAGCTAATTCACCTTCGTGAACGATTTGCCGAATTGACTCTGCACCAGATTTTAATGTGCCATCTTCGTTTGAGACGATGTCACCAAAAGTTTCAATACCGAATTCTAATTTATCTACATTAACCATTTAAAAATATCCCTCCGCCTATACTTACTTTTTATAAGCGATTATCTAACGTTATGAGAATATTATATTTCGCCAAATAAAGCAAGTAGAAACTCCGATTTGTTAAGCAGATTTCTGTTACGCAAAAATTCGATTTGATAGGGTAAGGGTAAACGCGGAGGTGCAAGATGATGGATATTCCAAGTTTAGCGCAGGAATTGGCACAACGACAGCTAACTTTGACGAGTGCGGAAAGCCTGACTAGTGGAACGTTTCAAAGTGAACTTGCGGCAACACCGGAAGCTCACGATGTCTATCCGGGTGGCTTCATCACGTACGCTACTTCAGCCAAAACAAAAATTCTGGGCATTAGCCCAGAATTAATTGAAGCGTTTGGTGTTGTCAGTGAGGCGGTGGCAGTTGAAATGGCCTGGCGAGCCAAATCCATCGTTCAGACTGATTTAGCGTTGGGCTTCACTGGTGTGGCTGGCCCTGGACGGTTAGAGGGTCAGCCTGTCGGTACGGTCTGCATTGGTTGTGCAGATCATCGTGGGGTTGTGGGCCACACTTACCATTTTGACGGGACGCCAGCAGAAATTATGGCACAAAGTTGCCAAGCGGGGGTTGAGTTACTAGTCGCCAGACTGGGTGACTAGTGGCCCGTCGTTAACTTGATGCCGACAATCCCAATCAAGAGAAAACCGACGAAGACCCAGGTCAGCGGTGAGAGGACGTCTTTGAATAGAACGACGCCGACTAAGATGCTTCCAACCGCACCAATTCCCGTCCAAATGGGGTAGGCGATACTAAGCGGTAGCGTCTTAGTTGCCCGAGCAAGAAAGACAAAGCTGGCAGTCATGCCAACGATGGTCGCAATGGTAAATCCGAGTCTGGTGAAACCGTGACTAAATTTCATTGTGGTCGCCCAGACCGTTTCAAAGATGCCGGCGATGAATAATTCAATCCAAACCATGATGTGTTCCTCCTATTAAGATGTCCTTATTAAAGTTGTTTATCAAATAACTGGTTGATTTCTGTCATTTCAGTGGTTAGGTCCCTAAGTCGTTGTTCACCAAATTGCGTCGAGACCGTCGCTTCCAACTGCAATAACGACTCGATGATGGGCGTGGCAAAATGGCGTCCTTGTTCGGTCAGCTGCATTTGTCGTTCGCGACCATCTACTTCGGTCTTGGTAAATTGAATGAGTCCTTCCGTTACAAACCGGTTGCAGAGCGTGTTAATGGTTTGCTTGGAGACAATCCAGATTTCGCGAATCTGTTTTTGGGTGCATTGCCCCTGCGTGTAAAGTTCATATAAGATGATCAGTTGGTTATAGTTAATCGCATGCTGTTTGGCAAACTGATGATAGAAGCGGTCGAGCCGGTTCATTTCACGACTTAGGGCCGTGAGTTGTTTCTGAAATTGCGCCATCATTTCTCCTTTATTTAATAGTCCTAAAATTTACTAATTCAAATTATAGTCATTGTTCGGACTATATGCAAGCGAAAATAAAAATCGACCGGTGAGGGTCGATTTTTTATTAACACGGTGGCTGTTCATCCGGAATATCTGGACGTGTGGTTCCAGGATCCGGAAATGGTTTGTGTGCCGGCTCCGGTTGCGGATCGGTCGTGGGCTTTGCTGGAGGACGTTCATCAGGGGCGGACGGGCGAATTTTACCAGGATCTGGTTGGGGCTTCTCGGGTGTGGGGTGACTATTTTTAACCATAGGGAGACCTCCTTTATGTCTTGTTAAATCCAGTGTACAAAAGCGATTCTGTTAGTGCGAGTTTGGTGCCTAGCAATAAAAAATGGCAAAATGATGATTGACAACTGATATAATAATGATAATATTAAAAACATATTAAAATCATTTTGATACGTAGAAGAGAAGAGTAAGCTAGTGAGTAAGTTTTTAGAGACTGCAGGGTGGTGAGAGTGCAGAGCAGAAAGCTGGCCGAAGATGAGCTCTGAGTTAATGAGTAGTGCAAGCTACTTATTCGGATTGAGACCCGTTAAGGTTTCGAACTTTTGGTAAACAGAAGTTTTTAAGTTGGCGTGTGTGAGTGCGCCATAAATTAAGGTGGTAACGCGATAAATCGTCCTTCAGTCATGAGGGGCGATTTTTTATTTTGAAAAGGGGGATGTACAACATGCGTCGGAAAGCAACATTATTAGGAACAACAGCACTAATCGTTTTAGCACTCGCAGGATGTGGCAATCAGGCTAAATCCAGTGATGATACTAAATTAGCGAAGAAACAGGAACTAAATTGGACGGAGGCCTCAACGCTTGCAACCGCTGACCTTTCTAAAGCAACGGATACGCTGAGCTTTAATACGTTGATGGAGACTCAAGAAGGACTTTATCGCTTGAACAGCAAGGGCGCCGCTAAAGACAATAGCGCTTTAGCCACAGATACGAAGGTGACGAATGGTGGTAAGACTTACACATTCACATTGCGTAAAAATGCCAAATGGTCAAACGGTGATCCAGTGACGGCCCAAGACTTTGTTTATTCTTGGAAACGGACGGTTAATCCAAAGACCGCATCTCAAGATGCTTTTTACTTCTTCCAGGTGAAGAATGCGGAAGCCATTAATGCGGGCAAGAAGTCGCTCAGTAGCTTAGGGATTAAGGCAACGGGCAAGCACAAGTTGACCGTTAACCTGACAAAACCGGTACCATACTTCAAGAAGTTGTTAGCTTGGCCACTCTTTTACCCAATCAACCAAAATGCAGCTGAAAAGTATGGTAAGAAGTACGGCACCCAGTCCAAGTATTCTGTTTATAACGGGCCATTTAAGCTGACAGATTGGAACGGTCAAAGTACCAAGTGGAGCTTAACTAAAAATAGTAGTTACTGGGACAAGAAGTCGGTTCATTTGACCAAAATTAACGAGCTGGTCACGGTCAGCACCACGACTAGTTATAACCTGTTTAAATCAAACCAAGTCGACGAAACGTTACTAAGTGGCCAACAGGTTAAGAATAATAAGAATAGTGATAACTTTGTTAAACGTCTGCCAACTGGAACCCAACGATTGGAGCTTAACCAAAACAAGGTAAAAGCGTTCAAGAACGTGAATATTCGGAAGGCCTTCTCATTGGCCATTGATCGGAAACAATTGACGAAGAACGTACTGCAAGACGGTTCAGAACCATCAAACGGGTTCGTCCCAGCCGGAATGGGAAATAATCCGAAGACGGGCGAAGCGTTCGACAAAGAGTCTAAAGTCGCTAGCTCAGTCAGTTATGACTTGGATCAAGCCAAAAATCTGTTGAAGAAGGGGTACAAAGAAACCGGTGTGAAGAAGCTGGATATCACGCTTTCTGTTTCGGATACTGACAGTGCCAAGCAAACGGCTGAATTCCTTCAAACCGAGTTACAGAAGTTACCAAACGTCAAAATTGAAGTTTCAACTGTGCCTTATGTGACTTTGATTCAAAAACAAAGTGCTAAGCAGTACGACATCACGGTGAAGGGTTGGCAATCCGTTTTCGCAGATCCAATCAACTTCTTGGATGTCTACGAAAAGGGCTCAAGCTATAACACTTCTGGGTACAGCAGTGCTAAATTCGATAAATTACTAGACGAATCAGAAAACAAATATGGTAATCAACCAGCCAAGCGTTGGCAAAAATTAGTTGAGGCTGAAAAAGTCTTGATGGAAGACCAAGGTACCATTCCACTGTATCAAGCAGCGAAGTCACAATTATTGCGCTCAACTGTAAAGGGAATTATCTATAACCCAGCGGGAGTGCCTTACGACTGGAAGACAGCCTACATTACGAAGTAAGTGGTGAGTTAAATGAGTGAAATTGATCAGAAATATATCGAGAAGCGATTTCTCGACTACGTAAAAATTGATACCCGTTCGGAGGCCAGTCAGCCGACGACACCGACAACGCCGGGGCAAGTCGAATTGGCAAAATTAATTGTTCAGGATTTGAAGCAGCTCGGAATTAGTGATGTTAAGTTTAACCCGGAAAACGGATATGTGACAGCGACTTTACCCAGTAACTCATCCAAGAGTCTATCTGCATTAGGATTCATCGCCCATTTGGACACGGCCGATTTTCCGGCTGACCATGTGAAGCCTCAGGTGCACCCTGATTATGACGGGCAGGATGTGGTACTCAATCAAGCGCAGGGAATTGTGTTACGCGTCAGTGAGTTTCCAAATCTGAAGAAATTCGTGGGGCAGCGTTTGATTACCACCGACGGGACAACGTTACTGGGGGCAGATGATAAAGCAGGAATTGCAGCCTTGTTTGGTGCTCTGCAGTATTTACTAGCCAATCCAGAAATTGAGCATGGTGATATTCGAATTGCGTTTGGACCGGACGAAGAAATCGGTTGCGGCGCAAATAAATTTGATGCGGTCGGTTTCGGCACTGAATTTGCCTACACGTTGGATAACGGGCAACCGGGGGATCTAGAGTACGAGACCTTCAATGCGGCGGAAGCGCAGATTGAGATTGAGGGGACGGCGGTTCATCCAGGGAATGCGTACGGGTTAATGGTTAATGCGGTTAGCCTGGGAAATGAAATTCTGAGTGCTTTGCCACAGGATGAAGTTCCAGAGAGGAGTCGTGATCATGATGGTTTCATCTTGGTCAATCACTTTGAAGGCACCGTGGCCCAGGCTCACATTCAACTCATTATCCGTGATTTCGATACGCCTCATTTCCGGCAAAACGAAGGGAAATTGCAAAAGGTGGTGGATCGCATCAACGCCCGCTTGGATAAATCACGGGTCAAGTTGACCATTACTGAGCAGTACCAAAACATCGGTGATGAAATTCGGAAACATCCCTATATCGTGAATTTGGCACTTGATGCTTACCGACGAATTGGCTTAACACCGAATATTGTACCGTTTCGCGGTGGAACGGACGGCAATGCCATCACCGCCAAGGGAATTCCGACGCCAAACTTGTTTAACGGTGGTGATAATTTCCATGGTCCATATGAGTTCGTGACGACTGAAGCAATGGCATTAACAGCGCAAACCATTGTGGCGATTGCCCAGGAACACGTGCGCCAATTTCGACATCATAATAGTCAAGAATTAGCATAGATTAAGAAGGCTACTCTTCTGCCTACTGGCGGAGGGGTAGCTTTTTGGTGCAAACAAGTGACAGCTGTAAGCCTCAATGGTATGATTAAACCAATTGGAAATGGTGGAGATATTAATGACAACTTTGGAATTGGTGTTAGCTGGAATTATAGCAGTCGAGCACTTGGGCATTATGGGATTGGAAATGTTTGGTAAACCTGAAGCACAGGCAAAGGCGTTTGATATGGACGTCGATTTTGTTAAATTACCAGCTGCTAGAGTGGCCCTAGGGAATCAAGGCATCTATAACGGGATGTTGGGAGTCAGTATTTTAGCGGCACTCTTTTTGTTTGCAGGGGCAACGCTAGTAACCGTTTTGAGCTTACTGATGGTGTTTGTTTCGATTGTCGCCCTTTATGGCACTTTCACCGCAACTAAAAAGATTTTTGTGATTCAATTTTTACCAGCGTTCGTAACGTTGTTACTATTATTATTCGTTTAGGCGGTGAACATGGCGCCCCAATTTGAACTAGTCATTCATGCTTTGAATAAATTACAGATGGACTACGAATTAGTTGAACATCCTGCCGTTTTCACCACAGCAGAAGCTGACCGATATATCGAAGGCGTGCCAGGGGTTCGAACCAAATCAATGTTCCTCACCAATCGGAAAAAGAACGCGTTTCTTCTATTAATAATGGATGATGCCAAGCGTCTAGCTTTTCACCAGGTTGAAACATTAACGGAAATCAAGCATTTAAAGATGGCTTCGGCGGAACTACTGAAGGATAAGTTAGGACTAGAACCGGGGATGGTATCAATTTTTGGTTTACTGAATAATCAGGATAAAGATGTGCAGGTTTTTCTGGATGGCGACATGATAGGAGAAGTCCGAATGAGTTTTCATCCGAACGTGAATACCAGCACCATCTTTATCTCGACAGCAGACGTTATGCGGTTCATTGAGCAGATGGGGAATCCAGTTAACATTCTTAACCTGGAATAGCTAATTAAAAATGTAAGCGTTATACTATTACTAATAAAAGGAAAGCAGGGATTAAAATGGCAGAAAAAACTTTTACATTAGAAGAATTGAGTCAATTTGACGGTGAAAATGGTCATCCAGCTTACGTTGCCGTTGATGGTGTGGTTTATGATTTGAGCAATATTCCGGCTTGGGCCGGTGGCAAGCACCACGGTCTGACTGCTGGTAAGGATCATGCAGAGGCCATTTTAAAGGCCCCACATGGCAAGAGTGTACTTGCTAAGCTTCCGGTCGTAGGTAAATTAGTTTAATAGAGAATGAAAGTTGTGACAGAAGTCGTTTGTTTCTGAGCACGATTAAGCAGCCAATTATGGCTGTTTTTTTATTATAATTCGAAATTCTTGAAATCGATTTCAAAACACGCTATTTTAAAGCCGAGGTTCAAATAAATTTGTGGGTAGCGATTAATATGACAAGTGAAGCAAAACGAGATCCGAAAACTGACAATTTGTTGACCCCGGAAAATTCGGCATTTTTACTGATTGACTATCAACCGATTCAAATTAACGCGGTGAATTCGATGCCACGACCTCAACTGGTCGATAACGTGGTCAATGTCACCAGATTGATGAACATTTATCATGTGCCAGTGGTCCTCTCTACGGTTAAAGTCCTTACTGGAAGATGTGCCAAGCTATGATTGCTCAACGATTAACGCATGGGAAGATGTTGAATTCAAGCAAGCAGTTGAGGCGACGGGACGAAAAAAATTGATTATTTGCGGTTTATGGACCGAAGCTTGTTTGGCCTTTCCAACGCTAGACGCCTTACAAGAAGGCTATGAAGTTTATCCAGTAGTGGATGCGGTTGGTGGTACTTCTCAAGTAGCTCACGAGACCGCACTGCGTCGGGTCGAACAAGCAGGCGCGCAATTGACGTCGATTGCACAGCTGGCATGTGAGTTACAACGAAACTGGGCAAGGCCAGAAACATCGCGTGATTTCTTAAGCTTTATGATTCAAACTGGTTTATTCCAGAATATGTAAAATAGCTTTATGAACTATGGTAACGCTAGGGTTGCCATAGTTTTTTGCTTATGAGGGCCTTCCAGGTTCTTAAGAATGTGTTACCAAATAATTAAGCTTCTTTGAAACAGCTAGAAGATTTCGACCAATCGGACTATAGTAATTGCACACCAAAGAAAGGGGCGTCACGGTGAAATATTTATCATTAGTTTTTTGGCTAGTCGTCCTGGTTGGCGCAGGTTATGTGTACCAAAACGACAACATTCGGGCGTCTGCAACCGAAGCAATTACAGACATTAGTAAATCGATTGACACTGCAATTCCGCAGCTTGCCGAAAAAAATCTTATCACCACCAAACAAACACAAACGACTGAAGAGAGTGACACTGCTAAGCAAACGCCACTGGAAAGCAACATTACTGCTGGAACGCTGGCAAAAACGTACTATTACCATTTTGATAATAATGTTCCAGAAAGGGTCCGCACCGTTTTTGAGCAAGCCGTTGCTAAGTACAACGCAACCGGTATTGTGAAACTGGTCCCGGGTCAAGGAACTAAAAAACAAAATCAAATTCGCTTCTTCGTTTACCAAAAAACGATGAGTGAGGAACAACAAGGTGCCGTGGAGCTAGGTCACGGTGGGCCGCAAATTATTCAGCAATATGGGTTTGGTGCCTACACAGCCAATCATGCTAGATCAGGACTAAATGTTGAGTATCTGCAATCGGTAAAATTATCGGTTGCCATGCACGAATTGGGTCATGCCGTTGGATTGGGACACAGTGATCAGAAATCGTCCCTGATGTATCCAATTGACCAGGGACTGACTTCGCTGGCTGCTGCAGATATTGCCGCACTCAAAACCATTTACCAAACGAAAGGAAACTAATCACAATGAGTACATTTTTAATGATGGCCGCAAGCAATGCTACCCAAGTGGGAATTTTTGTGGGAATCATTGTCTTTCTGGTTCTATTTTTCAAACTAATCATGGGATTCATCCGCTTCATGTTCCGTCATCCCATTTGGTTTATTCTCCTGCTGGCCCTTGGCGGATTGGGACTGGCGTTTAACTTGCTACTGGGTGGCGTCGTGATTCTGGCCGTTCTTGCGGGCGGTGGTATCATGTTTGCGATGAATAGTTTCGACATTTAATTGCGCAACTTGATTTAGATCAACTACAACTGAGAGAAACCTCGTTAGAATAGTCAAGGTAATCAGAAATCGCGACCATTCAGGAGGAATTTATCATGTTAGAAACTCAAAAATCAACTGTTGATGCACAATACGATGCCGAATTAAAACAAGCAGATGTAGATCATCACAAGCCAACTGCCGGCGCAATGACCGGGCACATTTTATCGAATCTCGTGTTCAATGATGTGAAACTGCACCAAACGATGTGGTATGTGAAGGGACTCCAAGCCTTTTCAATTAGCCAACTTTATAAGCAACTAATTGACCAGTCACGTCAAGACTTTGACCAATTAGGTGAGTTATTACTTGATGAAAATGAAATTGCCCCATCGACGATTGCTGAATTCACCAAGTATACGATGCTTAAAGAAGATGGTCGCAACAAGTATTTGACCGCTGAAGAAATGGTGGACAACACCGCTCACGATTATGCTACGCAGAATTTGTTTATCGACCGTGCAATCGTGTTAGCTCAAAAGGAAAGTCGTCCTGCAATGGCCGCTTTCTTGACCAGCTTACGTGGACACAATAACAGCGCCATTCGCCAACTCCAGGCACTCTTAGGCAAAACCGCTTGGGAAGGTCTCGTTGAAGAAGACGATGATGATGACGAGGACTAACTAACTGAAAAAGCACGTCTCAACTGTGATTGAGGCGTGCTTTTTGCATCTTGATTTATTGAAAAGAAAATTGTACTAATTAAACGCGTTTGGCCATCCAGGAACTTAAGAAGGCAAAGACAATGGTGATACCAATGATCCAAGCGGCCGCAATCCAACCATGATCGCCAATTGGTTGCGAATTCATGAGGGAACGCACGGCCTGAATGATGTGCGTCATGGGCTGGTTTTCCGCAAACCCGCGAATCAATTTTGGCATACCAGCTGCTGGCACGAAGGCGGAACTAATGAATAAGAATAGCAAGATAATATATGAGAAAGCACTCGCACCATCAATGCTGGACATCATCAATGCAAATGGTGCCGTAATCCAAGTAATCGCAAGTGCAGCGCCGAAAAGGAGCAGAATAACGAGTGCCCATTCACCCAGAGTGGCATCTGAACGGAAACCAACCAGGAAGCCAACTGCCGGGACAATCAGGGTGGAAATCATGAGAAAAATGACGGAGGCAACGGCTTGACCGTTCATCACTGCTGATTTTGAGATGAGCAATGATTTAAACCGGTCAAACATTCCGGAAGTTTTATCCGTAAAAATTCTAAGTGCTGTGTAGGCAGAGCCCGTCGCAATTGTCATTAAGAGGATTCCGGGGAGCACGTAATTCACGTAGTCGGCGTGTGAGAAACCTTCAATTTTCATAGCACTCCCAAACAGATAAACCATCAGGAGAAGCATCATAATGGGCATGAGCACAACGGTGATAATGGTATCGACACTTCGCAAGTTATGTTTAATTAAGCGACCTGCGAGCGCAAAGGTATCCGATAAATAAGTCATGATTAAGCTCCTTTCGTTAGTTGCATGAAGACGTCATCAAGAGTTGGTGAGGTGACCTGGAATGAATCCGGTTTGATTTCGGCGCCTTGGAGAATCGTCAAAATGGTCATCACGGTTTGAACCGTATCTGGTAATTTCACGGTTAGCGTGACGTCGTTAACAGTTTGTAAATCAAAGCCGGAAAGGTGACTAGCCGCTTGAAGCTGTTCAGTTTCAGTTTTAAAACTGAGTTGGAGTTTATCAGGCCCCGCTAAACGTTTCATTTGGGCGGGAGTTCCAGTTTCTACAATTTCACCGTCTCGTAAAAAGCCAATTTCGTCAGCTAGAAGGTCGGCTTCTTTCAGGTATTGAGTGGTTAGGAAGATTGTCTTACCGGCTTTTTTCAATTTCCGAATACTGTCCCACAGGTCGTTTCGGCTGGCAGGATCTAAGCCAGTGGTGGGTTCGTCCAAGAAGACGATTTCTGGGTTACCCACCAAACTCATGGCTAAATCTAGTCGACGACGCATACCACCGGAGTAGGCGGCTGCCCGTTTGTTAGCGGCATCGGTCAATTTGAACTCGGTCAGTAGGTCATTAGCCACTTGCTTCGGATTTTGAATATGGCGTAATTTGGCGATGAGGACTAAGTTTTCGAAACCGGTAAGAATATCGTCAACTGTAGACGCCTGAGCACTGTAACTGAAGAGTTGCTGCATGGCACGGGCGTTTTTGTTGGCGTCCCAGTTTTTAATTGAAGTGATCCCGGCGTCTTGTTTAAGCAGTCCCGTAATGATTTTAAGGAGGGTCGTCTTACCAGAACCGTTGGCTCCAAGCAGGGCGTAGACAGTACCTTCCGTTACTGAGAGAGAAACATCCTTTAAAACGGTTTGCTTCTTAAAAGATTTTTGAATGTTTTGAACATTAATAATAGTTGTTATGTGATTACCCCCGATGGTTGTAAGCCCGACGTAGCGCATTTCGTTGCTTGTCGAGCCAAGTTTCTTCCGGATAGTCGGCTAAGATGGTATCAGCGAATTCGGCAATATCGTCGCCGACAACAGCTGAAATGGGCGAGTCGTCTGCCACAGCGTTTTCAAACAATTCCAAAACGGAAATTAGGATCCGCATCATACCGTCACCCTTAGCCATGGTCCAGAAATACTTTTCAATGGCTTTCATTGTGTCACGGTAATCGGCAGGAAGGGCGTTGACCCGAGCTTTGTATTCGCGGTATTCGCGTTTTTGTTCTTTAAATTTTTAAACATGATAATCCCCTTTGAGTTGTGTCATTTGCTTTTCTAAGAATTCCCAATTTTGCCAAAATGTGGCCAGTGTTGCTTCACCATCAGCATTGAGACTGTAGAACTTTCGTGCAGGTCCCATTGAGGATTTTTTCTTCTCAACGGTGACGAGTTTATTTTTTTCGAGTCGCATTAAAATGGTGTAGACGGTTCCTTCGACTAAATCTTCAAAACCGTGTTGATTGAGTTCCTTTGTAATTTCATATCCGTAAGTTTCACCGCCACTAATAATTTGGAGTACGATGCCTTCTAGAACGCCCTTGAGCATTTCGGTTGATATTTTCACTTCATGACCTCCTGACTACTTTGTATTATTAAGTACTGCTACATAGTAAAACTAAGTACCAAATAAGCCAACTAAAAAAATTCAAAAAAATACCAACGCCGGGAAAGGCATTGGTATGAACCGTTTATGATGGTTGATTTTCTAAAGTAAACGTAGTGTCTTGTCCGGTGTGGATGGTAGCAATCAGATCTTTTCCTGGTAGCCCCTCGATGGGTCCCAGATTAAATTTGAAGCCATTGTCTAGCGTTTCGACACTTGATAAGCGATTAATGACGAGTTGCTTTAACGCGTTGGCTACTTCTCGATGTTCATCAGCTTTTGTAACCGCGGCATTTAACGTAAAACCGGTTTCGATGAATGATTGAATTAAACTGACTTTTGCCAAGGTGAAGTAGGAATACTTCCGGTGTTTACCTTCTTCCGTACCAGTACTTGGTTTAATGTAGCCCTTCTTCTCCCAATAGCGGAGTTGTCGTTGAGATACACCTGTAGCATCCGCAATATCACCAATTCCTAGTGAAAAATGGCTTGTTTTGAGAATACTTTTTACCCGTTGCATAAAGTCGTCTTCAATAATTTTTTTCATCTGAAATTTTCCCCCGTCCTTTGTTAGCCTAATTGACGCTAATTATAAACTATTTAACATCTTTGTCAATTTAATTGACAAACCGATTTTAGGGGACTATATTAGTCAAAGTGCTTTTTGGCAGAGAAAGGGAGCGTAACATTGGAACAAGCTGTAGATACAAATGGTAAGTCATACAGTCGAGGTTGGCTTATCGCATTATTACTCGTCGGAACATTTTGTACGGTCTTAAACCAGACGATTTTAGCCACCGCATTTCCCACTTTGATGGATGCGTTTGACGTTAATACCTCCACGGTACAGTGGTTGACGACTGGTTTTATGATGGTTAACGGGATCATGATTCCAATTAGTGCCTGGTTAACCTCGCGGATTAACTCGAAGTTTCTATATGAAGGGGCTATGATCATCTTTTTAATCGGAACAATCGTGTGTTATACGGCACCAACTTTTGGCGTCCTATTAACAGGTCGATTGATTCAAGCGGTCGGCGTTGGGGTAACCATGCCATTATTACAAACATTGATGCTATCAATTTTTCCCGCCGCTAACCGTGGTGCAGCCATGGGTCTTGCTGGTTTAGTTATTGGGGTGGCACCAGCTATTGGTCCAACACTTTCTGGATGGGTCATTGATAACTATTCATGGCGGACACTTTTTGGAATGTTGATTCCAATCGTTGCAGTCGTCATTATTGCCGGAATTTGGTTTATGAAGAGCGTGTTAGAAACTCACAAGTCTAACTTGGATTGGTTGTCAGCCGCCTTATCAACGCTTGGATTCGGTTCATTACTGTATGGTTTCTCAGAAGTTGGTTCAAAGGGATGGGGCGACACAGTTGTTATTGTCGCTTTAATTATTGGGGTTATTTTTGTTGGTCTATTTGGCTGGCGCCAACTCACAATTGAAAAGCCATTCTTGGAGTTACGCGTTTTAAAGAATGCGGAATTTTCAATTTCAGCACTTCTAAGTTCTGTGGCCAACATGGCCATGGTCGGTGTGGAAATGGTCTTGCCACTTTACCTCCAAATCATTCGAGGCGATTCAGCACTCGAATCTGGGTTAACACTGCTTCCCGGAGCCTTGATGATGGGGGTTCTAAGTCCAATCACTGGTCGAATTTTTGACCGAATTGGTGCGCGTCGCTTGGCCATCACAGGGATGTTCTTACTGACAATCGGGACGATTCCGTTTGCCTTCATTACAAAAACAACGCCAGTCCTCTACCTAATCTTATTATACGCAGTACGAATGGCCGGAATCTCGATGACCATGATGCCAGTAACGACGGCCGGAATGAATGCTTTACCATTCAACATGATTAGTAACGGAACTGCCGTTAACAACACGTTGCGTCAGGTTGCCTCATCAGTTGGAACAGCCATCTTAATGAGTATTTTGACCAACGTTTCGACTAATAATGTACCAAGCAAGTCATTATTGAAGTCAGACCCATTGCTTTACAAGAACCACGTCTTCAACGCAACTCTGGATGGTTATCATGCAACATTCTGGGCTGCTATCGCTTTTTGTTTAGTTGGTCTAGTTGTAGCTTTCTTCGTTAGCACGCGGAAACCACAATCAATCGAAAGCCCTAAGACGGATACCGCAGTTGCACAAGGAGGTGCCGCTTAATGATTATCTTTAGTGTCATTCTTTGGACAATTTTGCTCTTCGTATTCATGGTTTCAGTAAACAAAACCGCATTACGTTACGTACTTAGTGGGCTAAGTGCCATCTTATTGGTGATTTCCATCTTTTTGATGGTTCAAAATGACCGTGATCATTTTGGGATGCACAAAGTCACAACAACTAAGACGCAACCACTTGTTTCGGTTTCACCATCGAAGCAAATGAGCATGTTGCTTTATCAAACGGTTGGAACTTCTGGTAAGGAAAAGGTTTATATCTATAAAACTGATAAAAATCAGAAAAAGCCAAAGACAACGAATCCCGATCCAACAATAACTAGTAACAAAGTGGTTAAGGTGAATGATGAGTCTAAATTGATTACTAAAACCACACGTTGGGAATATCGTTCTGGAACCTATAAGTTCTGGTTTGGTATTTCGGGTAACGCCCACAAGCTTATTAAACGGAGTCATACGTTTAAAGTGAATAAAAACTGGTTGGTGCTTAGTTCTGCTCAAGCTAAGAAACTTCAGAAACTTGCGAAGGCTAATCAAGCGAAGATGAAGACTGAGGCCAAAACCTATGTAACCGCACAAGTGAAAAAAGCGGTGACGGCAGCAATGACCAAGAATCCAAGTTTATCAGCAGCGGAACAAGCAAAGATTACAAAACAGGCAACGGAACAAGCAACCGCAGCCTTCCAGAAACAATCATTAGAAAAGATGCTTTCACAAATCAAATAATCGTTCATCAAACTCAATCTCGATAAAAAGAGGTTGAGTTTTTTTGATGATAAAAAATTTATTTTATGACTTTTAGGTCTTCTTTATAAGCTAATGATATCCTGATTTGGCGGGGCTCAGACGCAATCTATGAACTTAAGCTTGATAAATCAATTTTGTATAGGGCGTTTACAATTTATTTTGGAAAGGACTATAATGAAACCCGTCGCGAAATTTCGCGCATTTATTTTTAATGATTAGTATAGGGCATGTACTAATTTTAAGTGAGGGATGTGTTGTTGTGTTAAAAGGAAAAACACTGAAGATCTCAGCAATTATTGCAGCGGTTATTTTACCCGTTATTATTATCTTTTTATTTCTTCAGTCAGTATGGAATCCATTTGGTAACACCAACAAGTTACCGATCGCCGTGGTAAATAACGATGAAGCCGTTAATTACCAGGGCAAGCAAATGGCTGTTGGCCAACAGATGGTCGACAAGCTTAAGGACAATGATGGTCTTGATTGGCACTTCGTTTCTGAAAAGCAGGCCAAGAAGGGGCTAGCAGACAATAAGTATTATACGGTCGTGACGATTCCGAAGAACTTTTCGAAACGGGCAACGACAGTCACAAACGCAAAGCCAAAAGCGATGCAGTTACACTACACGACAAATGACTCAATGAATTACATCGCCAAAATTATGAGTGAAGTTGGCTTAGGCCAAGTGAACTCCCAAATTCGTTCAGCGGTCACAAAGACGTACGCCTTAACGATGTTTGATCAAATCCACACGGCTGGGAAGGGCTTTTCTGATGCGGCCAAGGGTGTAACGCAGGCGAAGGACGGAACAGTAACATTGGCGGATGGTTTAAAAACCTACACCACTGGTGTACATACGTTACATGATGGAACCACCGAATTGAAGACCAGCGTTTCGGCACTTCCGGACGGTATTCAGAAATTGACGGATGGCGCTAAGACTTTAGATGGCGGCCTTAACCAACTAAATTCTAAAACACCTGCTTTGGCAAGTGGCGTGAATAAGCTGGCTGATGGTTCTGGTCAGGTTAGCGACGGTCTCAAGACCTTGGATAGCAAAACCGGTGATTTAGCTAATGGGGTTGTTAAATTGAAGAACGGCGCTAAAGCTGAGTTAGCTGGGGTGGTCACTTACACGAATGGGGTTTACCAAGTTAACCTTGGTTTGAAGCAACTTTCTGGTAAGTCAGGTGCGCTAGTTGATGGCATTAATCAGTTATCTGATGGTGCGACGACCTTGGATTCAGGGGTGACGGATTACACAAATGCCGTTTCACAACTTGGGGAAGGCATTAGCACACTTCAAGATAGTACAAAAGATATGCCATCAAGCGTGTCACAGTTGGCAGCGGGCGGAAGTCAGCTTAACGACGGCGTTCGGCAACTGGCAGATACATTGAAGAAAAGTACGAGTTCAATTTCTTCAAGTGTCTTGATGTCTAAATATGCAAGTTTAAGTACTGCTATCAAACAATTAACAACGGATGTGCAGGCGTTATCAACGTCTAGTGCAACGACGACAACGAAATCAGATTCTTCTAGCCAAGATAATGGTGGGATGACGCAGTCTCAAATTGATGCCAAAATTGATGAAGTCGCAAGCAGTCAGGACATGAATTCAGATCAAAAGGCAGCGATGAAGTCCGCATTAGCTGGGGCTGGTACTTCTGGTTCGGGAACTGGTTCATCTGATACCACTACAATGACGACTGGTACTTCAAATAGTGCTGCAGCTATCACGGCAGTCAAGAATGATATGGAAAAGGTTTCGAGTGCGCTTAGTAACTACCAGACGACTAACAGTACGTTAACGAGTCAATTAGTTGCTTTGAGTGGCTCTACATCAAGTCTTAATCAATTGGTGACAGGGGCAAATACATTAAGCATCTCGCTTGGTACCTTAAATGCAAGCACACCAACACTTGTAGGTGGTATTAACAAGTTAGGCTCTGCTTCCCAACAAATTACCGCCAACAACTCGACCTTAACCGCTGGTACTAAGCAACTTAGTGGCGGCCTTACCACATTACAAGGTCAGATTCCGCTGTTAACCAGTGGCATTCAGCAGTTATTGGATGGTAATCAACAACTCGTTGATAACTCACCTGCATTGAAGAGTGGTGCCAGCCAAATTTCTGCCGGTTTGACAACGTTGAATGGTCAAGTCCCAACGTTGACACAAGGTGTTTCAGCGTTATACGGTGGTTCTAAGCGGGTTTCATCCGGGTTGGTTGTTTTGAATGGCCAAGTGCCAACACTAGTGAGTGGCGTTTCACAATTAGCCAATGGTTCAGGTCAACTTTACAGTGGTCTGTCACTAGTTAACAGCAAGACTGGAGCCTTAATGAGTGGGGTGAACCAACTCGACTCTGGTGCAGGTCAACTCGATGATAATTCAAGTAAATTGAATAGTGGTACTGCTAAGTTGGTAGCTGGCCAGAAGAAACTGGTTTCCGGTTTATCAGCTGGTGCAGATAAAGTTAATGGCACACCATTGAAAACGGCTAATGCAAACATGTTTGCGACGCCAACTAAACTTAGTCACGATAACTATAGCTATGTGCCAAACTTTGGTTACGCTATTGCACCATTCTTAGTTGCCCTAATTAGTTTGATGGGGACGAGTGTGATTGTGGCCGTCTTCGCTTGGTTGAACAAACTAAATGATCGACGTTCCATTTTCATCTTGCTAGGGGTTGTTGGACTACAGGCGCTTGTGATGACCGGTTTGCTGAACTTGTTATTGACGCAAATTGATCATCCACTTCAGTTCATGATGTTCAGCACCTTGGCAGCCTTATTGACCGCCATCGTCGAAACGTTAGGCTACCGCTGGATTGGTAAATGGATCTTCATTATCGTTGGCGCCATTGCTGGACTTGATGTCTGCTTGACGAACGACATTTATCCGGTTCAAACTGTCGGTAACTTGAATGAAACGATTGGGCAATTCTTCCCAATGCACTTCTTGAACTTAGTGCTTCGACAAACATTTACTTCGGGAATTAACGTTGATTTACCTGCATTGCTAATCATTCTCTTATGCTTAACGGCATTCGGAATGATGCTCTTAGCGATGATAACAAGATCAACTTCCTCGGAAACAATTGAAGAAATTTAATTAAATGAAACTCCTCGATTTTTTTCGGGGAGTTTTTGTGATTTTTTTCCGTATCTATGTTTAAATGGTCAATGGACTTTTTAATTGAGAGGAATTTTTATAAGTTATGAAAAAGAACCCCCTAATTTTTATCTACGGTTTGGGGCTAAGTGCAGTAGCGGGATTTGTGGTCGTACTTTTCTACGTGTTGCAAAGCTTCCTAATTGAATTTTTTTGGCACGAAGATGTTGAAGCCTTTTCTCGTCCGATTATTAATGCAGTGATTTTGTTGGTGATTGGCGTCGTTATCTTCTTGACTAGAAAGCATTTTGGTCAGTTACCACGAAACTTTAGTAACGTAATGGCTGAGATTCGGCGAACGGGTACGGCTGATTATCGGATATTACCACTGCAAATGGTGATTCCAGCAATTATCCTAGTCAGTGGTACTAGTCTAGGACCTGAAGCAACCTTGGTCAGTTCGACGGTGCTGTATGGGATTTGGATTGGTGATAAATTGCGCTATGTTGAAGCTAATTTTGAGCAGTTGAAAGCATTGAGCTGGAAAATGATTCTGCGAGTGCTATTAACACCACATCAGTACCTAGTGCACCGAGAAGATTCACCTGAACACCGAGGGATTTTCCTAAATAAGAAAGTAACTAAAGTGATTTACTTTTTAAACGGGATTCTGTGGTTCACGATTGTTTACAACTTGTTTGATGAGCCGTCACTCATCATTCGGATTGGTGAATCCAACTGGCACTATAGTGAGCTAGGGTGGATGTTGTTGATTCTGCTTGTGAGTTACGCAATCGGACATCTGTACTTAAAGGCAATGATCGAAATTCGTAAGATCATTCAGTCACGTTTTTTCCATGAAATAGCGTTGGTAGCGTTTGGCGGAATTGCCATATACGTGGCGAGTCTTCTGGCACCAGAAATTTTATTTTCCGGTCAGCATAATTTTCATCTGTTCACGATGGACTGGGCAGGGCATTCAGCCACTTATTTGATGATTATTTCATTTGCTAAGCTATTATTGATTGCCATCGTTCTTAACACCGGCTGGGTTGGCGGAGATATTTTTCCGGTACTCTTTTCGGCAACGGTGCAGGGATTGGCTGTGAGCCAGTGGTTGCCCAACTTGGATCGGACGTTCATCATGGTCATGATTGCCATGGGCGTCGGTTCCGCAGTTTTGGAGTCGCCGTTACTGGTGGGGAGTTTGATGGCAATTATGTTTGCGCCCATAAACTTGCTACCGTTTGTAATTTTTGCCACCATTTTATTGATGGTCGTCAAATCACTACAACGACGTTACACCAAATATGCGCCAACCGTTTTCGATCAAATCGGCGACTGGATGCGCAGTTTAAAATTATTTGGCAATAAATCATAAAAGACGCTCCCCGCGGGGAACGCCTTTTTGATTTTTAGTAAGCTGTCCATCCGCCGTCAACTGGTAGAATGGCACCGTTAATATATTTCGCTTTATCTGAAGCCAAGAATAAGGCTGCTTGAGCAATATCTTCGGCATCACCTGGAGCAGGGGAGGTTGGCATCCCAACCGATTGCCGTTGCATCCCAAATTCATCAATGCCGGTCATTGATTCAGCAATGTTGGTTTTGATTCCGCCTGGCGTGATTGCGTTTGTGCGAATGCCTTCTTGTTGATACATGTAGGCACTATTACGGGTTAAGCCAATAACCGCATGTTTGGAAGCTGTGTAGGCAGCACCACCCTTAGTCCCACCAACTGAATCAATGTTCAAAATTACCCCTTTGTGTTGAGGTAAGAAGACCTGAACGGCTTTTCGTGAAGCCATCATCACGGAGGTTGCGTTGACCGCAATCACTTTGTTCCACATCTCGTCGGTAACGTTACCGACAGCAGCCATATTGTCCATGATACCGGCATTATTGACTAAAATGTCCACTTGTCCAAACGCTGTTTGCACAGTTTCAAACATTTTATCAATATCAGCTTCGTTAGAAACGTCGACTTTAACCGTTGCTAATTATGCGCCTTTAGCGCTAAACTCACTCTTAAGTTCTTCTAAACGTGCTTCGTTTAAATCAGCTGCAACAACTTTTGCGCCTTCAGCAGTGAACAGTTCAGCCATTGCTTTCCCCATTCCAGATGCAGCACCCGTAATGATTGCAACCTTACCCTCTAAATCCTTTGACATAATCGGCACCTCCATGTAATCGTTTTCACAAGTCCATAATAGCTGGTGGTCCAAATAAAGTCAAAAGTTAATTTTGTAAACTTTGTTTCAGTTATATGTCGATTCGATTAATAAACTTGTGACCAGTAGATGACCTTCTTATAATTGTACATAGCATAAACAAGTTGTTTAGTAGGAATGGAGAATCGAAATGAAAAAATGATTATCGGTTTAATCGGACTGGCATTAGGGATTGGCCTGTTCACGACAACACCGGTCTTCGCTAAGTTGAAAACTTATTATCAGAAATCAAGCGCCCTCACGAGTTATGGTGGTACCAGAAAATTGAATAATTCGACGGTTCATTTTGTGAAGGTTCCTAAGAAATATACCTGGATTTCTGATAGTGCAACGGATCGTCGGGTTTATTCCACAAAGGGGAAGAAAGTTACCTTTAATTCGCGTTATTTATTGCCTTATCCAGGGAAAAATAACCAGCGTTGGGGAAATTCACAAGCGATTGCAATTTCTAAATCAGGGTTCATGTATATCGTTTACTGTCCAACAAACTTGAAGAATACGGGACGAATCGTTCGGTATGATTTAGATAAGCTAGATGCCTTAGACGTCAAGAACCATCCACAGGAATTTCAGAATACATATGTGAAAAAGAATGGTGCTTATACGGCGCAACAGCTTGCCCATCAAAAGGCCATTAAAGTTGGTCCGTTATTCACTACCGGTCACGGATCATCATTGGCCTATAACCGGAAAAATCGAGGACTGTATATGTGGATTGACCGCGAGAAGAAGGCCAGAGTTCCAGTTTCTAAGTGGGGATATATTGCGCATATCAACGTTAAAACGTTGAAGCCTGATCGCCAAATTCGTTTCAAGTTAAAAAAGAAGGGGACCTGGCTTAATGGCGGACACAATTTAACCTTTGACAACTATGGTAATGCCTATTTTTGGACGAATCCTGGTAATGGCGTTAACGTCTTTAAGGGCAAAATATCCCACAGTAAGGTGAAGTTCCGTCAAACCAAGCAGGTCTTTAAGCACCTACCTGGCACCCGAATTCAGGGAATGGGGTACAACCCAATTCGGAAACGTTTGATGCTTGTTTCGGACGACTCGCTTGCTAGTTTTTCTTCAAGCAAACTCAATGGTCGTGGTCATTTGACTAACGTCAATTTTAATTGGTCGGCGTTTGCACCCAAGCGAGAGTTTGAGGGTGTGGCCTATGGCAATAGTTCACGTGCTTACTTACTCGTGAATCATAATCCGGAAGTTCTTGTGTCGGACCGATCCTATTAACGTAAAAAGCACTGAAATCCGAAGATTTCAGTGCTTTTTCCTATTTATAATGATTTTCAATGAAAGTAGCCGCAATCCGACCAAGTTGTTGATTGGTCTTAACTGCTGGGTGAACAACGTGATCGCGAAGGGTTACCTTGCGATTCTCGCGGGTAATCAACCCTGGATCCAATTTTTGGAAGTCGAGAACTGGTATCTTGTTTTTCTTATAGAGCTTCCGCTCAGCATCGCGAAGTTGTTTGAACGTGTAACCGCCCGCCATTTTGATGTTTTTGGCGGGTAGACCAGTTCCTTTAGCAAATCTTGAAATTGGGAGAAAACCGTAAATTTTGAGTTTGGGATTTTGCTTTTTAATTGTGGTGATGTTGGTTTGGAGTTCTGTCATGACGTCCTTGAGTGACTCAGTACCGTGACCGTCATCATTGGTGCCGTACTGAATCGTTAAGATGTCATAATTTTTGAAATTCCACTTTGGGACAATTTGGGACATGTCTCGTTGCGTAGTGCCCAAAATTTTACCATTTGAAATTGCCATATTCGTTGGTTTATGCTTTTGAAGATTGATTCCCATGTACTTACTCATCCACGTGGGGTAATTGGTCGTGAGGTAGTTGGTATACCCATTCCAACCATGAGGAATTGAGTCGCCCATGTAGGCCAACTTCACATTTTTAAATCGTTTAGCAGCAACTGTATCGCTAACCTTGAAATATGGACTGGTAATTTGTTTGAGATTTCCACGCCAAGTCCAAAACGTTTTATTGCCAGTTTCATTAGTGACACGTAAGTAAACGGCCTTGGTTACCTTTCCGTCGATATTTTTTTGGACGATAGCAGTTCGATCGGCATACCAGGTCACTTTTTTAAAATGAGTAGAGGACGTCTTCGTACCAGTTAGTTTTGGCTTTTGATAGAGTACTCGGCCATTTGGAATGTAGTAGGCTTCTTGTTCAATGGTTTGATTGCTTAAAATTTTAACGGCGGTCCCTTTGGCAATGACGGACTTATCGGTCTGAAAGCCTAGGGCCGCAAGTGCAATGACCGCGGCAATCGTTAGCTTCAGTGTTCTATGTAACAAAATAGTTTCCCCTAGTAAATGTCTCGTTCCATTCTAACGGTGTCATGGACTGCTGTAAACCGAAACTCACAAAAAAAGAGCAACTCCAGATTTTGGAGTTGCTCTTTTGACATTAATACCAGTGATGACTGAGCCAGAACTTCTTAGCCTTAACCCATGAGCCATAGCGAGCCTTAACGTATTTGTTAGCAGTTTTTTCTTGGTTAACTTTACTGTAATTGTAGTGCAAGTAACTTCTTAGCAATTGGTATCTACCGTAACAACTACCATTCTTGGCAGTATAGCCACCACCAGATTCACGCATGGCAATATAGTGCTTGGCACTTTTTTCCTTTTTTGATAAGCTACTGTTAATTTTTGCGATTTGTTGGGCTGTTGAAAGCTTTGCAGCTTGTGCAGTCTGTTCAGGTTGAGTTGGCGTCATTACTTCGCTGACGCTGCTAAAAGTGAAACTAAAGATAGCAAGTAAAGCAATGAATCCAGTTTTAAGCTTTGACATTGAGTAATCCGCTCCAATTTCAATAATTAATGTCCCCAGCATAACCCAGCAATGTTTCAGTTTTGTTAACAAGTGATTACCTCAAGATTAAGAAAGGTTACTTTTATACCAAAAACAACTCATTTTGAAAATGTAAACGCGATAAGCTCGCTATTTAAGTCGTTAACGTTCTGTCATATTCAAGTCGTATTTCTTTTCCCATATTCAAGTCGTATTTCTTTTCCTATTTGCCAGAAGGCGTTAAACTATTTTCTGGACCAGGAGATCTATCAGCAAAATGATTGCACTGGTGAACCTGCAGAAGAGAGGTAAGAAATATGATTGAATTTAAAATGAGTGCGGATGTAGTTGAACGTCTCAAGCGCCATAGTGCTGATCAAAAGAACATTGTTTTAGACTTCGACGACGGTGTGGGGCCTTACTCTGCGGTTGGGGGCTGCGCCCTTGATGGTGGGTTCAAACTCCTGCTGGTGGCTAATGAAATTAGTGGGGATGATTACGAACCCCTTTTGGATTCGCCGCTTGGCCAAGTTTGGGTGAAGAAGTATTCCTTAGGCTATTTTGAAAACGAAGGGCCTAAGTTGGCTTTGAACAGTAACGGGATGGTGCAATTTTCAAACAATAGCGGTTTAGTTGAAGCTAATTTGGAGATTGTTGATGACCCAGCTGAAACAGAAGGTATTAAGTAAACTTGGTTATTCATTAAATTAAAATGATAATGTCTGTATTGTGCTAACTGTATTTTAACTATTGACAGTTGAACAGCGGGTGTTATACTGAATCCACATTAACTTTAGATTAAAAGTTGATGTGGATTTCTTTTTTGGAGGGACATACATATGAAAACTAAATATCTAGTCTTCGGGACTACGGCACTTGCAGGCATGTTACTAGTGGCTTGCGGGAACGAATCGGGGGCGTCGGTGAACAAGAGTAAACCGTTATCCGTAACTCTAGCGAGTGAACCGCTGACTGCCGATCCGAACAAGGCGACAGATACCAACAGTGCTAGCCTGATTTATCAAACGATGGAAGGGCTGTATACGTTCGATAAAAAGAACAATTTGGTACCTGGTGTTGCTGAGAAGGTTGTGAAACCGACTAACGGTGGTAAAACTTATACCTTTACGTTACGTAAGGATGCCAAGTGGGCAAACGGTCAACAAGTTACCGCACAGGATTTCGTCACCTCATTCAGACGAACCGTTGATCCAAAGACTAAGGCGCAATATGCTAGCAACTATTCGGCGTTTAAGAATTACGACGCCATTCAAAACGGCAAAAAGAGTCCTAATGCATTAGGCGTTAAAGCATTAAGCAAGACTAAGCTTCAAGTTCAATTAAGCAATCCAGTTCCTTATTTCAACTACTTAGCAGCAAGCAAATACTTACCACTTAACACAGATGCAGTACATAAATATGGTCAGAAATACGGCACAAATGCTGATAAGACCATGGCAAACGGTCCCTATAAATTAGTTGGCTGGACCGGTAGCAATTCAACCTGGAAATACATAAAGAACACCAAATACTGGAATGCCAAGAACGTTAAAGTTAAAAAAGTGAACGTACAAGTCACCAAGGATCAGAATACTGCAGTGAACTTATTTAAGAGTGACAAAGTTCAGGAAACCACGGTTAATGGTCAATACGTGCGTCAAAATTCTAATAATAAACAACTGCAAACGCATTTGATTGGACGTCTTCAGTATCTATACTTTAATAACAAGAAGTCGGTTTCAAATTCCGAGAATCTTCGTCAAGCGATGTCATACGTTGTGAACCGCAAAACACTGACAGAAAATGTTCTGCAGGACGGTTCTAAACCCGCGAAGAGTTTTGTGCCAGTCGGCGATCAGAAGAACCCAGAAACTGGTAAAGATATGGCGACCGAAACTGGAAACTTATTGCCAACGGACGTCAAAAAGGCACAAAGTTACTGGAAGGCTTATCTGAAAGAAAAGGGTAAATCAAGTATCACGTTGAACCTTTTGACGGATGATACCGATGAAGATAAGCACGTGGGAACGTATATCCAAGCCACTGCACAAAAGTACTTTAAGGGGCTGAAGGTGACGATAACCTCGATCCCTCATGCGCAACACGTAAGTCGTGACTTTGATGGTTCATTTGAAATGAACTTAACCGGTTGGAGCACGAACTGGTTGGATGCCTACGATTTCTTGGATCTTGCTGCCTCAGATAACACGGTTAACTTCACACAATGGAAAGATGCAGCGTTTGATAAGCTACTCGAACAGTCAGAAACCCAAACGGGTCAAACTCGTTATGATACGCTAGCTAAGGCTAACAAGCGCCTTATGGATGTTAAGGGTGTCGTGCCACTTTATCAGCCATCAGAAGCCAAGTTAGTTAGTAAGAACGTGGGTGGCTTAGACTACTCACTTCTGAATGAAGCACAGTATCAATACGCTTATTGGAAATAAGTGTTAAAGAGGCTCATACACGGAAAGATTGGGGAATCCCAATTTTTTTTGTTTGCAGGCGCAAACTCGCCTATCTTGAGACGGTTGAGTTTGCTATAATTGGGAAGAATAAAAGAAGTGGGTGATTCGTCAAATAATCGGATTCATCGAACATGCTCCAATTTGGAGCTGGCTGGGTTAAAGCTGACATAGACATAAGGATCACCAAGACAGTCTTCGAAAGAAACTGTCTTGTTTTAGTTTTTAGATTAGAGGGGATGGCAAAGTGAAAAAGGTAAGGTGGCAGGTATTAAGTTGGACGACAGGATTGAGTCTCCTGCCTGTTTTATTGGGTATTAGTCTCTATTCAAAGTTACCGGCAACGATTGCGGTGCATTTTAGCATGAATAATCAGCCTAATACCTATGTGACGAAGCCAGTGTTTGTTTTTGGCTTCCCAATTGTAATGGCGATTTTTCAAGCCTTGATGTGTATTATCAACGATACACGGACTAAAGATACCGTTGATCCAAGTTTGACGGCCGTTTTTAAAAGTATCGTGCCATTTTTAAGTAATCTACTTTATACGGTCACTATCCTCTTTGCACTGGGTCACTTGGTCAATATTCGCAGTGTTGCGATGATTGCTTTAGGACTAATTTCCCTTCTAGTAGGAGGATTTTCTTGGAATCGCCGTTTAGTTTCGGAGAAGACATCAGCGGCAAATGCCATTGCAATTAAACGTGCCAATCATTTGGTCGTCCTTTCTTTGATTGTGAGTGGTTTGCTGATGTTGGGTTCCGTTTTCCTACCAGCTAGCTATTCGGTAGCGGCAATTGGCGTCTTCATCGTACTCGTTTTGCTGTCGGCCTGGCAGCTGACTCGAGTACGAAATCGAGAATAAAGCTTGACACTGAATTGTGGGCTCAGTATAATCAACATCAATAATTAAAATTCGATTTGAAAAGATGAGTAGACGTTACCCAATTCCAAAGAGAGCTCCTGATGGTGAAACGGAGTGTTGAGGGGACATCGAATATGGTCTTTGCTGAATAAAGCGTCGGCGAGCTTCGAGAAAGTAAGCTGACGATGGTGGTGCCCATTAACGCACATGAGTTTATGACTCAATGAGTTAACAATCGCGAGATTGTTAAGAATTTAGGTGGTAACACGAAAAGAAGCCCTTTTCGTCCTATTAAATAATGGCGGTTATTTAATAAGACGAGAGGGCTTTTTATTTTGATTCACAGGAGGGGCAAGAATTGATTGAATTTAAAGATGTATCAAAAACGTTTGATGTTAAAGAAGGTCAAGTCGCAGCAGTTCGCGACGTTAACTTAACCATTCCGGATGGCAAGATCTACGGTATCGTCGGTTATTCTGGCGCCGGAAAGAGTACGATCATCCGGATGCTGAACGGTTTGGAATTTCCAACGACCGGTTCAGTAACCATCAACAACACTGAAATTAGTAAGCTAAAAGGTAAGGCACTCCGCGAACAACGTCTCAAAATTGGGATGATTTTCCAACACTTTAATCTATTGTGGTCACGAACGGTGTTTGAAAACGTTGCGTTTCCACTAGAAATTGCCAAGGTACCCAAGGCGCAACGAAAAGAAAAAGTACTTCGTTTAATTGAGTTGGTTGGCTTAAAGGGTCGGGAAAACGCTTATCCATCAGAGTTATCTGGTGGACAGAAACAACGGGTCGGAATTGCCAGATCTCTGGCAAATGATCCCGAGATTCTGCTATCTGACGAAGCAACGAGTGCTTTGGATCCACAAACCACTGATGAGGTGTTGGACTTACTGTTGGACATCAACAAGAAGCTAGGACTCACAGTTGTCGTAATTACTCACGAAATGCACGTAATTCGGAAAATTTGTGATCAAGTGGCCGTCTTGGACGCCGGTGAGATTGTGGAACAGGGACCAGTTTTGGATGTCTTTAAGCACCCCAAACAAGCCATTACCAAGCGATTTGTTAACCAGGAAACCAGCACATCAAGTCAGGACGATACGACGCTGGCAGTTAGCGAGTTGTTGAAGAAGTATCCAAACGGGTTAATCATCAAATTAGGCTTCCATGGTGACCAGGCACAATTACCAATTGTCTCTAGTGTCATCCGAAAGTTCCCAGATGTGGATCTCAGTATTATTGAAGGAAATATTCACCAAACTACTGAAGGGGCGCTTGGATCCCTATATATTCAAGTCATTAGCGATAATCAAGACAGTGTCAAAGAAGTTTTGAGTTATCTCAACACGATGCGTGTTGAAACGGAGGTGATCGAACGTGAACAATAATGGCTTTGCATCATACTTTCAATTAAGTAACGTCGATTGGCCAAAAATGTGGCTAGCGACTTGGGAAACGGTTTGGATGACGTTAGTTTCCATTATCGTAGTCGCTATCTTAGGTGCTTTATTAGGGCTATTGCTGTTTGAAACAAGCAACAGTAAATCAGCTGGTGCCCGAGCATTGAACTGGATTGTGGCGGCGTTCGTCAACATTTTCCGGTCAATTCCATTCATCATCTTGATTGTTCTCTTGCTTCCAGCGACTCAGGCCGTGATGGGCACCATCATCGGACCGAAAGCGGCCCTGCCGTCCTTAATCATCTCAGCCGCACCGTTTTACGCTCGACTGGTTGAAATTGCGTTCCATGAAATCGATCACGGCGTCGTCGAGGCGGCTCAATCGATGGGGGCAACCAAGGGGCAGATTATTTTCAAGGTGCTGCTACCTGAAAGCATGCCGGCACTTGTGTCCGGTATCACCGTTACTGCCATTTCACTCATTGGCTATACCGCAATGGCTGGGGCAATCGGTGCCGGTGGGTTAGGAAACTTAGCCTACCTTGATGGGTTCCAGGCCAGCAATAATGCTGTCACGCTGGTCGCAACCGTTATTATTGTGTTAGTGGTTTTCGTTTGTCAGTTTGCTGGCGATATCGTCGTCAAACGAATCGATAAACGCTAAAAAATTATTTTCAATTAAATGAGGGGGATTCACGTTATGAAGAAAAAATGGATTGCAGGTCTTGCAAGCATTTTCGCCGTTGCACTTATTTTGGCAGGTTGTGGTAAGTCATCAACCAAAGAAACAACGATTACAGTTGGAGCTTCCAACATTCCTCACGGAGAAATTTTGAAGCATGTTCAACCACAACTTAAAAAGGAAGGCGTTAACCTTAAAGTTAAGATTTTCCAAGATTACGTCTTACCTAACAAGGATTTAGCTAACAAGGGCTTGGATGCAAACTACTTCCAACACATCCCATTCCTAGATAACTGGAACAAGGAAAATGATGGCTCATTGGTTAGTGCCGGTAACGTCCATTTGGAACCAATCGGTGCTTACTCAAAGAAGTACAAGAGTTTGAAGGACGTGCCTAGTGGTGCAACTATCCTGGTAAGTAACAATGTTGCTGATTATGGCCGTGTGTTGACTATCTTACGCGATGCTGGCTTAGTTACTTTGAAGCCAGGTACTAAGATTACAACTGCAACCTTTAAGGACATCAAGGACAACAAGAAGAACCTGAAGTTCAAGACTGACCTTGAACCTAAGTTGATGCCTCAATTCCTCAAGAACAACGAAGGTGCTGCTGTCTTCATCAACGCTAACTACGCTGTTCAAGCTGGACTTGACCCTCGTAAGGACTCAATTGCGCTTGAAAAGAACTCTTCTCCATACGTGAACATTGTGGCCGTTCGTAAGGGCGACACGAAGAAGCCAGCCATCAAGAAATTGATGAAGGCCCTCCAATCAAAGAGTACGCAACAGTGGATTGCTAAGCACTACAAGGGTGCCGTGGTTCCTGCTTACCCTAACGGAAAATAAGCAGCAAATTATCAAGTGTTAACTAATTGAAGCTTTTTGAACCCAAACCAGGAAATGGTTTGGGTTTTCTTTTGCGTTAATGGCGAAACCGCATTGACGGGGTTTTTTAATCCTGTTAGAATGTACTAATCATATTCTAATAATTCATTTTGCGATTATTGTTATTGATTTAATTTATTGGAGGTTTCTGAATGAGTAGTTTGAAAGAAAAGATATTTTTGAAAGAGGATCCAAACGTCTACGAAGATAAGGATGCCCATCTAGTTCGTTCGCTTCGAGTGAGAGATTTCTTAGCGTTAGGGGTGGGGACGATTGTATCGACTTCCATCTTTACCTTACCAGGTGTTGTGGCGGCACAACATGCTGGTCCAGCGGTTGCACTGTCCTTCTTAGGGGCCGCAATCGTGGCCGGATTAGTTGCGTTTGCCTACGCAGAAATGTCTGCAGCCATGCCATTTGCCGGATCGGCTTATTCATGGATTAACGTGATTTTTGGTGAATTCTTTGGCTGGATTGCCGGTTGGGCACTGCTGGCCGAGTATTTCATCGCAGTTGCCTTCGTGGCATCAGGGCTGTCCGCCAACTTTAGAGGACTGATTGCACCATTAGGCTTAGAGATGCCGAAGTCGCTTGCTAACGCCTTTGGAACTGATGGTGGGGTCGTTGACCTACTTGCCGTTGTCATTATGTTAATGGTCGCATTACTCCTGGCATACGGTGTTTCACAAGCTGCCAGAGTTGAAAATGTATTAGTGGTCTTAAAGGTTCTTGCCGTTATCGTCTTCATTATTGTTGGGGCAACGGCCATTAAGGTTAGCAACTATGTACCATTTATTCCTGCATACCATCAAAATGCTGATGGTACGGCATTTGGTGGTTGGCAAGGAATCTACTCAGGAATTTCAATGATTTTCTTGGCCTACATTGGCTTTGATTCTATTGCGGCTAACTCTGCAGAAGCCAAGGATCCCCAAAAGACGATGCCTCGTGGTATCCTCGGTTCGCTTGCAATTGCCGTTGTGTTGTTTATGGCCGTCGCCTTAGTGCTTGTTGGTATGTTCAAGTATTCAGATTACGCGAACAACGCTGAACCAGTTGGTTGGGCACTACGACAAAGTGGTCATGGCACTATTGCCGCTATTGTACAGGGTGTCGCTGTGTTAGGGATGTTCACTGCTTTGATTGGTATGATGCTTGCCGGCTCCCGTTTGATTTACTCATTTGGTCGTGACGGTATGCTACCAAAATGGTTGGGTCAGCTTGATGAAAAGAAGCGACCAAACCACGCCTTAATTTTGTTAACAGTGATTGGTATCTTAATTGGTGCGTTCTTCCCATTTGCGTTCTTAGCGCAATTGATTTCAGCGGGAACCCTGATTGCCTTTATGTTCGTTTCGTTGGGGATGTATGCCTTACGTCGTCGTGAAGGAAAAGATATTCCAGAACCAAGCTTCAAAATGCCGTTTTACCCAGTTCTACCAGCGTTAGGCTTCCTTGGCACCCTCGGAATCTTCTGGGGACTTGATATCCAAGCAAAGCTTTACGCGGGCATCTGGTTCCTAATCGGATTAGTAATTTATTTTACCTATGGAATTCACCATTCCTACCTACAACAAGGGAATAAAGGAAAGAAGGACTAAGTATGAGCGAGAACAAACGCTTGTTAGATGATGAATCAAAGGCATTTTCAAAGGCTTCACGTGTAAAATACTTCAATATTGTGGTAGACAGTGGAAAGGGTGCAACGATTACTGACGCTGACGGCAAGACATATATTGACTTGTTGGCAAGCGCGTCATCGACCAATACCGGTCACTCGCATCCCCACATTGTTAAAGCAATCCAAGACCAGGCGGCAAAACTGATTCAGTATACGCCAGCCTATTTTGCCAATAATCCAGCCGTTAAACTGGCACCGCGCTTAGCAGCGCTGGCGCCAATTAGTGGACCGGTTGAGTTATCATGGGGGAATTCTGGTTCGGATGCCAATGATGCCATGATTAAGTTTGCCCGCGCCTATACTGGTCGGCCTTACATTGTGAGTTTTACTGGGGCTTATCACGGTTCTACCTTTGGTTCGCTAACATTATCTTCGGTCAGCCTCAACATGTCGCGCAAGATTGGACCTTTACTACCTGACGTCGTAAAGGTGCCTTATCCTGATCCGTGGCAACGGCTTGATGGCGAGGATGAAGACGCGTTTGTTGATCGCATGTTTAAAGCCTTTTTGCAACCATTTGAAACGTATTTACCAGCTGAGGAGGTTGCGGCTGTTGTCATTGAACCCATTCAGGGTGATGGCGGTATTGTGAAAGCGCCAACTGCATTCGTACAAAAACTGGCGGCGTTTGCTAAGAAAAATGGCATTTTGCTAGCTGTTGACGAAGTGAACCAGGGAATGGGCCGTTCCGGAAAATGGTGGTCCATTGAGCACTTTGATGTTGAACCTGATTTGATGGTCGTCGGTAAATCGCTAGCCTCCGGGATGCCACTTAGTGCGGTTATCGGTCGCAAAGAGATTCTCGAATCGCTCAACGCGCCGGCTAACGTCTTCACGACTGCCGGTAACCCGGTAACAACCGCTGCCGCAATGGCAACGTTGGACGTTATGGAGGACGAGGACCTAGTTGGCCGCTCCGTAAAATTGGGCAAAAAAGCGAGTGACTTCTTCGCCAAGGAAAAGGCTAAATATCCGTTTATCGGTGATTTTCGGATGTATGGTCTTGATGGTGGAATTGATATCGTTGATCCCGAAACGGGCGAACCAGATCCTGAGGCTACAACGAAGCTGATTTACCGCGTCTTTGAATTAGGTGCAATTATCATTAGTCTGCGTGGCAACATCTTACGGTTCCAGCCACCGTTGGTTATTACTGAAGAACAACTTGATCAAGCATTCGGTATGTTAGATCAAGCCTTCAGTGAGTTGGCTGCGGGGAAACTTGAATTGCCAGATAATGCCGACGAAATTGGTTGGTAAAATTAAAGAATAAACGAAAACCATCTGCGGATGGTTTTTCTTTTTGCTCAGGCTTACGCTAGGGGTTCTCCATAGGAAAATGTTAAAATACAGCAATGGTAACGCTTTAGTTATCATGAATATCCGTTTGGAGGGGATGAATATGCAAGAATCACAGCAGAAAAAGGGTATTGGCCTCACAGCCCTGGTGGCTATGGTCGTCACGTCATCAATCGGCGCAGGAGTCTTTGCGCTGACGTCAGATTTAGCAATTGCCGCTTCACCTGGACCAGTCTTATTGGCTTGGGTAATCGTCGGATTCGGGATTTTAATGCTTTCGCTATCATTAAACAATTTAATTTTAAAGCGCCCGGATCTCGAAGGAATTTTTGCTTATGCAGAAGAAGGATTCGGTCAGTATGCTGGCTTTATTAGTGGCTGGGGTTATTGGCTGTCCGCCTGGCTAGGTAACGTGGCATTTGCAACTGTGTTGATGAGTACGTTGGGTTACTTCATGCCAGTATTCAAGACGGGTCAAAACGTCCCATCGATTATTGGTGCCAGTGTGATCTCATGGGGATTAACCTATGTGGTCAATCGAGGTGTGGAAAGTGCCGCATTTGTAAACGCAATTATCACGATTTGTAAGTTGATTCCGCTCTTTACGTTCATTGTGGTGGCCATCATTTTATTCAAAGCCAACCTCTTTACCGCCGCATTCTGGAATAACGTTTCCGGTAACTTTAACGGCGGGGTAGGTATCGGTGAACAAATTAAAAACTGTATGATGGTGATGATGTGGGTCTTCGTCGGGATTGAAGGGGCAGCCATGATGTCGTCTCGTGCTGAAAACAAGAAGGATGCCGGCCGTGCAACCATCATTGGGTTAATGTGCTTGTTACTGATTTACGTTTTAGCTTCAGTCTTACCATACGGCTACATGAGCCGGTCTGATTTGGCCAACATCAACCAACCAGCGATGGTCTACATTTTCAGAGACATGGTTGGTGCTTGGGGCGGTGCTTTCATTAGTGTTGGTTTAATTATCTCCATCATTGGTTCATGGTTGTCATGGACAATGTTGCCAGCAGAAACGATGCTGTTGATGACGAAACGGCATTTATTACCGCCAATTTTTGGGCGAGAAAATAAATTCAAGGCGCCAACTTTTGCCTTGGTTATTACTGCCGTGTTGATTCAATTATTCTTATTTACATTGCTCTTCACGGGAAAGGCCTATAACTTTGCCTATTCCCTCTGTACGGCAGCTATCGTGATTTGCTACATTTTCGTAGCAGCGTACCAAATTAAATACGCTTGGCAACATCGCGCTGAAAAGGGCAGCAACGTGCAACTCTTTTACGGAATTTTTGCGTTTGCCTTCCAGTGTGCAGGAATTTATATGGCTGGCTTACAGTATCTATTACTGTGCTTCATTGCCTATATTCCAGGTATTTTCTTCTTTGCCAAAGCACGTACAGATAACGGTGCGGCACATTGGCTCTCAAAAGGTGAATGGCTCGTCACTTGCTTCATCGTGTTAGGGGCAGTACTTAGTATTGTGTTACTCGCAACGGGTAAAATTTCAGTATAAAACTATTTAGGAGTGATCAACTGTGGAAATTGCAGGATTTGGCGTCGAGGAATGGCTGAACGTTTGGGAAAAGAGTGCAACTTATGACATCGCTCAAAGTACGGTTTCTTCAATGACGATGCACGAAGTTTTGAATTTAGATGGTGAAAACGGTCAAAGTTTCTACCAAATGCTAGACGAACAAAAGATGAATTACGGCTGGATTGAAGGTTCACCAGAGTTTAAAGAAGAGGTGGCTAAACTTTATGATCACGTGGCTCCTGAAAACATTCTGCAAACGAATGGGGCCACTGGAGCTAATCATCTAGCTTTATACTCGCTGATTGAGCCAGGTGACCACGTCATTTCTGAATATCCATCCTACCAACAGTTATATGACATTCCTAAATCGTTAGGCGCTGAAGTCGACTTTTGGCACATCAAGGAAGATGCTGATTGGTATCCTGACATTGACGAACTAAAAGCGCTAATCCGGCCAGATACTAAAATGATTTGTTTGAATAATGCGAATAACCCAACTGGGACACTATTAAGTCGCGAATTTTTAGAACAAGTGGTGGAAATTGCCAAATCAGTGGGGGCATACGTGTTAGTTGATGAGGTTTATCTACCCCTTGATCATCCCGAAAACTTTGCCTCAATTATTGATTTGTATGACAAAGGAATTGCGACTAATTCGCTTTCGAAGACTTACTCCATTCCCGGTATTCGGGTGGGCTGGACCGCAACTAATACTGAACTAGCTGACATTTTCCGGAAGTATCGAGATTACACGATGATTTGCGCTGGGATCTTCAACGATTTGATGGCGGTGCATGTCTTACGTCATAAGGATCAAGTCTTAGCGCGGAACAAGAAGATTGTGCTGAACAACCTACAAATTTTAAAAGATTGGGTGGATTCTGAACCACGCGTTAGCGTCGTGCTCCCACAGGCCGTCTCAACTTCATTCGTTAAATTTGATATTCCTGAGGATACAGAAGCATTTTGTGTTCGGTTACTGCAGGAAGAGGGCGTGCTTTTAGTACCTGGTAATCGGTTTGATATGCCGGGTCACGCACGATTAGGTTATTGTACCGATGAAGCAACGCTCCGAGAGGGCCTAAAGCGTCTTTCGAAATTCTTGAAACAGTATTAAACGATGAGTAAACGGGATAGACCAATATGGTCGATCCCGTTTTTAATTAGAGTATTTTCATAAAAGTCGAGTCATACCAATAGTAAATGGTGCAAGATTCAGTATAATTTGTTTTGTAAACGGATACAAATGAGCAATAGGGAGGTTGATCATTTTGAAGTTCAATACAAAACGAATTATTTACAGTTTGTTAGTCAGTAGTTCGGTGTTAGGCTACGGCCTAATGGATAACAATGCTTCGGTAAAAGCCGATGATACGGCAACCGTGGCATCCAGTAGTGCATCCTCAGCTTCGTCGTCCAGTATGGGAGACGGGACAACGGCAGCTGACCAAGATGCAGTTTCGAGTTCGACAGAATCTCAGGTAGCTCCTGAAACGACCAGCGAAAGTTCGAATCGCTCTGCAGCTAATATGACTTCAGCAACGGCTACAGCGGAATCTGCCGCAACAGACGCGCCAACCGATCCGGAAACCCCAACCAGCGACGAGGATTCGAATGAAGCTGCAGTGGTGATTCCGGCAGATGGTCGAGGAACCACCACGCCAACTGATCCGGAAAATGTTGGTGAGAATACATCGAATATTTCAACAGTCATTTCAGCGGTTCAAAAAGTAGTTGCGTCAGGTAATGAGATTGATTTTAATGTGACGGTAAAGTCAACTGGACCAAAGTTTACGCTCCACAATGCAAAATTAACGCTGAAAGTTCCTGACACGGTTGGCATCGAATTTACGCAAAATGTTACTGACTTGATGATTGCTGGCACGATTCCGGTTTGAGATCCCAGCAAGCGGACGCTGACTTACAACTTTGAAACCCTTAAGAGTGGTCAGTATGACAGTGTCATTTTAGCTTTGAAGACCAAACCGGGTATTTTTCCAAACGGGCAACAGGTGAAGGTGACCGCTAAGTTAGAAGCTGATGAATTGGTTAATCCGGCAACGGCCCAGGCGAGCGAAAAAATCTTGGCTGCCAAAACGAGTAGTATGACCAACAAGCTTGTTGCTGTTGAAAGTGGTACTGCCGGTGAAACGCACAGCAACCCCGCTAAAGGGGATGTAGCCGTTTGGGGATTTGGGGTGACCATCCCAACTTCAACGAAGGGTCAGATTTTTATCAAACCCGGCTCCACAATTAAAGTCACTTATTTATTGGCAAAGGGTCTCACGTATGTCGGACTTAAAACGGGCACTGGTTTGAGTACTATGGAACCGACCCTCACGAAAAATGCGGATGGCACAACATTACTCACTTGGAATTTGGTCGCGCCTTCTGAAAATGAGCAAGCAGCTAATGATATCAATTATCTATTTAATATTCGCACGACCGTAAATTCGGACGTGGTGCCATATACGTCTTTGAAGAATAAGGGGGCCTACTCAGCTAACTATTATGATGACACGGTTAGTGGGAATAGTGCGGTAGCGACAATTCAGGTCGCCCCTTCTGAATCAGATGCGATTCCACCAACTGTTGGAACGGCATATGCGGTTGCTCACCGGGGACCGGTCGATGGCGCAGGTAATACAGCGACAACCTCTGGTAATCCTAATAAAACTTTCTACACTGAGGACAACCCAACGTTGGGGTTCACCGCTTACTTGACGCCGGCTGTTGCGACTTCTTCGACGTTTGATTTTGCGATGTACACCTTACATTACTATTTAGATCCAAATCTTCAATTTACTGGATTCAATACGGGAACGTTCTACTTCAGACCAGATTCAAGTGACACGAATCCTGTTGTCCTCGCGGAAACCCCTTATGCAACTTTGGCGGTGGATTATGGTGACGGGGTTTACCATGCCTTGAATACTGAGGTCACTCTCAACCAAACCCTCACGAAAGATCAGCTAGTAGCGATGGGCTTAGATACGAGTAAAACGGTTCAGGAAATCATTTTGTACTTCCATAAGCAAGGCAACGATACGTTACCAAGCAATGTTAATTCGCCAGACTATGGTTGGGCACCAGCCGGAATGTATGGCACGGCAACTATTTTGACCCAATAGAAAGCGGGTTATGTGGGTGAAGTGAAAAACTCAATGTATGTTGCCTTTTATGGTGGTGACAATAAAGGTGCCGGCCGCTATGCCTATACGCAGGAAGATTGGGAATCGAAGTATCCTGGCTTCGTTAAATACTTCGGGCCTCAAACGGCACAACTTGTGAACAATGCCATCCGGGGTGGAACGGGTTGTGACTGCTCAAGTTGGTTTCACGGACACCACATCCGGTGAACAAATGGTGCAGGGGCAACATCAAGTTGGGGTGAAATTTAACCTAACCTCGACATCGCTCACCCAATTAAACAATGAATTCACGGGCTATGTACTATTACCTAAGGGCGTTTCGTATGATGCTGGTAGTACGGCAGCTAGTGCTAACTATTCAGTCGAACTGGTAAAGGCTGATTTTAATCAAACGGGCGAAGCTTGAGTGAAGGTCGTTTGGAAGACCCATTACCTAACAACTACGACTGGTTTAACTGCTGCGTTTGGTGTTGATGTCACCAATGATGCCGACCGTACGATTGATTTGAAACTAGTAGGTTTCCTCGGTGATCCAACTTATGTCGTCCCGGCGGTTGATGATGAAGCAAATATTACAGATACGGTGTTGACCACAGACCAGCAAGACGTCAACTCGAATGGAAGCAACACTAAAAAGGTTGTGACAACGGGGGCTAGTTACGTCATTGCGACGACCAATCATTTACAGGTCGTTGGTACCATTGCGGATGCACAGGGGACGGATTGGGGCCAAACGGTGACCTTGAGTCCAAACGGCATTGCCACAATTCATTTGACGACTGGCGCCAATTCGGATGAAACGTTCCAGCAACTATATGGTCTCGATGAGTTGCCTTCACTTGGAGACTTGGGTATTACCGATGGGACTGACCGGGATTCAAATTTCACGGTGAGTTTAATGGGGCCAATTACCTTGCCAGCTAGTTGGCAAGGTAAGGTGCAGGTTGCTTACACGACAACTTAGTTACCAAAAGTTTCCGGGTTACTTGATTCAGATACCATTTATCCAAACGGGGTTACTCAGCTTAGTGATGTCACTGGGGCTACAGACGCAACCTGGCTAGCTGCGGATCAAGTGACGGATTGGTCGCAGATTAAGGCCTTCCGATTTGTACTTTCTGATGATGGTCAAACGACCGTTGCGGGTCAGAACCAAACGATTAGTTTCCAAGTTAAGGTACCCGACAAAGCGACTTTACAAGATATTGATCAGCCACAAGTATGGAATACCTTTGCTTTAGCGGCTAATTCATCTCAAGTGGTGGAACCCGCCCAAGTCGGGATTCTGGTTACTTTAGCGGCTAAGCCTGTTCAAGTGATTTACCAAACTGAAGATGGCACCCAACTGGGTACGGCAGAAGCGACCTACCCAGAGGGGATGGATTATGGCAATCCGTACGAAACCGAGCAAAAGACCTTTGATGGTTATACATTTGTAACGATGGGTGTCGGTAGTGCGGCAGCCGATGGCACTTTGACCGGTGAGGCACAAACGGTTATCTACGTTTACCGAACCACTAATAATGGTGGTGGCAACGGGGGTGGCACGGGCACTACACCGGAGCAGCCAGGAAATCCTGGGACACCAGAACAACCAGGTACACCTGAACTTCCGGAAACGCCAGAGCAACCCGGCCAACCAACGACACCGGAATTACCAACTAATCCTGAAAATCCAGCAGAGGCTGGTAAACCGGGTGGTGTTGAGACAGGTACTGGTACAGCCAACACAGCAACGCTCGAAACTTCTACTCAGGCTCAAAATCAGAATACGCAACTACCACAAACGGAAGAAAAACAATCTGTGAGTGGCATTACCGGCTTAATCATGCTAGCGTTTACGGCAGTGATGGGACTAGTCGGCAGCAAGAAGCGTAAAGAGTAACGTGAAAAAAGAACCAGAAATCCGCTGCGATTTCTGGTTCTTTTAATGTCACCTTGATATTTTTAGTTATCATCCCGATCGAAAGCGAGTAATATATAGGCAATTACCAGAATTAGGTGATGGAAGATGACAAGAAAGAAAGCAATTCAAATTACAGCTTATCATTGGGGCGTTATGATCTTAACGCTCGCCTCAATGATTAATGTGGCGTTGATCATGGCTCATGTAGGCAACTGGCATGTTGAAATGAAAATCGCAGCGGGTCTGACGTTTGTTTTTGCGGTCGATTATTCTATTCGTTTAATAGTTGCCAAGAGTAAAAAAACGTTTTTAATTCACGCCGCATTTGACTTGTTGGGGATTATTCCAATGCATCCCGGTTTTGTGATTTTCAGATTGGCACACTTAGTTCGAATTGTCCGATATTATCACTTATTTTGGCATCTTGGGGTAGCGGGCAAGTGGACAAAAAACTTTCACCGCTTCGTGTATGACACTGGGTTTATTTACCTTTTTACAATGAGCGTTGCCATCATCACATTGAGCGCCCTAGGATTTTCGATTGCTGAACACCGGTCATTACCACAGGCGCTATGGTGGGCGATTGTGACTTCTACCACTGTGGGGTATGGTGATCTGACCCCACAGACTGCCTGGGGCAAAATGATTGCGATTGTGCTGATGCTCGGTGGGGTGGCGTTCATTGGGTTATTAACAAGTACCATTACGGACTATTTTACTAGTGAAGCAACCACCCAGACGGATCGGGATGCTCAGAGTAATCATGACTTATTGGTGCAATTAACCTGCCAGGTAGCAGATTTGAATCAAGAAGTAACTAACTTAAAAAATGAGATTAAAAAAGACCAGCATCCCTGAGGACTGCTGGTCTTGAAATATATTTCACAAGTTGTTTTTAAACGAAAGGGGGTTTCCCCCCTTTCCTAAGTAGGTTTGTATGACTGAATTAACCTTAGCACGAATCCAAGTTTCTGTAAACGGTTTCAATGAGATTAACCCGCTTTTTTAACGCCGTGTCAGTAATAAATAGGTGAAGATGTGATCTTCAAAGACGGCGGATTGTTTTGTGATGACGCGGTAGTTTTGATGGAGAACTTGATAACGTTTCTGTGGCTGTGCGTTTAATTGAGTACCATATGGGATTCGGGTCACCACAAATTTAACTTGGCGGTGACGAACTAATTCAATCTGCGCACGATGCATTGGTTTATAGGTAGGCAGATTGTTGATTGAGAAATACTTTGTTGGTGGGGTTGTTCCTGAAGTTAGGTAGACACCTAAATCGAGCACACCAAAATTGAGGACTTTGGCGTGAGGTGAGTGCTGGATGATGTTACCAAATCGGATGGCATATTGTTGGGGATGAGATGTCACTGCTGTTGGGTAAGTAATCATTGGATTATTGGGAAAAAGACGAGAATTCAAGTAGTTCTGGTTGCTAACAAAAGGGAGTACCAAGGCGACAAAAATTGCGGTTGCCGGTGCAATGTACGGAATGGGGTGGCTAAGTTTATTGTAAATCGGGATACCAAAACTAATAAGTGCTAGACAAAGATAAGCGGCGAATCCTTCCCAGTAGTAGGTGAAGGTATTGCCGCCTATGAACATTAGCAGGTAGTGGCTGACTAGAGAACCGACAATCACTTGTTTGATGAATCGATTAGTTATAAATCGGGTACCAATCACTAGGCGAATGATGGCTAGCAACATGACAACTGGGATGAGAATGCCGCCGGTTTGCCAAAGATTTTGAATTGGCTGAATGAGTCGTGCCAACATAGTAAGGTGCCCGGAATCTGTGTAATAATGCAAGTTCACGTAGAAGTAAATATGAAATAAATCGTCCAAAGCACTCATAATCCAATAGAAAAATAGGAGCGGTGCGGTAATGGCCGTAAATCCGAGAATTGCGGCCCGCACAAGTTTACTAAGAGCAGGCCAATTCTTGTTGAAAACATTGTGGCATGCTACCGCGAGAAAAAAGACCAACCAAGGCCCAATCAGCGTATATTTCATCCAGAAAACGATGGTGGCTAAAATGGCTTGTATTAACAATTCCCGGAAAGTAAAAGAAATTGCCGCCTCATTTCGATGGTTGAATAAAAGGACGAGTAATCCCACGAGCAATGGTGTGATGAACGCTTCGACCGTATCACCACCACGGAAGAATAGTCCGATACCGATTAAGGCGGGGCTAATGAGGGTTAAAAAAGTAGCTGACCAAAGATTCAGGTAATTGGCAAGAATTCGACGTATCCCCAGCATTGAAAAGCCGAGCGCCAGCGACTCTAAGAAGTAAATACCGATAAAATTTGTCTTAGAGATGAGTGCGGCCACCGTATGAAGCAGAAAAACGAGTGGTCCTTTTTGTTCAAATAGATCTTTATAGGGCATTAGACCTGATAGTAGCCCTCTGCCAACGGTGAACATGGTATTAGGGTCCACACCGTTATTGAAGCTGTAAAGTGGTGAAGATAGGCTTAAAACCATCATGTTTAGAAAAGCAAAACCAAAAAGGATGATATTTGTCCATTTAACCGACCTTTTTAAGATAAAAATTGGGTGCATAGTACAACTCCTGTCAATTTTACTTTAGAATTATGTTAAAATAGAAGAAGGGAAATTGTAGGCGGAACTAAAGTAGGAAAGTAGTAGTAATTTGAATTAAATTTCTTACCGTATATATAAGCGAGTGCAAATACTTCCAAATCGAGGCTAAATAGCTTAAAATTTCCCTACAAAAGGCGATTCTCAATTTGGCTTACACCGTCAATTAAAAATTGAGAAATGCTCCTGATTAGACTAATTAAATTTGAAAAAATTCCGGATTTTATTTACGCTTAATTTGTCATCCAGGTGACTCAAATAAAATTTCGGTGAATGCTGGTGAAATCGTGAACATTGATGCTGAAATTCTTACATCTGATGAAGTGCAAAAATTAAGGCTCCTTTTGTTTTTAAAGGAACAACCTGGTAATACAATTCGGGAATTTGATGCGATATACGGCCTTGGTTATAACAAGGTGTTACATATCTATCATAAACTAATTGATGATTTAAGGGCATTTAATGAGTCGAATGAAGTGCTTTCCGATGAAGAATTACTAGAAAAAACGGATTTTGATGCTTTCCGGACTTGCCGTTATCAAAGCCAAATCGTTATAAGCTTTTGGTGTCGATTTTGTTGCAGTCCGAAACTTCGGTTGAATCCTTTATCACAAAGCTGCACATCTCTAAGGCTAAATTATATCGACTCACTGAGAATATTCGTCATGAACTGGCGGAGGTAGGGCTCCGGTTGAATCTTGGCGCATACCGCATTGAGGGGAACAAAGTTTTAGTTGAGTACTTTTATATGACACTGTTTAACATCACTGGAACTGATATTTCGGACTTGTTGTCTGAAAAACAGGTCGAGCTCGTCAAGGATTTTGTTGATCGTTACTTCAAAAGTGATGTGACAACAACGGAATCCGAATTGACTAAGTGTGCACGACGACGTTATTTGGCCGTCATGTTCATCAGATTGTCGCAGGGACAACAATATGAGCGTGGCGATGTATTTGTAGAATTGATGCCGTTGAATTCAACGGCGGGGACGTCGGTTCTAACCCAATACCTAATGGAGAATTACAAGTTGTCAGGTCAAGATGCTTTGACACAGACAGATACTCTGAAGTTTGTGATGAAGTATGGACCGGACTTTATCCTTAGGTTGCCAAATCATGAGGTCGTTGAACTTGTTAATGGGGTTAACAAGAGCGAGGATTGGCGCTCAATCTGGACCAGTGAAGGTGTAACGCCCGATGAGCAAGTCGTACTTGTGAAATTGGAGTTGCGCATAATTGGATATATTCTGATGATTATTTATTTCGGTAATTATCCAGTTACATTTTCGTCAAGTATTGACCAGTTAATCACAGGGGAAAAACCGGCTAATTTTGTTAAGTTTAGGACCTGTGCAGCAAAACTACTTATGGAATCCGATTTAGAAATTGTTGACGGCGAACGCGTTAATATTATTGGCATGTTGTTTTATGCAGCGATGTCTCTAGTCAAACAATTTAGTGTTCAAATTTCCGTGTTTGTATACGAATCCTTGTATGGTATTAGCAAGGACATTATTCAGTTTGCGTTGTTGGGTCAGATTAAGATGTTGCCAATTGAGAGTTACTCATCTGACATTCAACCGGCAATCGTTGTTTACGCAGAGAAAACCGAGTTGATTGAGGAAATCAGCCAGAATCCAGACACTGTCTTAGTCAGATGGATTCGCGAGTTGCCGATGACTGAAAACTATAGTCGTGTATTCAACGCGTATCGTGATGAACGGTTAATTTACTTGACGAAAATTCTCGGAGGGATGAACTAGTTACGGAATTAGCTGTTAGTGATAGTGGGGACATATAAAAAGATCAGGTTTGTTTAACCTGGGGGCCGCAATATGCGGCTTTTTTTGTGCTCTGAATTAAGGTTAGTTCATTGGACGTTTCATTAACCAATCAGTCTGAGGCCGGTCACCCATCATGAAGGTGTGCTGCCCAAATCGTTTGAAACCAAATTTTTCATAAAATTGAATAGCACGCTCGTTATACTCCCAAACACCCAGCCAAATGAAGGTTACCTGAAATTGGGTTGCGAGTTGAATCGCTAGTTTCATGAGTTGGGCACCAACTTTTTTAGAATGGTATTTTTTTAGGACGTAGATGCGTTGAATTTCTAATGAGTCGCGAAGTCCATTTTCCGTCTGACTACCAAACTCATTCACTTTTAGGTAACCAACGACTTGTCCGTCGTCAATTGCCAAAAAGAAATGAGTGCGAGGGTCAGCGACTTCCTCTGCAACTTTCGTCAGGTTCAAGTTTTGTTGTACGTATTCGGTAATGTGCGCCTTGGAATTGAATGGGCCAAACGTTTCGATAAAGGTTTGCTCGGCAATCGATTGGATTTGATCTTGGTTGGCCGAAGATGCGGGATAAATTTTTAACATTAGACGTCACCTCTACGTTTATTTTGACATAGCTTCACGGATTATTCACCATTTGAAAATAGAATGGACACCTTTTTACGTTATGGTGAAGGTAGAAATGAGGTGAAGCTGATAGAAGGTAATCTAAGAGAAGTTCGCGATTGTTTCACCAGCATTGATCGAGTTGTCGATCAATACCTTGCAATAAATCGCTGGTCGGGTCAAAAAGCGCTGGTGACTAATGATGCAAACGGCATTGGTGCGCTACTCGCCATCATATTAGCAATGGAAGGTGCTGAGGTATTGTTCATGCACCATGAAGAACCGTTCATGGCGTTTGAAGTTGCTTACCGAATTCAGGAAAGCGGTGGGCGCTTAATTGTGAGTGAAGGGGATTGGAATGATCCAGATAATGCAGACCGATTGACCGAGGTTATTTCTCAGTTTTGGGGTCACGTCGATATTGTGGTTAACGCGGTACCCAGAGGAAGTTACCTATTGATGTGAGCCATTCGACCGTTCATCGCACAAAATGGTATTGTCATGAACGTGGTAGAAACAAAACAGGATAGTCGACAGCCAAATGTTGTTCGCTTTTTGGACAAACAAGTGGTGTTGACTGAATTAACTTATGAGTTAAATGAACACGCTACCCTTCGAGAACGAGCTGTGCAGGTGGTGGGGGTGCAACAGCAAGCCGACGCAAAGATTGATTTGGATGCGTTGGGTGCTGTGATGCTGCCCGTAGCGACCCGTCAGATGAGACCAAAATCACTTTTTCTCTCAGTATAGTGAAAGAGTCGTTGACTTTTTTTCATTAGATTTGTATGATAAATCCTATACAGCAATGAAGCAGTGAAGTAGTGTCGTCGAGCAACGATATAGAAACTTAGCGGGTGCTGGAAGCTAAGCGACTCGACACATGAATTACGCTTGTGGAGCTACTAGAGTAATAGCGGGTCATTCCGTTATCGATGCCAGAGCGATTTTTGACTATTTCAAAAATAACTTGGGTGGTAACGCGGAATTTAACTTTCGTCCCTGATGACTTTTGTCATTGGGGACTTTTTTTATTTTGAGGAGGAACAGATATGAACATTATTGATGATTTAAGATGGCGTGGCGCCATTAACCAAATGAGCGACGAAGATGGTTTAACTGAATTAGTTAACGAAAAGAGTGTGGGTTTGTACGTTGGAATTGATCCAACGGGTGACTCAATGCACATCGGTCATTTAATTCCGTTTATGATTTTGAAACGATTCCAGTTAGCAGGACACCGACCATACATCGTTATTGGTGGCGCAACCGGTTCAATTGGGGATCCAAGTGGTAAGAAGTCAGAACGAACACTTCAAACGATGGATGTCGTTGAGGAAAACGCGCGGAAGATTACGGCTCAGATGCAAGGCCTGTTTGGTCAGGACGGTTCCTTCAAAATTGTGAATAACTACGATTGGACGTCCAAGTTATCCTTACTCGATTTCCTTCGCGACTACGGGAAGCTGTTCAATGTGAATACGATGCTCGCTAAAGAAGTAGTGGCTTCAAGACTTGAAGTCGGAATTTCTTTCACTGAGTTTACCTACCAGATTTTGCAATCTATTGACTTCCTTCACTTGTTTGATGAAGAGGATGTCCAAATTCAAATGGGTGGTGCTGACCAATGGGGGAACATTACGGCCGGAATTGATTTAATCCACAAGGTTAAGGGCTCAGATGCTAAGGCGTTTGCCCTGACTATGCCATTGCTGTTAAAGGCGGATGGTACTAAGTTTGGTAAGACTGAAGGTGGTGCTGTATGGCTTGATTCTGAGAAGACCACACCATACGAGTTTTACCAATTCTGGATTAATCAAGATGATCGGGATGTGATTAAGTTCCTGAAGTACTTCACGTTCCTTAGTGAGGACGAAATCAACGAGCTCGGTGAAAAGATTAAAACGGCGCCAGAAAAGCGTGAAGCACAGCGTCGCCTAGCAGAAGAAGTAACAGCCTTTGTCCATGGGGATGCTGCTGTCAAAGAAGCACAGGACATTACTGAAGCACTCTTCTCAGGAAACGTGGCTGATTTATCAACGAGTGAAATTGAACAAGGATTCAAGAACATGCCATCAGTCGATGTGACTTCAGAGAAACGTAATATTGTCGAATGGCTAGTTGATGTGACTAGTATTGAACCATCCAGAAGACAAGCTCGTGAGGACGTCACGAACGGTGCCATCCGCATTAATGGTGAAAAAGTTGATGACACGGATGCTGAGATTGATCCAAGTACACACTTCGACGGTAAGTTTGTTGTCGTTCGTCGTGGTAAGAAGCGTTACTTCTTAGCTCGAGTTAAAGATTAGTCATATATAGAAGAAAACAGAAATTGAGACGATTACGCTGGAGAATATCTGGTGTGATCGTTTTTTATTTTAGAAAAATGCTTGACGAAAATGGACTGACTTGGTATATTAGTTCTTGCGCTGCTACGGAAAGCCAACTTGGCTGATCAACGCCGAATAAGAAAAAATAATTTCTTGTTGACATTGAGTTTCGAACGTGATATTCTTATAAAGTTGTCGCGAACGACAACAGCGATTATGTAGACCTTTGAAAACTGAACAAAGTTTCGACGAATCAAATGTGCAGGGCGATTCAACTTAGGTTGAATCCAAAACAAACATTTGCGAAGTCAATTCGCTAGTAAC